>NZ_JAAGNW010000175.1:1759-9784 GCF_010645215.1 Burkholderia multivorans | reverse complement strand
ACGGCAGTATCGATGCGGTGACGGCCGATTTCGGCACCAACGCGCCCGAGTATGTCGCGGCCGCCCTGTACTTCAACCAGACGCCGCAGCCGCGCGCCCTGTGCATCGGGCGCTGGGCCAGAACGGCGACCGCCGGGTCGTTGCGCGGCGGCGTGCTGTCCGCGGCGCAGCAGGACCTCAGTGTCTGGCGTGCGATCACGGCCGGCGCGTTCAAGATGTCGATCGACGGCGCCGCGAAGAGCGCATCGGGCCTCGACTTCTCGGCGCAAACCAACCTGAACGGCGTCGCCACGGTGCTCAACGCGGCCCTGCCGGGCGTGACCTTCGCCTGGACCGGCCAGCAGTTCGTCGCGACGTCGGGCACCACGGGCGCGAAATCGACGGTCGGCTATGCGTCTGCGCCGCAGGCCGGCACCGACGTGTCGGCGCTGCTCGGCCTGACGAGCGACGTCGCCGGTGCGCCGGTCGCGGGCATCGCGGCGGAGCAGCCGACCGATGCCGTCGCGCTGTTCCTCGATCGCTTCGCGAACCAGTTCCTGGGCCTGTCGATCGCCGACGCGTCGGTCACCGACGACCAGCACATCGCGGTCGCGAACCTGATCGAGGCGGACCAGCGTCATCTGTACGGCGTCACGACGCAGAACCCGCAATCGCTCGACGCCACGGTATCGACCGATCTCGCGAGCCGTCTCAAGGCGCTCAAGCTCAAGTACACGGTCGCGCAGTATTCGAGCGCGTCGCCGTATGCGGTGGTGTCGCTGCTCGGCCGGCTGTTGACCGTGAACTTCAACGGCAACAACACGACGATCACGCTGATGTTCAAGCAGGAGCCGGCCGTGGCGGCCGAGGCGCTGACCACGTCGCAGGCGAACGCGCTGCAGGCGAAGCGCTGCAACGTGTTCGTCGCGTACAGCAACGACACGTCGATCATCCAGCAGGGCGTGACGCCGAGCGGGATCTTCGCGGACTCGGTCTACAACGCGATCTGGTTCCGCAACCGGATCGAGACCGACGTCTACAACCTGTTGTACCAGAGCCCGACCAAGGTGCCGCAGACCGACGCCGGCAACGCGCAGATCGCCGCGCAGATCTCGGCGGCCTGCGAGGCAGCGGTGAACAACGGCTATCTCGCCGCTGGCGTGTGGAACAGCGCCGGTTTCGGCGCGCTCGCGCAGGGCGACACGCTGGAGAAGGGCTACTACGTGTACACGCCGCCGATCGCGACGCAGTCGCAGGCCGATCGCGAGGCGCGCAAGGCGGTGCCGTTCCAGGTGGCCGCCAAGGAAGCCGGCGCGATTCACAGCGTCGACATCCTCATCAACGTCAACCGGTAAGGAGAGGAAATCAACATGGCAACCTACAGTTTCCAGGACGTCACCGCGACGCTCGTCGGCCCCGGCGGGGTCTTTTCGCTGGGCTCCGGCTCGGGCAATGCGGACGAAGGCATCACCATCGCGGCCGCGGGTGACAAGAACACGATGACCGTCGGCGCCGACGGCGAGGTGATGCACACGCTGCACGCCGACAAGTCCGGCACGGTGACGATCCGTCTGCTCAAGACTTCGCCGTCGAACGCGAAGCTGATGTCGCTCTATCAGGCCCAGTCGCTCGACAGCCGTCTCTGGGGCAAGAACCTCATCGCGATCGGTCAGGCGGCCGCGGGCGATGTCGCGACGGCGCGAACCTGTGCGTTCAAGAAGGTGCCGGACATCAAGTACGCGAAGGATGGCGACGTGCTCGAGTGGGTGTTCGACGCCGCCAAGATCGACCGGATGCTCGGAGCGTACTGACCATGGCGACGGAAATCGAACTGAACGGCGAGCGTTACGCCGTCGGCAAGCTGAGCGCGCTGCAGCAGTTTCATGTGTCGCGCCGGATTGCACCGATCATCCCGTCGCTGATCCCGGTCCTGATGCGGTTCGCGACCGGGTACGACGCGCTCGTCCCGGCCCGCGGGCCGGCCGACGCGCCGGAGGCGGCGGGCGCGGCCGACGCCGCGGAGGACGCGGGCGCGCTGCGCGACGTGCTGCGGATGGTCGATGTCGTGACGCCGGTGCTGCAGCCGTTCGCGGATGCGCTCGCGGGCCTGCGCGACGAGGATGCGGAGTATGTATTCGGCACCTGCCTGTCGGTGGTCGAGCGGCGCCAGGATCATGGCTGGTCGCGCATCTGGTCGTCGGCCCAGCAGACGGCGATGTTCGACGATCTCGATCTCGGCGTGATGCTGCCGCTCGTCGCGCGCGTCGTGATCGCCAATCTCGGTCCTTTTATGCGCGGGCTGCTTACCAGCCAAACGAGCAGCCCGGCGGCGATCTAGGCTGGATCCGGACGCTGCCCGGGGGCGAGGACTGGATCCTCGCTCCCGTCCTCGAGGGGCTCTGCAGGTTCGAGAGCCTGAAGGACGGGACGCTGGATCTGGCCGACGTCGCGTTGCTGAACGACGCGCTCGCCGTCCGGGCGGACAACCACGCGGCCCTGCGCCGCAAGCTGGAGCGGGAACATGGCTGACACCTATGAGATGAGCGAACCCCTGGTCATTCCACGGTTCCGGTTCGACGACAAGGGCGACAAGAAGAAGCTCGACGACTTCAAGACGAGCGTCGAGGAGATGACCAAGAGCGTCGGCGATCTGTTCAAGAAGGTCTCGGACGGCGCTAAGAAGGCCGGGAACGAGCTGGTCGCGCTGACCGGGAAGGTCGAGAAGCTGAACGACGCGGCGGGCCGCAAAGGCGCCGGGACGAAGCGCCAGAAGGTGCTCGATATTGCGGCGGGCGGCTTCGAGCAGATCTCGGACGGCGCGAAGAAGGCGGGCGAAGGCCTGGTCTCGGTGGCCGAGAAGTACGAGAGCCTGTATTTCGCGTCGCGGCGCGCCGGCACCTCGGCGGCGAACCTGAAGGCGTTCGAATATGCGGCGCGCGATGTCGGCGTCACCACCGAAGAGGCGGAGGAGGCCGTCGGGAATCTGTCGGATGCGCTGAGCAAGACGCCCTCGAACGAAGGCCTCTTGAAGAAGATGGGCATCCAGACGCGCGATGCCAAGGGCCAGCTGCGCGACTCGGCGGATCTGCTCGCTGAAATGGCCGCGCACATGAACAAGCTGCCGGCCGGCGAGGCGAGGAAGCTGGGCGAGACCTTCGAGATCGATGACAAGACCCTGTCCGCGCTGCGCGACGGGGATTTCGCGAAGTCGTACGCGCGCAATCGCGGGGTGATGCAGAAGACCGGCCTGAACCAGACGGCCGACGACGCGCACCAGGCGGCGACGGAACTGCGCGAACTGGGGGTGACTTACGACAACCTGGCGCTGCAGGCGCAGGGTGCGCTGCTGCACAGCGCGGGGCCGCTGCTCAAGCAGTTCCGGCAATGGACCGACGAGCATCGCGCGGTGATCGAGAAGCGGGGCGGCGAAGTCGCGGGCGTGGTCGGAAAGGGCGCCGAGATGGCGGGCGGGGGGCTGCTGTTCGTCGCGGATCAGTTCGCGGCCCTCGATACGGCCACGGGCGGATGGTCGACGCGCCTCATGGTGCTGATCGGCGCGTTCAAGGTGCTGGGCGGGGGCAAGCTGATCGGCGGGATCAAGGATCTGGCGGAGGCGCTGCAGTCGGTGGGCGAGGCAGCCGGGGCCGGGGAAGGCGGCGCCGCAAAGGCGGGCCTTGCGAAGCGGCTCGGCGGCGGTCTCAAGCGGGTGGCCGGCTGGGTCGGCGAGAAGGCGGGCGCCATGCTGGAATGGGGCCGCGGCGCGGTCGGACGGGGATGGACGGGCGCCGGCAAGATGGTGGAGCGCGCGGGGCCGGTCGTACGTGGGGCGATGGAGCGTACGGGGCTGTTCGTGCGCGGGGCGGCGGGGCGTGCGGGGCCACTCGTGCGGGGTGCGCTGGGTGAGGTCGGCGGATTCGTGAGTCGAGCCTCGCCGTGGGCGGCAGCGCTCGAATTGATGCTGCATAGCGAGGGACTCAACAAGGGCGAAGCCGAGTACGTCCGCGAGCAGCAGGCCAGGGCGAAAAAATACTGGGACGCGAAACAGGCGTCGCAGTCGAATGACCCCGGCGCGGGGCGCAGCCTTGCCCATTCGATGTTCGCGCAACTGATCGCACGCGGCGAGGGCGACTATGGTTCGGTCAACCGCGGCAAGGCGCATGGCTACAAGTCGGGCACCGAGGACCTGGAGAACATGACGGTCGCGGAAGTCATGGCGGCGCAGCGCAGCCATCGCTTCAACGCGGCCGGACGCTACCAGATCATCGGCGATACCTTGTCGGACGCGGCCAAGACGCTGGGGCTGAACGGCAGCGAGAAGTTCGACCGCGGGATGCAGGACCGGATCTTCGGGGACTACCTCGTCAAGACCAAACGGCGCGGCATCATGGATTTCGTGACGGGGAAAAGCGGTCAGGTGCGCGATGCCGTGTACGCGACGGCGAGGGAATGGGCGAGTGTGGCGGTGCCCGCGGGCATGCGGACCGAGTCCGGGCGGATTTCGGATGGCCGGATGACGTTCTACGACCGTCAGGGCAAGAATCGCGCGTCGATCACGGAAGCGCAGATGACCCAGGCGATCGAGAACACGCGGGCGATGTACCAGGTGCCCGGGTTCGACGGGGCGGCGGGCCTGGGCGGCGCGGCGGGCCCGCGT
The DNA here is from genome assembly GCF_010645215.1 of Burkholderia multivorans. Classification (GTDB taxonomy): domain Bacteria; phylum Pseudomonadota; class Gammaproteobacteria; order Burkholderiales; family Burkholderiaceae; genus Burkholderia; species Burkholderia multivorans_A. Next base: position 5,151 of record NZ_JAAGNW010000175.1, on the reverse strand, counting down.
GCGGTCGAGATCCGGCAGAACGTCACGATCGAGGTCAACGGCGTGCAGGACGCGGGCGCGACCGGCCGCGAAGTGGCCCGTCACCAGGCGCGGGCCGCCAACGACCTGGCGCGACAAGTGGGAGGGGTACTGCAATGATGTTCGACATGGTCTTGCTATCGAGCAAGTGGATCGACGACATCGAGATCGCCGTCTCGATCGAGGAGCAATACAACGATGAACTGACGATCGTCGATCATCCCGTCGAGAACGGCGCGCAGATCAGCGATCACGCCTATCGCCGGCCGAGCGAAGTGGTGTTGCAGTGCGGCTGGTCGAACGCCGATTACAAGGCGCTGCTCGGCACGTCGCAGGCGAATTTCAACGGCACGCTGTCGAACCCGGACTACGTGAACGGCGTGTATTCGCGCCTGCTCGCGCTGCAGCAGCGGTGCGAGAAGTTCAACGTCACGACGAGCCGGCGGCGGTATAGCAACATGCTGATCGCGGGGCTCGCGGTCAGCACCGACGTGAAGAATCGCGCGGCGTTGATCGTCAGGGCGACGCTGCGCGAGATCCTGGTGGTCGACACGAAGGTGACGACGCTCGCGCCGCGGGCGAATCAGGCGCAGCCGGCCGCGACGTCGGAACGCCAGGACCAGGGCACGAAGCAACTCGCGCCCGCCAACCCCGCGCCGGGCGGCGCGTCTCCACCGGACCAATGGCGATGACGATCTATGAAATTCCGCTTTCGGGCGACAACCAGACCTTCAAGATCTCGCTGGGCGGCGTGCTGTACCGGCTCACGCTCGTGTATCGCGGGCCGGGCGGGTGGGTGCTCGACATCGCGGATGTCAACGGCGGCCCGCTGGTGGCCGGGATTCCGCTCGTGACGGGCGTCGACCTGCTCGCGCAGTACGCGCACCTCGGCTTCGCGGGTGCGCTGCGGGTGCAGGGCGCGGCGCATCCCGACGACGTGCCGGACTTCGACAATCTGGGCGCGGGTGCGCGCCTGTACTGGGTGACCGACCAATGAGCACGACCCAATTCGGCCGCAAGGCCTCGCTGGTCGTCGGGCCGGCGGCGGGCGATGCGCTCGACCTGTCGGCGCTGCGCTTCAGCTTCGAGATCCGGCGCGGCGACATCCAGACGCTCAACCGCCTGCATGTGCGGATCTTCAACGTATCGGACAACACCGCGAACCGGCTGCAGGGCGAGGAATTCACGCGGGTCGTGCTGCAGGCAGGCTACGCGCAGGGCGCATACGGCGTGATCTTCGACGGCAACATCACGCAGACGCGGCGCGGCCGGTCGAGCCCGACTGAAACCGTGATCGAGATCGACGCGTCGAGCGGCGATGACTGGTACACGAATGCCGTGGTCGAGCAGACCTTCGCGGGCGGCTCGACCAGCATGGATCACGTGCAGGCGGCCATCGAGACGATGAAGCCGTACGGCCTGAGCGTCGGCTACCTGCCGGCGTTCGAGGCGAAACCGCTGCCGCGCGGCAAGCTCGTGTTCGCGATGGCGCGCGACGTGCTGGAGAACGCCGCGCGCAACCTGGGTGCGGACTGGTCGATCCAGGACACGCAGTTCCAGATGGTGCCGCAGAACAGCTATATCCCGGGCGACGCGCTCGAACTGAATTCGAGCACCGGCATGATCGGGATGCCGACGCAGGAGCAGAACGGGGTCACGGTCAAGTGCCTGTTGAATCCGAAAGCGAGCGTTTCGGGACTGGTGCGGATCGAAGAGAAGAGCCTGTCGAAGACGGTCGTGAAGCCCGGCGCGGACGGAGCCGGTTCGCCGGCCCGGACGACGGGCGCCGAGACGGCGAAGCCGCGCAGCGACGGCCTGTACAAGATCGTGAAGGTCGAGCATGAAGGGGATACGCGCGGCACGGCGTGGTATTCGACGCTGACGTGCGTGGCTGTCGATCAATCGATCTCGCCGTCCGCGAAGGGGGACGGTGCGGGACCCGTGAAGCCCAGAGGCTGAGCGCGGCCTGCGGACCGGACGATCGAGCGGCTCCGGCCATGCCGATCATGATTCGCACTGCAAACGAGTGAGCGATGCGCGATCCGTGCAGGGCGCGCCGGTCGACTAATCAGCAATTCGTTCTTTTTCTTTCAGCGATGGACAAACTTCAGAAATACGGCGATTCGGCGGCCGCACTGCGCGCCATGCTGCGCACGTCGCGCAGCGGTCTCTGGACCGCGCTGCCGGCCATCGTCGATTCGTTCGACGCGGCCCTGCAAACCTGCGCGGTGCAGCTGGCGATCAAGCCGCAGCGCCAGGCGTCGGACGGCGCCGTGACCTCGATTCCGTTCAAGGTGCTGGTCGATTGCCCCGTGCAGTTTCCGGCGGGCGGCCAGTGCGCACTGACCTTTCCCGTGATGCCCGGCGACGAATGCCTGGTGGTGTTCGCATCGCGCTGCATCGACGCCTGGTGGCAATCGGGCGGCGTGCAGGATCAGGCGGAACTGCGCATGCACGACCTGTCGGACGGCTTCGTGCTGCTCGGCTACCGCTCGCGGCCGCGCGCGCTGGCAAACGTCAGCGGGCGCTCCACGCAGCTGCGCAGCGACGACGGCGCGACCTATATCGATCTCGATCCGGGCCGGCAGAAGGTGACGATCGTCGCGCCCGGCGGCTTCGACGTGATCGCGCCGCAATCGACGTTCTCGGCGGCGGTGACGATCCAGGGCCTGCTGACCTTCGTCGGCGGCATGGTCGGCAGCGCGGCGAGCGGCGTGGCCGCGAAGATCAGCGGTGCGATCGATTTCGTCGGACAGGTGCTGGCGAACGGCAAGCGCATCGACGATACGCATACCCACGGCGGTGTCCAGCCCGGCGGCGGCAACACCGGCAACGTCAACTGAGGCATTCCGATGCGATACCGAAAACTCGATACCGATGGCGATTACGTGTTCGGCGGGCAATCCGCCGATTTCCTGGCCGATTCTCCCGAGGCCGTCGCGCAGGCCGTGCTCACGCGCCTGAAGCTGCTGCGCGGGGAGTGGTTCCTCGATACGTCGGCCGGCATGCCGTGGACGACCGAGGTGCTCGGCAAGTACACGGGCGGCGCCTACGACGCGGCGATCCGCCAATGCATCCTCGGCACGCAGGGCGCGGCGGAGATCACGGACTACGCGAGCACGCTGGATTCCGGGCAGCGCAAGCTGACGGTGACTGCGACGCTCGACACCCTTTACGGCCCCACACAGATACAGGTGACCTTGTGACGCTTTCCACCCTTGCACCTACGATCGACGCGAACGGCATCACGGCGCCGACCTATGCCGATGTGTTGGCCTACCTCCAGGACAGGTTTCGCGCGATCTACGGCGCCGACGCCTACCTCGAACCCGACAGCCAGGACGGCCAGCTGCTCGCGGTGTTCGCGAAGGCGA
>NZ_JAAGNW010000175.1:0-1749 GCF_010645215.1 Burkholderia multivorans | reverse complement strand
ATGAGCGATGTCAATGCCACCGCGATCGCGATCTACAACGCGTTCAGCCCGGCGACGGCGCAGGGCGCCGCGTTGTCGAGCAACGTGAAGATCAACGGCATCGCGCGCAAGCTCGCGTCGTACTCGAGCGTCGACCTGCGGCTCGTCGGGCAGGCGGGCACGACCATCACGAACGGCACGGCCCGGGACGAGAACGGCGAGAAGTGGCAGTTGCCCGCGAGTGTCGTGATTCCGCCGGGCGGCGAGATCACCGTGACCGCCATCTGCGCGCGGATCGGCGCAGTGGCGGCGCGCGCCGGCACGGTTGCGCAGATCGCGACGCCGATGCGCGGCTGGCAGAGCGTGGTCAATCCGGCGGATGCGGCCGTCGGCGCGCCGGTCGAGTCGGATGCGGCGCTGCGGCTGCGGCAGACCATCTCGACCGCGCTGCCGTCGATGACCGTGCTCGACGGGATCATCGGCGCGGTCGCGAACGTGGCCGGCGTGACACGCTATGTCGCCTACGAGAACGATACGAGCGACACGGACAAGAACGGCATTCCGCCGCATGCCGTGTCGCTGGTGGTCGAGGGCGGCGACGCGCAGCTGATCGCGCAGGCCATTGCCTCGAAGAAGACGCCGGGAGCGGGCACCTTCGGCCAGACGGCGGTGGTCGTCAAGGACATCTACGACCGTCCGATCACGATCCAGTTCTTCCGGCCCGCAGCGGCGCGCATCGGTGCGACCGTCAATCTGAAGGCGCTGGCGGGGTATACGACGCAGACCGGGCAGCAGATCCGGCAGGCGGTCGCGGATTACGTCAACGCGCTGCCGATCGGCGGCGGGCTGTCGGGCAGCGTCGCGCGCGGCGATGCGCTGACGGCGGCCAACGGCGTGGGCGGCGGGCGGACCTTCAAGCTGACGGGCCTCGCGCTGTCCGGGCCGCGCGGGAGCGGCGCGCCGGATGTTTCGCTGCTGTTCAACGAGGCGGCGGCCTGTTCGCCGGACGACGTCACGGTGGTGATCTGATGGCCGAACTCAAGGACTACGTCGGCTTGATCACCTCCGAGCATCGGGAGCGGCCGCGCTTCTCGTCGACCGTGGGCGCGCTGGTCGGGCCGCTCGTGGAGCAGCTGAATGCCATCGGATCGATGCCGGAGAAATTCGATCTCGACGTGGCGAAGGGCGTGCAGCTCGATGCGATCGGGCTGTGGGTGGGGGTGTCGAGACGCATCAATGCGCAGCTCGCGAACGTCTATTTCTCGTTCGACCTCGCGGGCATCGGTTATGACCAGGGGATCTGGAAAGGGCCTTACGACCCGGACATGGGTCTGGTGATGCTCGACGACGATACGTACCGGCTCGTGATCCGCGCGAAGATCGGCGCGAATCACTGGGACGGGACGCTGGCGTCGAGCGCGGCCATTCTGAACAGCATCTTCGGCCCGGATACGCATGCGTTTTTCGAGGACAACCAGGATATGTCGATGACGATCGGCATTTCGGGGAGGGTGCCGTCCGCGGTGTTCCTGGCGCTGCTGGCGGGCGGATACATCCCGTTGAAGCCGGAAGGCGTGCGCGTCAACTTCACACTCGTCACGACAGCCGACGGGGAGCCTCTCTTCGGGCTCGACATGGATAACCAATACGTCGCCGGGCTCGATCACGGAGCATGGGGCGTTCCTGCATAGGAAGACAAATGGCAAACAATGATTTTCTCGTGTTCGGCGGGAATGGCGCGGCCAATGTGATCGATCAGGCGAGCTATTC
>NZ_JAAGNW010000174.1:8006-14043 GCF_010645215.1 Burkholderia multivorans | reverse complement strand
GAATGGCGAGCGATGCGCGTCGCACCGGGCCTCGGCGCGCTGGCCGCGATCGCGTACTACGCGCTGGTGCCGACCGTGCTCGGCTATCTGCTGTGGTACGCGGGCTCCGCGCGCACGAGCGGCACCGAAGCCGCCCTGTTCACCGCGCTCGCACCGGCGTCCGCCGTGCTGCTGGCCGCGTTCGCGTTCGCCGAGCCGCTGGGCGCCGCACGCGTGGCCGGCCTGTCGCTCGTGCTGGCGGGCGTCATGATGGGCGCGCTGCCGCGCCGGACCCGGGAGTCACAGCGCGAAAACGCCCGCTCGCCCGGTACGGCTGCCCACTCGGATCACGGCCGCCGCCCGGCGACATCCGATACCCCATGATGCTCGGCCGGTGCGTACCCGACAGGCGCTCCGGGTACCTGCGACGACCCGGCAACGCGAGCACCGGAGCCCACCGCCCGGCCATCCCGCCCCGCCGCCCGCGCGCTCAGCCGCACGCCTCGCCCGGCTTGCGTGCACGCCGCTCCAGCGCCGCGTACTGCAGCAGCATGATGGTCTTGCCGTCGACGATCTCGCCGCGCCCGACCATCGCAAGCGCCTCGTCGAGCGTCAGTTCGACCACTTCGATGTCCTCGCCCTCCGCCTCGACACCGCCGCCGCCGCCGACCTTCGCGCCCGCGTCATAGTCGGCGACGAAGAAGAACAGCTTCTCGGTCACCGATCCGGGGCTCATGAATGCCTCGAACACCTTCTCCACCCGTTCGACGCGATACCCCGTCTCCTCCTCGACCTCCTCGCGAATGCGCGCATCCGGCGTCGCGCGGTCGAGCAGCCCGGCCGGCGCCTCCAGCAGCATCCCGTCGTGCCCGTTGACGAACGCCGGCAAACGGAACTGCCGCACCAGCAATACGGTGTCGCGCGCACGGTCGCGCAGCAGGATCGTCGCGCCGTTACCGCGATCGTAGGTTTCCCGGCTCTGCCGCTGCCAGACCTGATCGCGGCGCAGGAAATCGAAGGTGGTCTTCTTGAGCACGTACCAGTCGTCGGACAACACCTCGGTCTTCAGGATGCGCACGCGCTCGGCAGTCGGGGTCATCGATCGTCTCCATTGTCGAAATCGGAACCCGATGGTATCGTGCAGATTCATGCAAAAACAAGAAATTTCGTGCAAACCCAAGCGATGCTCACCGACCAGAGAAAAACCGCGATCCTCACCGCGCTGCGGCGCGACGGCCAGGTGCTGGCCAGGCAGTTGAGCGAGACCTTCGGCGTCTCGGAGGACACGATCCGGCGCGACCTGCGCGAGCTGGCCGCCGAAGGCAAGCTGCAGCGCGTGCACGGCGGCGCGCTGCCCGCGTCGGCCGCCGACGCCGACTACGCGCGGCGCGTGCCGCTCGAATCCGACGGCAAGCGCGCGCTCGCGCAAGCAGCCGCGCGCCTGATCGAAGACGGCCAGGTGGTGATCCTCGACGGCGGCACCACCGCCGTCGAACTCGCGCGCCAGTTGCCGCCCGCGCTGAAAGCCACGGTCGTCACCCACAGCCCGAGCGTCGCGGTCGAACTGGTCGCGCATCCGGGCGTCGAGGTGATCGTGATCGGCGGGCGGCTTTTCAAGCATTCGATCGTCACGGTCGGCGCGGCCGCGCTCGACGCGCTCGCGGCCATCCGCGCCGATCTCTACTTCATGGGCGTGACGGGCGTACACCCGCGCGCGGGGCTCAGCACCGGCGACCTGGAAGAGGCCTACATGAAGCGCGCGCTGGCGTCGCACGCGGCGGAAACCGTCGTGCTCGCGTCCGCCGACAAGCTCAACGCGGCCTCGCAATACCAGATCGGCGCGCTGTCGCTCGCGACCTCGATCATGGTCGAGCGCGACGCCGACGCGACGCATGTCGATTCGCTCGTCGCGGCGGGCGCGACGATCGTGCGGGCCTGAGCGGCAAAACCCGCGCCCCAAATGAAAACGGGCCCGCGCAAGCGGGCCCGTGATGCGGCGAATCGAACCGCCGGCCTTACTTCGCCTTGTCGGCGGTGTCCGAAATCGCCTGGCCACCCTTCGAGATGTCCTGGCCGGCGCCAGCGATCGTGTTGCAGCCGGCGAGCGCGGCGGTCAGGATCAGCAGTACTGCAGCAATCGAGCGAGTCATTCGCAATCTCCTTGGAAAGAAGGGCTCGCGCTCGCGAGCCGTCGACGCATGCCGCCCGCAAACGGGCGGGGACCGGTCCTGATTATACGGGCCCGCCGCGCCACTGCATCCGATTGCACCGCGAACGTGGCGAAGCGCGCACATGCCCCTTGGCGTACAAGTTTCTCTTGACTTTGGCCCGTGCCGACCTACCATACGCAGCGCGTACATATCATCACCGAAGGCTACCCGATGACCGTCCCTCAGCAAGCGTTCCTGCGCGACGCGATGCGCCGCCTCAACATGACCCGCGAAGCGTTCGCCAACCGCATCGGCGTCAGCCGCCGCGCCCTTGACACCTGGCTTTTGCCCGACGATTCGCAGGAATCGCGCGGCATGCCGGAGATCGTCGAGCGCTTCGTGTCGGAAATCGTCACCCACGCCGCCCCGGTCGACGGATATACGCAAAGCGTAGATTCCCAAGGCGCATCGCAGCAATTCCTGTTCGAGGGCAAGCCGCAGCTGCTGTCGGTCGACCAGTTCTCGCGCGACTCGGTCGAGGCGCTGTTCCGCGTCGCCGACGTGATGCAGCCGATCGCGCGCCGCCACAAGATCTCGCGGGTGCTGGAAGGCGCGGTGCTCGGCAACCTGTTCTTCGAGGCCAGCACGCGCACCCGCGTATCGTTCGGCGCGGCGTTCTGCCGGCTCGGCGGCTCGGTGTGCGACACCACCGGCTTCACGTTCTCGTCGATGGCGAAGGGCGAATCGATCTACGACACGAGCCGCGTGATGGCGGGCTACGTCGACGCGCTCGTGATCCGCCATCCCGAGCAAGGCTCCGTGGCCGAGTTCGCGCGCGCGATCAACCTGCCCGTGATCAACGGCGGCGACGGCCCCGGCGAGCACCCGAGCCAGGCGCTGCTCGACCTGTACACGATCCAGCGCGAGTTCTCGCGGCTCGGCAAGATCGTCGACGGCGCGCACCTCGCGCTCGTCGGCGACCTGAAATACGGCCGCACCGTCCACTCGCTCGTCAAGCTGCTCGCGCTGTATCGCGGCCTGAAGTTCACGCTGGTGTCGCCGCCGATGCTGGAAATGCCCGTCTACATCCTCGACCAGATCTCGCGCCACGGCCACGTGGTCGAACAGACCCACGACCTCGCGAAGGGGCTCGCGGGCGCGGACGTCGTCTACGCGACGCGGATCCAGAAGGAGCGCTTCACCGACGAATCGTTCGAGGGCTACACCCCGGATTTCCAGATCAACCAGGCGCTCGTCGACGCCGTGTGCGGCCCCGACACGCTGATCATGCACCCGCTGCCGCGCGACAGCCGGCCCGGCGCGAACGACCTGTCGACCGACCTGAACCGCGACCCGCGCCTCGCGATCTTCCGCCAGACCGACAACGGCATTCCGGTGCGGATGGCGATCTTCGCGGTGCTGCTGGGCGTCGAGCATCAGGTGCAGCATTCGATGCGCGACGCCGCCTGGCGTCCGCCCGCCTACCTCGGCCCCGAGGACGCGGTGTTCCACGGCATCGACTGACCCCACCCTGCTACGTTACACATCGGCGCCGGGCACCCCGCCCGCGCCGTCCCACGCCGGCCGCCGCGGCCGCGCGCCGCTCCGCCCGCCTGAATCGATCCCCGCATTTTTCGCCGACGTTGCGCTAATTTGGCTGCGACTTTGAGATTTGTTCAAGAAAACGTAACAAGAACGCTTCTCATTCATGAAGTTATTCACTAGAATGCCACTCGAAAACAATCTGTAATAAATGTGACAAGATCGCCCGGCAGGACACGGCGACCTTGTCCATCACGCTCCGGCACAAGGGATAAGTTCATGAAGTCGCGTATCGACGAGCGCAAGCTCGGCCAGTTCACCACGCTTTGCGGCGTACTCGCCGCCACGCCGGCATTCGCACAGGATGCCGCGTCGGCCGTGCCGCCCGCCGGCGCAGAAAACCATCTCGCGCCGATCCAGGTGAAAGGCCAGGCTGACCACGGCTTCAAGACGGATACCGCCTCGTCGGTCAAGTTCACCGCGCCGCTCGTCGATACGCCGAAGTCGGTCACCGTGATCCCGCAGGAACTGATCCGCAGCAGCGGCGCGACGACCCTGGCCGAGGCGCTGCGCACCGTGCCCGGCATCACGTTCGGCGCGGGCGAAGGCGGCAATCCGCTCGGCGACCGGCCGTTCCTGCGCGGCTACGACACGCAGGGCAGCATGTTCGTCGACGGCATGCGCGACGCCGGCGCGACCACGCGCGAGATCTTCAACACCGAGAGCATCGAAGTCACGCGCGGCTCCGACGGCGCCTTCGGCGGCCGCGGCGGCGCGGGCGGCAGCATCAACACCGTCACCAAGATGCCGCACCTCGGCACCACCGCGGCGGGGAGCGCGGGCCTCGGCACCGATCGCTACCGGCGCTTCACGGCGGACGGCAACTGGCAGTTCTCCGAACATGCGGCGTTCCGCCTGAACCTGATGAGCCACAACAACGACGTGGCCGGCCGCGATGCGGTGAACAACGAGCGCTGGGGCGTCGCGCCGTCGGTCGCGTTCGGCCTTGGTACGGCGACCCGCGTCACCGCGAGCTACTACCACCTGTCGACCGACGATCTGCCCGACGGCGGCATCCCGTACTTCTACACGACCGGCAACAAGCCCGCGAACGTCGATACGATCTACCCCGCCCCGGTCGACCGCCACAACTTCTACGGCCTGCTCAACCGCGACTTCCGCAAGACCACCTCGGACATCACGACGGTGCGGATCGAGCACGACATCACGCCGTCGCTGACGCTGCGCAACACCACGCGCTACACCGAATCGACCCAGGACTACATCTGGACCCAGCCCGACGACAGCCAGGGCAACGTGATCAACGGCAAGGTCTGGCGCCGCAACAACAACCGCAACAGCGCGATCAACAGCATCGCGAACCAGACCGAACTGTTCGGCGAATTCCGCACCGGCCCGTTCAAGCACAGCTTCACGACCGGGATCGAGCTGTCGCGCGAATGGGGCAAGCGCGATTCCTACACCGTCGCCACCGACACCGGCAAGATCTGCCAGCAAGGCATCGGCGCGATTTCCGGCTACAACTGCACGAGCCTGTGGTCGCCCAACCCGAATGATCCGTGGGCCGGCTCGGTCAAGGCGAACAACGATCCGGCGCATGCGCGCACGGTCACGAAGTCGATCTACGGCTTCGACACGGTCGAACTGACGCCGCGCTGGCTCGTGAACGGCGGCGTGCGGATCGACGATTACTCGACCCGCTTCACCGACACCCGCGCGAACGGCTCCAAGACCTACACCCGCGACGACACGCTGGTGAACTGGCAGCTCGGCCTCGTCTTCAAGCCGACCCAGTCGAGCAGCATCTACGCGTCGTACGCGACCTCGTCGACGCCGGCCGGCATGATGCTCGGCGAAGGTTCGGAAACCCAATCGCTGACGCCCGGCCGCGGCGGCGTCGGCTCGAACGCCGACCAGATGTCGCCGGAGAAGAACCGCAGCATCGAACTCGGCACCAAGTGGAACGTGCTGAACGACAAGCTCGCGCTGACGGCCGCGCTGTTCCAGATCGACACGACCAATGCCCGCGTCACGCTGCCGAACAACCAGTACGCGATGGTCGGCAACAAGCGCGTGCAGGGTCTCGAACTCGGCGTGGCGGGCCAGCTGACCCGCGCGTGGCAAGTCTATGGCGGCTACACCTACCTGAAGAGCGAACTGCGCAGCAACGGCAAGAACACCGCCGACGACGGCAACCAGTTCCCGAACACGCCCAAGCACAGCTTCACGCTGTGGACCAACTACGACGTGACGCCGAAGTTCACGGTCGGCGGCGGCGCGTTCTATATGTCGAAGGTGTTCGGCGACACGGCGAACCTGCGGGCGGTGCCGTCGTACTGGCGCTT
>NZ_JAAGNW010000174.1:4996-7996 GCF_010645215.1 Burkholderia multivorans | reverse complement strand
TTCGATGCGATGGCGCAGTACCGGATCAACAAGAAGTTTGACGTGCAGCTCAACGTGCAGAACCTGTTCAACCGCACCTACTTCGACCAGGCGTATCCGGCGCACTATGCGTCGATCGCGCCGGGCCGCTCGGCGTACGTCACGCTGAACGCGCGCTACTGATGGCGCAGCCGGTTTCGCTGCGCGAGCTGGCGGCGGTCTCGCCCGCCCGCTTCGCCGCGCTGCTCGCCGGGCCGCCCGAGATCGCCGCCGCGTGGGTCGCGGCGGCGGCCGAGAACGGCGTCGTCGAGGCGCAGGCCGTGTACGGGCAATACCTGCTCGACGGACAGGGCGTCGCGCGCGATCCGGCGGCCGCGTTCCGCTGGTTCCGGCATGCGGCGCAGGCCGATCACCCGATGGGCATGAACATGCTCGGCCGCTGCTACGAATTCGGCTGGGGCACCGCCGCGTGCGCGAGCGTCGCCGTGTACTGGTATCGCGAAGCCGCGCGCGCGGGGCTCGACTGGGGTATGTACAACTACGCGACTGCGCTCGCGCTCGGCAACGGCATCGAGGAAGATCGAGCGGAAGCGCTCGTGTGGTTCGAGAAGGCCGCCGCGCTCGGTCATGTGAAATCGCAGAACCTGATCGGCGGCTTCTACGAGGACGGCTGGGTCGTCGAGGCGAACCGCGACGCCGCACTCGATTACTACCGGCGCGCCGCCGAGGGCGGCGACTTCCGAGGCCAGTTCAACCTGGCTCGCCTGCTCGGCGAGCAGGGCCGCGTGGCCGAAGCGCTCGAATGGCTCGCGCGCGTGCCGCGCACCGCGACGCCCGCGTTCCTCGAAAAAATGCGCGCCCATCTGGCGGATTCGCCGCTCGCCGCGTTCCGCGCGGTCGCGCAGGCGCAGGCCGCCGCTTCCACGGAATCCGCATCATGATGCTGCACATCCCCGGCGTGCTGACCCAGGAACAGGTCGCGCAATGCCGCGCGCTGCTCGACAGCGCGGAATGGACCGACGGCAACGCGACCTCGGGCACGCAATCGGCGCTCGCGAAACGCAATCGGCAGTTGCCGGAAGGCTCGCCCGCCGCGCGTGCGGTGGGCCAGGCGATCGAAGATGCGCTCGCGCGCCATCCGTTGTTCTTCTCCGCCGCGCTGCCGCTCAAGGTGTTTCCGCCGCTGTTCAATCGTTATGAAGGCGGCGAGGCGTTCGGCACGCATGTCGACAATGCGATCAGGTTGCTGCGCGGCACCGATTTCCGGGTGCGCAGCGATCTGTCGGCGACGCTGTTTCTCGAAGATCCGGATGCGTACGACGGCGGCGAGCTGTGCGTCGAGGATACCTTCGGCGTGCATCGCGCGAAGCTGCGCGCGGGCGATCTCGTGTTGTATCCGGCGTCGAGCCTGCATCACGTGACGCCCGTCACGCGCGGCGCGCGGGTGGCGTCGTTCTTCTGGATCCAGAGCATGGTGCGCGACGACGGCGATCGGACGCTGCTGTTTCAGCTCGATACGCAGATTCAGGCGCTGTCTGCCGAGAAGGGGGCCAAGGATTCGGTGGTCATCGCATTGACGGGGGTTTATCACAACCTGTTGAGGAAGTGGGCGGATGCGTAGGGAGGAGTGAGAACGAGGCTTGATGCAAACAGCCTCCGTCGCGTGGCTCGGGGGCCGGCCGGGCCGTCATTCTCGCCCCACACATCGACCGACAAGAACTACTGCGACAGAACCTCCAAAGTTCCGGGCGAGTCCTTCACGAACCCGCCCGTCAACGATCAGTAGGTACCCGAATCAGTGCTGATTCGACGTCGAGATGAAGCCCGGCGTGCTGTTGATGAAGTTGTTGATAGCGGAGATGTCGAAGCTGCCCCAGCCGGATGCGTTGTCCCAGCCGGCAGCGGCCGAATAGGCGCCGTTGCTGCCGCTGGTGACGTCATGCACCGGCAGCGTCTTGCCATACGCGTAGAGGGCCGGCGCGGCAAAGCCGATCGAGTTCGTGTGCGCGCTCTCCAGGCGGGCCCACGAGCCGACGAAGAGCGGCGACGCCAAACTCGTTCCACCGTTGTTGTAGTACCCGGATCCGTTGGGCAGGGGGTTCTGCGAGTTGGCGGTCAGATAGTAGATGATCGGCGAATTGGTCCAGTCCGCATCGAACGCAACGTCAGGAACTGCCCGATAATTTCCGGAGACATTGCTTTGCCAGGCTGGTTTTGCCTCAATCTTGCTGACGCCGCCACCGCTATACGGCCATACTTTTTCGGAGATGTAGCTGTCCGTGACCGTCGTGCTCAGCGTCGTGCCGCCAACGGCGACGACGTACTGCGAACTGGCGGGATAGCTCACGGCTGCTTGAGTCTTGTCACCGTATTCGCCGTTGAAGTTGGTACCGGCTTGAGCCGCGGTCGGGCAAGGATAAGCGCCATTGTCGCCCGATGAAACCGAGAAGGTTTGCCCTTGGGCCACGCCAAGCTTGAAATACGAATCCGCCCAGGCGGTGTCGGTGTTGGCCTGACCATTCAAGGTGCACACTTCGCCGCCGTCACCCCAGGACATGTTGATGACCTTGGCGGTATTGTCGCTGACAGCGCCATTGATCGCCGCGACGAGGCCGGCGGTCGTGACGGTGCTGCCGTTGCGCCCGTAGTTACTGTAGGCGGTATAGAACGTCAGGCTTTTCACGCCGCCGCTGGTGCCGGCGATCGCCTGCGCATCCATTGCCCATTCGCCCTGCCCGGAGTCGTCGTTGCCGGTGGCGCCCCTCGATCCGCCATAGGCCTTGATCGTCGTAGGCGTTTGCGGAATGCCCTGGTCTTTCTCCATCTTGACCAGATCCGCCGCGGACGTCGTCATGGAACCCCAACCCACGATAGCCACCGCGGTTGACGTCGCGGCGGCAAGACTGCCGGCGTCGTACACCGTCGCGAATTCCTGCGGTTTGTAGCCATGCGCATTCGGATTGCCGTCGACGCTGGTGACGACCGAGTAAGCGGGTTTCAGCTTCTGGACGGGCATCGAAT
>NZ_JAAGNW010000174.1:2951-4986 GCF_010645215.1 Burkholderia multivorans | reverse complement strand
GAATCAACCCGCGGCTGATTCAACGTTTGCAGCCCGAGCACCCGATCCACCGTATCGCCGAGCGCCGCCGGCACCTCCACGTTCGCCGTATTGGCGATCGCGTCGCGACCGTGAACGTTGAAATGGCCGATCGTCGTGCGGAACGCCGAGCGCGCCATGCCTACCGTCCCTTGCGCCGTCACGAGCATCCGGTTGGGCGCGACCTGCACGTCGGTGAAGCCCGCCCGGGTCAGGTGGTCCACCACGGCTTGCACCTGCTGCTCGGTAGGCGTATACGTGGCCACGCTCTCATCCGTGCTCAGGAATTTCTGATACGACGCGCTGCCAGGGCGATGCGCCTCCTTGATAAACTGATCCAATGCCCCCTCGTTGCGAAGCTTCATCGTAACGGCAATCGCCAGCGGCTCCGTATCCTTCGCATCACTGGTGAACTGCCCCCCAGCCACTTCCGCGTGCACGTGATTTCGCGTGTGCACCCAGCTTCCTGCTTCGGTGGTTTGGGTTTGTGCCGCCACCGTCGTGCCGTATGCCGCGAGCGCAACGGTCAATGCAATCGCCAGACGTCCACGCGTCAACGCGCGTGATATTTCGTTTTCAGAAACCGACATTTTTCAGCACTCCTGATGATTGATCTAAAAATTTGGAAGATCTGCGTGGCCGTGACGTCACACGCTGACGCCGGATACCTCCTTCTTCAAGTGAAACCATTGATCTAGGCGCATCGGCCGTGGCGCGTCGACCCCACTGGAACCCGTCTCATCGAGACCTTCATGCATCAATCGATATATTTTGCATTCCTACTTATATCCCACAAGCCATGTCCGGCATGCGGCGGCGCCTGAATTCTCGGCTTCGGCGGTCATTACGGACTCGTCCGGAGTCTGCCGGATGAAACGCTTGCGGAACACGACGCCCGGAGTCAGGACGTATCAGCAACCTCTCCGCACGCCTTCCCGCCTGCGCCTCGGTGGTCGCAGATCATTCACGTCCACCGGAATGCACGAATCAGGAATATCCATATTCCGTACATTCGATCTATAGCGGCCGGGATTCCTGCAGGATTTGAAATCAATCGCGACTGAGTGCTCTTACGCCCTCTTGATCTGGCACCCACTCCTGAAATGTATGTATAACTAAATATTTCTGTTAGCATTTTGTTTGGTTTGGACCAAACTGCGATAGCTCTCGGGGCACAAGATAACAATCAAAAATTGCACCAGTCAAACTTTATTTGACTTGTAATAAAAATTTTAAGTGGATTTGAGAATCGCGCTTAGGTTTGGTGCGTGGAGCCGGGTGCACGATTCTGAATTAACAATGATTTGGAGCTTATGTCTGATTTAAATCGGCTTTGTGCTCAAAACGTGACTGAATGTGATCACGCTTGATGGCGTCAGCCGTCATCGGGCCGCTACCAAATTGCTCCAGCAGTTCGGCGGGAATCGCCGGCAGGTCCGCCGGCTGGACTTTCGGTTTGCGTGGCATAAATGCTCCTGAGTCGCGCCATGTTATGCCTTAAACACAACATCTCTGACAGTCCCCGTCTGCGCTGCCGTCCCATATCCCGATCGAGGACGCTTCTTCATCTTGGTATTCATTCTCTAATGCCTCAATCGCGGCGCTGGATGGTTGTCCATATGCTGCATACACCTCATTCGCTTGCACCTCTTCGAGCGTGCCGCCTTTCATCCGCCACTTCTGACGAACAAGCTCCGGCGCTGCCGCTGCAATTACGTCGCCTATCGTGCCGACCTGGGCGAGGATTTGGCCGAAAGCCTGCGCGTCGATGCCGGCCGCCTTGATGATGGATCCGATTTTCATAATGGTAGCAACCTACAAAAATCCGGCTACTCGATCGACAAGACCTGCTGCGACGCGATCAACTTCGGCGGTATCGGGCATTGGCACATGCAAAGATCGTCACTCAGCGGACGAGTCGACCGTCCGGCCCTGTCATCGGCATTCGCGGACCAACGCACTGAATCTTGCCGTTTGTCTTGCACGTCGGGCAGAAGACGTCGTCGTACTCATGCGC
>NZ_JAAGNW010000174.1:0-2941 GCF_010645215.1 Burkholderia multivorans | reverse complement strand
ATCGAGTGTGAACAGCGTGGCCTTGGCTTGGATAGTTCCAGCTGCCGTTGTCCGATCGCCGTCGAGAATCAGGTATCGCGTCATGATCCGCTTTGCCCATTCGGTTGCTCACCCGGCGACCAATGCCAATTCGTCGCGCCCCACTGGCTACCCTCGATCACGGGCATGATTTCGCCTGCTTCGAAATAGCGGCGGCTTCCGGCTTTGGCTGGCGTGTGCCACCAACCGGTTTCGGGGCATGGGCTTCCACCTCGCACACTATGACGGGCCGGTCCACGCTTCACCGGCTGCGGCACAATCATAGGTGGGTCGGGAATCGGAGGGGCGTCGGGCAAATCGAAACGGGCTTGCCATGCACGAGCATTTTTTGCGTCCGCATTTTCCAGCTGTGGATCGTACAGGTGCAGTCCATCAGGTTTTGGGTTACGCAAATTGCGTAGCACGCCGTTGACGAATACATATGGCTCGGGCAAACCCTCCTCCGGCGCGCCCAAACGAGGAAACGGCCCGGCTCGCACGAGAACACAATGATTGATGCGCTCGATTTGAATATCCTCGCGATCAAGGGCGGTACGCAACGCATCGTAGCCGCCAAGCCGCTCAACAAATACATCCCCAAGAATCGTGTACCAGTTGACACCTTTGATGAAACCCCATCGATGAACTTTCGTTCCGGGTTTCAATGGACGAAACATTGCAGTCAATGCACCTTTTTCATTCTCTGTATATGAAACAGGGTCATATTCATCAATACCCAAATGCGCACAGGCATCGACTTCGATGCCGCTAAAGCGTTCGGCGATCGCCCATTCTTGAGCTTGCCACTTGTGATAGTCATATGCGCTTACCGCCGACAAGCCACCATAGCCGCCCCGCACGTCTAGTTGTTCACAAACGTAGTGCAGGAAGTACTCGTACTGCACTTGACCTTCCGGGTGCGTGATCAACTCTACAGGCACTTTGAATTTCAGATACGACAATCCTAATTCAGCACCTTTCGGAACCTTGTACCCATCCGGAGATTCGTAATCTTCATGATTCGAAACTCCCGTTAAAGTATCAATACTATAGTCCGGAGCGACGGTCGAAGTCAGTGCACTCGATCGCATGACGCTGACTTGAATCGCCTCGTGGCTATCGCTGATTGCTTTGCGGATTTTCTCAACACCCTTCGCCGTTTTCTTGCTGAACCTCGCCAAGTCCTCATCCTTTCCGGTGATGAGGTGTTTGCCGAACATTTCGTCAAATTTGTCGAAGCATGCGAGCAAGCCGCGCCGCCCTTCTGGTTTCGAGCCGCCAGCAAAATACACCGTCCCGATGACCCCCGGTTTGACCGCAAAACTGTTGTCCGCCAAACGCACGCTCAATTCTTCGGCGTAGCGTGCATAGGCTGTAAACGGTGTCAGCACCACAGATCCATTGCTCATGTTGAACGTTCTGATTGAAATTCAACGGTAAATTTTCGAGTGGTCATGCTGCGGCGGCAGTCACGCCAAGCGCGATCGCGAGCGCGGCGAGCGTTTCCGCTGTAGCGGCCGCAACAATCGCTGCGAGTGCAAGCAGTATCGCCAGTAACGCTTCCGCAACCACCACGACAATAACTACGCCTGCGACCACGGCAGCGACGACAACCAGCCCCTTGATGACCGACGTGCCGATCTGCGTCCAATTTATCTGCTTCAGTAGGTTCCACGTCATGTCCGTCGAACGGACAATTGCGTCCCAACCCACCTTCAACTGCGCGGTCGTGTAGCGGTAAATCTCGTGGCCTTTTTCATCAACCCATCGCCAAGTCGCTGTCGCGTTGTCGGCCACCCATTCGCCAGCAGTCAGAGCCCACGGAGCATGCTGCTGTAGCCAAGCGTGCGTTTCGGCAGATAAGTAGGCGCCCCCGTCATTTACCGCATCCCACGCGGCTGCAACGGCTGCGTAGCCGACATCTTCCGCTTGCCGAATCCACGCTTCGTACCATGCAGACTGCGGAATCGGATCGACCGATCGAATTGGCGCGCGCAGTTGTCGCTCGCGACGCTTCTGACGCAATTCCGCTTCACGTTGCTCAGGCGACATCGCAAGCGCCCGTTGCCGCGTTTTATCCAGATCACCGTGACAGTCGCTAACATCAATCACTGACATGCGATGCATATATTCGCCCGGTTTTCCGGCAATTTTTCGATACGCGCCTTCTTGACCTACGCCCCATGCATCCCCAGGAAATTTGACTTCCACCAATCGCAGCGAATTATCGACATGCGGGTTGCCTTCGTGATCGACCGTGCTTCGCCCCGGCCAGCGATCAGCCGGACTTTTCACAATAATCACGTCCGGCCGACGCGTCATGATGAGTTTCTCACCATTGACGACAATGCTTTTTCGGCCTGGAGGGAACGGATTCAAAGTATGCCGCCGTCCGGGACCCTGTTCTTTCCCACTACTCAGAAAAGGAATAGGCGCGTCACGGCCGTTGGAGACTCTATCCGGATACATGTCAAAGCAGACCTCGGCCTTGTACTGCCACCGGAAGTCGGCCACGCCCTCATCAACGCGGATCGCTGCCGTCATCACGACCTGCTTGAGCGCTGAAATTGTGTTCGTGCCGTCAGGCAGCTTGATATTGACGAAATCCGGAGCCTGAAGTGCGTATTCGATCTTCTCTTGCAGATAACCCTTCGTATCCGGCGGCAGCTCGGCGTAAGTCACCCTGTCCTCGTTGACAGTCGTGCATGTCGCGACCGGCTCCATCGTGTGCGTCATGTGTCAGCCCTCCACGTAGTCGCGTTGAATTATCGGCTTTCCATCCGTCTCGTTTTTCAGGATGTATCGCGCCGGATAGGGTGGCCTGAACCGCGGCACCTAATCGGATTCACGAACTGGGTCAACGAAACTGAACAAAGTCCCTTTGAAGTCGGTACCACCCGGCACGTGCATCGAGACATTGCCG
>NZ_JAAGNW010000173.1:13216-14062 GCF_010645215.1 Burkholderia multivorans | reverse complement strand
ATCGAGTGGTTCGCCGACGAAGGCCGCCGCGTGTACGGCCGGATCGTGCCGCCGCGCAATCTCGCGGTGCAGCAGACGGTGGTGCGCGAGCCGGTCGGCCCGGTCGCGGCGTTCACGCCGTGGAATTTCCCGGTGAATCAGGTGGTGCGCAAGCTGAGCGCTGCGCTCGCGACCGGCTGCTCGTTCCTGGTCAAGGCGCCCGAGGAAACCCCGGCGTCGCCGGCCGAACTGCTGCGCGCGTTCGTCGACGCGGGCGTGCCGGCGGGCGTGATCGGGCTCGTGTACGGCGACCCGGCGGAAATCTCGGGCTACCTGATTCCGCATCCGGTGATCCGCAAGGTCACCTTCACCGGCTCGACGCCGGTCGGCAAGCAACTCGCGGCGCTGGCCGGCGCGCACATGAAGCGCGCGACCATGGAGCTGGGCGGCCACGCGCCCGTGATCGTCGCCGACGACGCCGACCTCGCGCTGGCCGTCAAGGCGGCGGGCGGCGCGAAGTTCCGTAATGCGGGGCAGGTGTGCATCTCGCCGACCCGTTTCCTCGTGCACAACAGCATCCGTGAGGAATTCACGCGCGCGCTGGTGCAGCACGCGGAAAGCCTGAAGCTCGGCGATGGTCTCGCGGAAGGCACGACGCTCGGCCCGCTCGCGAACGCGCGCCGGCTCAGCGCGCCGCGCAAGGTGCTCGACGATGCGCGCGCAGTGGGCGCGACGATCGCCACGGGCGGCGAGCGCGTGGGCGAGGTCGGCAATTTCTTCGCGCCGACGGTGCTGGCCGACGTGCCGCTCGACGCCGACGTATTCAACAACGAGCCGTTCGGCCCGATCGCGGCGATCCGCGGCTTC
>NZ_JAAGNW010000173.1:12267-13206 GCF_010645215.1 Burkholderia multivorans | reverse complement strand
CGCCGAGGCCAATCGCCTGCCTTACGGGCTCGCCGGTTATGCGTTCACGAAGTCGTTCCGCAACGTGCACCTGCTGACCCAGCATCTGGAGGTCGGCATGCTGTGGATCAACCAGCCTGCCGCGCCCTGGCCTGAAATGCCGTTCGGCGGCGTGAAGGATTCCGGTTACGGCTCGGAAGGCGGCCCGGAAGCGCTGGAGCCGTACCTCGTCACCAAGGCGGTGTCGGTGCTCGCCGTCTGAGCATGCGAGGCCCGAGCGGGGCGGCGGAACGCCCTCCCGCTCGGCGCGGCAGCAAGGGTCACTGAGTGATCCCGGCTCGTCGTCTATCAATTCGCAACGGCTTTTGAGAGGTGAAAGTACGATGCTGCTACGGAAAGGTACGCATCTTGTGCTGTGGCTGGCGAGCGCGTGCGGTTTCATGGGGCTCGCGGGCGCATTCGTTGCGGACGCATCGGCTGTCGAGCCCGGCACGTATTCCTACGTCGAAGGCGGCCACGCGCACGGCTCGCTCGTCGTGAAGGGAAACCGGTTCACGCTCGATACGATCGGCGGCAATTGCCACACCTGCTCGGTCGCGGGCACGCTCAAAGGCAACGTGGGCCTGGCGAGTGAGGGCGGCGAAACATGCCGTATCGCGATCACCGGCGGCCACGGTGCGCTGAAGCTCGATTCCGGCGGCGCCGATGCGTGCCGCTCCTATTGCGGCGCACGCGCGATGTTCGACGGCGCGTATCGGCAGCCGCCCGCCGCGTGCACGGATCGCTCACGCGCTGCGCGACTCACGCAGGCGCGCGCTCAGTATGCGAAGAAGAACTACGCGGCGGCCGAAACGGCATTCGTATCGCTGATCGGCGAGTGCGCGATCGACATGAACTGGATCGAAGTCGACCGCGTGCGCAGCGACCTCGCGCTGACGCAATACCATCGCGGCGCGAGTG
>NZ_JAAGNW010000173.1:10729-12257 GCF_010645215.1 Burkholderia multivorans | reverse complement strand
TTGCGATGCGGACAACTATCGGTCGACGGGGCCAGCGATTCTGCACAATGCGGCGCTGTGCAAGGCGCCTGCTGCGACGCGCGGCGGCGCGAACTGAGCGCGCGCGTTCCGAGCGAGGGGGCGGGACGTCCCTCGCTGGGCGCGGCAATCATGCATCGTCGCGCGGGGAGGACCGGAGCCCGGTTCCGGCCAGCACGCCGATTGCAGCCGCCGCGGCCACCAGATAAGCCACGGCGGGCCACCCGGCTGCGCTTGCCAGCGCGCCGACCAGCAGCGGCCCGAGCACCTGCCCGAGATAATTGCCCTGCATCACGAGCCCGAGGCTGAGCGGTGCAAGCGACGGCGAGGGCGCGGTGCCCGGCGTGGTCGCGAGCACGGTGGTCGGCAACATTCCGCTGATCGCGCTGAACCCGCCGCACAGCAGTACCGCGAGCAGTGCCGGCATGCCCGACACGAAGATGGCCGCGCCCGTGCCGCCCATCGCGATGCTCGTCGCCACGAGCAGCCGCGCCGGCCGTATACCGCGCGCGAGCAGCGCGCCGGCGAACAGGTTGCCGACGGCATTGAGCGCCACGATCACGGCGGACAGCGCGCCGGCCGTGCCGACCGGAATCGCGAGACGCTGCATCAGGAACACCGGCAGGAACGACATGACCGAGAAGAACTGCAGGGTGTAGGCCGCGAACCCCAGCGCCAGCAACAGCGTTGCGCGGCGCGTGAGCACGGCGCGCAGCGCGGGCGCCACCTCAGCCAGCCTGACGGGCATGGCGGGACCGCGCGGCGTGCTGAGCGGCAGCAGCAGCGCGACGCCCAGCGTGAGCGCGGCGCATACCAGCCAGACCGTACGCCAGCCGCCCAGATGCGGCCCGACCTGCGTCGACAGCGCCATGCCGCCCGCCATGAACGTGCTCCACAGCCCGAACACGACGCCGCGCCGCGCGGGCGGCGCAAGCCGGTTCAGCACGGCGGGCGCGGCCACCACCACGACCACGAAGCCGAGCCCTTCGACGCAGCGGCTCACGAGCAGCCCATCGAAGCTGCGTGCGAATGCGCCCGCGACGCTTGCCGCGCTCATGACCCCGAGCCCCGCCATCAAGAGGCGTCGGTCGCCCCAGCGGCGCACCAGCAGGCCCGCCGCGATGCCGCCGAACACGCCGACGAGCGGAAACGCCGACAGAATCCCGCCGAGCGACGCGAGCGAACGGTCGAACGCCGTCTGCAACTGCGGCAGCGCGATCGTCGCCTTGCCGACGTGCAGCGCGGCGAACACGCCCGCGAGCACGACGTGGACGAGCGCCGGCCATGAGGCGGACGCCGGCGGCTCCGGGGTGTGCGAAGTCATGGTCGCGTCACTCGACGTCTGCGCCGCGGGCCGCGAGCGGGACGGCGTCGCGCGGCGCGTCCGCGGTCGGCCATCCGCCCGCGAGCGCCTTGTACACGGAGACCACCGCCGTGGCGTTGCGCAGCCGCGCATCGGCGGCGGCGTCCTGGGCCTGCAGCAGCGAACGCTGGGCATCGAGCACCTCGT
>NZ_JAAGNW010000173.1:4494-10719 GCF_010645215.1 Burkholderia multivorans | reverse complement strand
CGAAGCGGGTTTGCGCGAGTTGCGCGGCGCGCGCGCTGTCGGTCGCCGCGCGTTCGAGATGCGCCGCCTCGTCGCGGGTGCGCGCCGCACGCAGCAGCGCGTTCTCGGCGTCTTCCAGCGCGCCCAGCACGGTCTGCTGATATTGCGCGAGCAGGCCCGCCGCGTCGGCGCGGCTCGCCGCGAGGCGGGCGCGCACCCGGCCGACGTCGAGAAACGACCAGTCGACGCCGAGCGCGATCAGGTTGGTGTCGCCCCCGCTCGCGAAGACCCCGTAGCGCGACGTCAGGCTGCCCAGCATGCCGGTCAGCGTGAGGCGCGGGAACAGGTCGGCGGTCGCGACGCCGACCCGCGCGGTGGCCGCATGCAGGCGGGACTCGGCCGCCGCGACGTCCGGCCGCCGGCGCAGCAGGTCGGCCGGCGTGCCGGCGGCGATCCCGGCGGGCGGCGTCGGCAGCGGCCCGGGTACGTCGAGCGCGGCGATCAGCGCGTCCGGCGTGCGGCCCGTCAGCACCGCGAGACGGTGTTCGTCGACGCCGATGGCCGCCTCGTAGAAGGCGATCGATCAGCGCGAGCGTGCCGCGCTGGTTGTCGGCGTTGTCGCGGGCGATCCGCAGGCGTTCCTGCTGGCCGCGCAGATCGAGGTAGGCGGTCGCGACCTCGCCCGCGATCGCGACCCGCACCGCGCGCAGGTCGGCGGCGCTGGCCGCCGTCTCCGCGCGCTGGGCCTCGACGCCGCGCCGCACGCGGCCGAACAGGTCGAGTTCCCAGCTCGCGTTGACGCTGATGCCGGAGATCGGCGTGTCGCGCTGGCTGCGCGAGGCGCCGAACGCCTGCGACTGGCTCAACAGCTGATGGCCGATCTGGCCGCTCGCGGTGATGGTCGGGAACTGGTCGAAGCGGGCGTTGCGCAGCAGCGCGTCCGCCGCGTCGTAGCGGGCGAGCGCGAGCCGCAGGTCCTGGTTCGCCGTGTACGCCTGCGCGATCAGCGAGGCGAGCGTCGGATCGCCGAAGCCGTTCCAGAAACCGGCGTCGGGCGCGGTGTCGGCGGCAGCCGACGCCTCCGGCGCGGGCATGGCGTCTGCACGCGCGAAGCGCGCGGGCAGCGCGGCGTCGGGCCGCTGGAAGTCGGGGCCGACCGCGCAGGCGCCCAGTGCGAGCGTGAGCGTCAGCGGAATGAGACGGGCCGGCGCGATCATGAATGTGCTCCTTCGGAAATATCGTGGGAATCCTGCCGCGCGACGAGCTTGCGGTGCGCGAGCTTGCGGATCGTGACGTAGAACACCGGCGTCAGGAACAAGCCGAACAAGGTCACGCCGAGCATGCCGGAGAACACCGTGATGCCGGTGGCCGCGCGCACCTCGCTGCCTGCGCCGGTGCCGATCAGGAGCGGCACGGAGCCTGCGATGAACGCGACCGAGGTCATCACGATCGGGCGCAGCCGCAGGCGGCAGGCCTCGAGCGCCGCGTCGACGATGCTCATGCCCTGCATCTCCAGCTCGCGGGCGAACTCGACGATCAGGATCGCGTTCTTGCACGCGAGCCCCATCAGCACGACCAGCCCGACCTGCACGAACACATTGTTGTCGCCGCCGGACAGCCACACGCCGAACAGCGCCGCGAACATGCAGACCGGCACGATCAGGATCACTGCGAGCGGCAGGGTCCAGCTTTCATACAGCGCGGCGAGCACGAGGAACGCGAGCATCACGGCGAGCGGGAACACGATGACCGCCGCGTTGCTCTGCGTGACCTGCTGGTAGCTCAGGTCGCTCCATTCGAGCGTGATGCCGGGCGGCAGCACCTGTTCGGCGATCTGCTGGAGCTTCGCGATCGTCTGCCCCGACGACAGCTGGCGCGGATCGGCCTCGCCGATCAGGTCGGCGGCCGGATAGCCGTTGTAGCGCACGACCGGATCGGGGCCGTAGGTCGGCGCGATCGTCACCATCTCGCCCGCCGCGTTGCGCACGCGCAGGTTGCCGATGTCCTCGGGCGTCTGCCGGTGCGGCGCGTCGGCTTGCGCCATGACCCGGTAGACCCGGCCGAACAGGTTGAAGTCGTTCACGTACACCGAGCCGAGGTAGACCTGCAGCGTGCTGAACAGATCGGTCAGCGACACGCCCTGCGCCTTTGCCTTCACGCGATCGACCTTGATTTCGAGCTGCGGGATGTTCGCCTGATACGAACTGACGGGGTAGGTCATGCCGGGCGTCCTGGCGACGGCCGCCTGGAACGCGCCGAGCGCATCCTGCAGCGCGCCGTAGCCGAGCCCCGCGCGGTCCTCCAGGTACAGCGAGTAGCCGGAGCCGTTGCCGAGCCCCTGGATCGGCGGCGGCAGCAGCGCGTAGGCGAAGCCGTCCTTGATGCCGGCGAAGCGCGCGTTCAGCTCGGCGCTGATCTGGGCGGCGCTGCGGTGGCGTTCGCCGAACGGCTTGAGGATGATGTACGAGTTGGTGATGTTCGGCGTGTTGACGCCTTGCAGCGCGTTGAGGCCGGCATAGGCGGGCACCATCGACACGCCGTCCACCTGGTGCGCGATCTCGACCATCTGGCGCGTGACCGCGTCGGTGCGCGCGAGCGACGCGCCTTCCGGCAGCTTCGCCCCCGCGAACAGGTACAGCTTGTCCTGGGTCGGGATGAAGCCGCCCGGCACCCGCTGGAACAGCAGCGCGGTCGCGCCGAGCAGCACGACGTACACGACGAACACCATGCCGCGCCGCCCGAGCGAGCGCGCGACCGTGCCGTGATAGCGATCCGAGCTGCGCTGGAAGAAGCGGTTGAACGGCGCGAACAGCCAGCCGAAGCCGCGCTCGATCGCGCGCGACAGCGCATCCTTCGGCGCGTCGTGCGGTCGCAGCAGCTTGGCCGCGAGCGCGGGCGACAGCGTCAGCGAGTTGATCGCGGAGATCACGGTCGAAATTGCGATGGTCACAGCGAACTGCTTGTAGAACTGCCCGGTGACGCCCGACAGGAAGGCCATCGGCACGAATACGGCGCACAGCACCAGCGCGATCGCCATGATCGGCCCCGACACCTCCTTCATCGCCTGGTGGGCGGCGGCGCGCGGCGAGAGCCCGCGGCCGATGTTACGTTCGACGTTCTCGACCACCACGATCGCGTCGTCCACCACGATGCCGATGGCGAGCACGAGCCCGAACAGGGTCAGCGTGTTGATCGAGTAGCCGAGCACGTGGAGCCACGCGAAAGTGCCGACCACCGACACCGGCACTGCGAGCAGCGGAATGATCGACGCGCGCCAGGTCTGCAGGAACAGGATCACGACGAACACCACCAGCACGACGGCCTCGATCAGCGTGTGCTGGACCGCGCGGATCGATTCGCGCACGAACACGGTCGGATCCCACACCGGCTGATAGGCGATGCCTGCGGGGAAGCGCTTCGACAGTTCGTCGAGTTTCGCGTACACGGCGCGCGCGACGTCGAGCGCGTTCGCGCCCGGCGACAGGAAGATGCCGACCGTCGCGGCGTTGCGGGTGTCCTGCAGCGAGCGCAGCGTGTAGTCGCCGGCGCCCAGCTCGATGCGCGCGACGTCGGACAGGCGCACGACCTGTCCGTCGCCGCCGTTCTTGAGCACGATATCGCCGAATTCCTGCGGCGTGCGCAGCCGGCCGCGCACGTTGATCGACACCAGCAGGTCGCGGGCCTGCGGGGACGGTTCCGCGCCGAGCTGGCCGGCCGACACCTGCACGTTCTGCTCGCGAATCGCGTTGACCACGTCGCTCGCGGCGAGCCCGCGCGACGCGAGCCGGTTCGGATCGAGCCACACGCGCATCGCGTCGCCGGAGCCGTACAGGCCGACGTCGCCGATCCCCGGCAGGCGCGACAGCTCGTCCTTCACGTGCAGCGTCAGGTAGTTGCGCAGGTACAGCGAATCGCGGCTGTTGTCGGGCGAATAGAGGCTCACGTACATGAGCGGCGTCGGCGACTGCTTCTGCGTGGTCACGCCGTACTGCCGCACCTCGTCGGGCAGGCGCGAGAGCGCCTGGCTCACGCGGTTCTGCACGCGCACGGCGGCGGTGTCGGGATCGACGCCGGGCAGGAACGTGACCACCACCTGGAGGCTGCCGTCCGAGCCCGCGACGGACTTCATGTACATGATGCCCTCGACGCCGTTGATCGCCTCTTCCAGCGGCTCGGCGACCGATTCCGCGATGTCCTTCGGGTTCGCGCCCGGATAGGTGGCGCGCACCACGACATTGGGCGGCACCACTTCCGGGTACTCGCCGGCGGGCAGCATCGGAATGGCGATCAGCCCGAGCGCGAAGATCACGATCGACAGCACGACCGCGAAGATCGGCCGGTCGATGAAGAATTTCGAAAAGTCCATGGCTGTGTGCTCGTTACTGCGCGGTGGCGGACGACGCGGCGGCGCTCGCTCCGGGCCGCGCGGGCAGCGCCTTGGGATGCACCGGCGCGCCCGGGTAGAAGATCTTCTGCAGGCCCTCGACGATTACCGTATCGCCCGCGCGCAGCCCGGTGCGGACGATCCGTTCGTCGCCGATCTGCCTGCCGAGCGCGAGATCGCGGCGCAGCGCCTGACTGTTCGGGCCGACCACGTACACGTACTTGCGATCCTGGTCGGTCAGGATCGCGCGGTCGTCCACCAGCAGGGCCTCCGGATCCTGCGCGCTCGACAGCTGCACGCGCGCGTAGAGGCCCGGGGTGAAGCGCCCGTCGGGATTGGCGAGGCGCACGCGCGCGCGGATCGTGCCGGTGGCCGGGTCGACGCGGTTGTCGAGGAAGTCGACCGTGCCCGCGTGCGGAAAGCCGGTTTCGTTCGCGAGCCCGATCCGCACCGGGTTCGCGGCCAGCGCCGGCCCGCCCGGGTTCGCGCGCTGCGCGTTGTAGCGCAGGTAGCTCTGCTCGTCGCAGTCGAAGTACACGTAGACCGGGTCCTGCGATACGACCGTGGTCAGCAGCGTCTCGTCGGCGCGCGCGAGGTTGCCGGTGGTGACGAGCGCGCGGCCGACCCGGCCGGCAATCGGCGCGCGCACCTCGGTGAAGCCGAGGTTAAGCTGGGCGTCGTCGACCGCGGCTTGCGCCGCGTGCAGGTCCGCGCCCGCCTGGGCGTCGGTGGAACGGGCCGTGTCGAGTTCCTCCTGGGAAATCGCCTTCGCGCCGATCAGGGTC
The DNA here is from genome assembly GCF_010645215.1 of Burkholderia multivorans. GTDB lineage: Bacteria > Pseudomonadota > Gammaproteobacteria > Burkholderiales > Burkholderiaceae > Burkholderia > Burkholderia multivorans_A. Next base: position 5,571 of record NZ_JAAGNW010000173.1, on the reverse strand, counting down.
TGCGCGCGCTGCAGCTGGATCTGCGCGAGGCGTGCGGCGGCGCGGGCGCGTTCGAGCTGCGCCTGCGCGCGTTCGAGCGCGATCCGATAGGGGCGGGGGTCGATCAGGAACAGCACGGTCCCTTGCGCGATGCGCTCGCCTTCGCGGTAGGCGACCCGTTGGAGGTAGCCGCTCACGCGCGGCCGCAGATCCACGGCGTCGACCGCCTCGACACGGCCGTTGAAACCGTCGACGAGCGCGACGGAGCGGGGCGCGAGGCGCGTGACGCCGACCTCGGGCGGCGGCGGGGCGGCATCCTTGGGTTGGTCATGGCAGCCGGCGGTGGCCAGCAGGAGGGCGCCGACGGCGACCCAGCGCGGCGTCGCGCGCAAGGAGATCAGGTGCATTGGGCATCATCATGGATTAGACTGGGCGCACAGTCTACAAATTGAAGTTAACTTTAAGTAAAGTACCTGGAGATAAAAAAATGCGTTCCACTGGTGAGGGTAATGACCCGATGCTGTCGATCAGCGAAGTGGTCGCGCGCAGCGGGGTCAATGCCTCCGCATTGCGTTTCTATGAAACACGCGGGCTGATCAGCTCGGTCAGGCGCGGCTCGACGCGCCGCTACTACCCGCGCTCGACGCTGCGGCTCGTCGCCTTCATCGTGTTCGCGCAGCGGATCGGCTATTCGCTCGACGAGATCGCCACGCAGCTGGCGAATCTGCCGGCTTCCACGCTGCCGAGCAACAAGGACTGGCAGCGCCTGTCGCGCGAGTGGAAGAAGCGGGTGAACGACAAGATCGAGGAACTGCAGCGGCTCAATATCGAGCTTGATCACTGCATCGGCTGCGGCTGCCTGTCGCTCAAGCGCTGCAAGCTGTCGAACCCGGACGACCGGGCGGGGCGCAACGGCCCCGGTGCGAGACGCTGGCTCGGGGATCCGCCGGTGGTGTGAAGGCCCGCGCGGGCCCGAGGCGGGGCGCGCGGGCGTGCGGCTCAGCAGCCTTCCGCGTTGCAGAGCATCACGATGTTGTTGCTCGTGAATTGCGGGCCGTTGAAGACCTGGCCGAAGGTGCCGGTGCACGACTGGTCGAT
>NZ_JAAGNW010000173.1:0-4484 GCF_010645215.1 Burkholderia multivorans | reverse complement strand
CATGGTTGCCGGTGCCGTAGTCGCGGATCCACGGGCCGCCGCTCGATCCGTAGGTCATGTTGCAGGCCATGTTCAGCACGCCCGATCCGCAGCTGCCCGGCTGCGCCGAGCTTTGCGATTCGCAGTGCTCGAGGCTGTTCGCGTTGCCGATGTTGCCCGGATAGCCGAACGCATGCATCGGCTGCGACGGTGAGTAGTTCCATGAACGCCCGAGCCAGCCCGTGTAGTAGGTGATCGGATGGCCCGCCGAATCGTTCTGCAGCCGGATCAGGCAGACGTCGGACGGGATGTCGCCGTTATTGATCCACGAGTTCGGCACGCGTGCGTCCGACCAGTTGAAGGTTCCATAGGGCGCGTTGCCGTTGTTGTAGCCCGGCGCGAACGACCAGCCGCCGATCCAGCCCTTCGTCGAGCGATCCCAGCAGCAGTGCGCGGCGGTGACGATGATGTTCCGGCCGCTGACGACCGATGCGGAGCAGGTGCCCGCGCTCGTGAACAGCTTGCCGATCGCCGCGGTCTGCGCATGCGCAGGCCCCGCGCAGAGGCCGGCACAGAACACGACAGCGGCGAGCCAGCGGGCGAACACGGAAGCATTGAGCCTGGTGACCATGGTTGTCTCCTTCCTTGACGACGTGATCCGGCCGACGCAACGTCTTATTTCCAGTCGTCCGGATGGAGCCTGCGTGCTTCTTCTTCCGCTTTCGGATTGGGTGCGCCGCCTGCCGAGGCGCCGCGCCGCGCGTTCTGCAGCGCTTTGCGCTCCTTGGCCGTGAGCGTGCGCGGCGTGGGCGTGCCGACGGTCTTGCGCCAATCCAGCGGCTGCGCGGCGAGGCGTTCCTCGCGGGTCTGGAACGACGGTTCCTTCAGTTCGCGCGCTTTTTCCGAATCATGGCGGATGGACTGGCTGTCGCCGTTCGGGAGGGTCTGCGCGACGCCGGGCATCGCGGCCGCGAACGCGGCCAGACCCGTGGCCATCGCATAGCTGAGATGACGGCCAATGAGACGGGATGGGGATGACATGGAAGTCTCCTGTCTGGCTTGTTATGCGCATCGGGCGCGACGACGCCCGCGTCGCGCACGAGCGGAGCGAGGGTCGCGTCGCCGGTCGGCGAGGGGTGCCCAAGGCACTTCCTGTTATAGAAAGCGCCTTGCATTTGTCAACTGCGTTGGGTGTCCGGCCGGGGTTCCGCGCGGAGCGTACCGCGGGATTAATCAGGATGCCGATGCGTCGTCGGCGATGGGGGAAGTCATGCGCCGCGGGGGCGTGACGGCAGGCAGGAGAGAGGGGCAGGCGCCGCGCGGAAGGATGTCCGCGCGGCGTGGCGTGGCGTGGTGGTGCCGCGTTAGCGCGTTGCGCCGGCGATCATTTGGCGGAATGCATTGTCCAGGTCGGCGATCAGGTCATCCTCGTGTTCGAGGCCGATCGAGATCCGGATCAGGCCCTCGGACACGCCCGCCGCCTTGCGCGCGGCTTCCGGCACGCCCGAGTGGGTGGTCGAGGCCGGATGGCAGATCAGCGATTCGGTGCCGCCGAGGCTCACCGCCGACTTGAACAGGTGCAGTGCGTTGATGAAGCGGAACGCGTCGGCGCGGCCGCCGTCGAGCACGAACGCGAAGGTCGAGCCCGCGCCGGTGCACTGGCGCGCATAGGCCGCGCGGTATGCATCGTCCTCGATGAATTCCGGGTGATAGACGGCCACTTTCTGGTGCGGATTCGTCGTGAACCACTGGGCGACCTTGCGCGCCGTACGTTCGGCCTGCTTCATGCGCAGCACGACCGTTTCCATCGAGCGGATCAGCATCCACGACGAATGCGGGTCGAGCTGCGAGCCGAATGCGCTGCGGATGAGCCGGATCTTGCCGATCAGGTCCTTACGGCCCGTCACGCCGCCCGCGACGAGGTCGCTGTGGCCGCCGACGTACTTGGTGAGCGAGTAGACCGACAGGTCGACGCCATGCTCGGCCGGCTTCTGGAAGATCGGCCCGAGCATCGTGTTGTCGCACACCGAGATCGGGCGATAGCCGTGGCGCGCCTCGAACGCGTCGAGTTCGCGGCGCAGGCCGTCGAGATCGATCAGCGAGTTGGTCGGGTTGGCCGGGGTCTCGACATAGCAGATCCGCACCGGGCCTTGCTTGGCCGCCGCTTCGAGCGCCGCGCCGATCGCTTGCGGCGACAGGCTGTTCTCGATCGGATGCGCGGTCACGCCCCATTCCTTGAAGATCTTGCCGATCAGGGTTTCGGTGCCGCCGTACAGGGGCACCGATTGTACGAGCTGGTCGCCCGGGCGCAGGAAGGCGAGGAACACGGCGCTGATCGCCGACATCCCGCTCGACGTGACGACCGCGGCTTCGGTGCCGTCGAGCAGCGCGAGGCGGTCTTCGACGATCTCGAGGTTCGGATGGTTGAAGCGGCTATAGACGAGCCCGGCTGCCTCGCCTTGCGGCAGGGCCTTGCGGCCGGACACGACGTCGAAGAAATCGGCGCCGTCTTCGGCCGAGCGGAACGCGAACGTCGAGGTCAGGAAGACCGGCGGCTTGACCGCACCCTCGGACAGGAACGGGTCGAAGCCGTACGACATCATCTGCGTCTCAGGATGCAGCGGATGGCCGTTGATGTCCTTCTTGTGATAGTTCGTCATGTTGGGGCTCCTCGGTCGGAAGATCAGGCCGGCCCGCGCAGCGTCGGGCGGGCGGCGAAGTCGCTCAGTGTAGAGAGCCGAGCGAAAAATAGTCTTTCCATTTGATTCCCGAATCGTCCATCATTCAGCAGAATCTTCTATCTTGAAAAAAATTCATAAAAGGAAAGACGCAACGGATGCAACTGGACGAAACAGATTTGAAGATAATGACGATCCTGCAGCAGGAAGGACGCTTGAGCAACGCCGAACTGGCGGAACGCGTGTCGCTGTCGGCGTCGCCGTGCTGGAAACGCCTGCGACGGCTCGAGAGCGAAGGCGTGATCACGGGCTACCAGGCGAATCTCGATCGCCGCGCGCTCGGCTTCGGGGTGATCGCGTTCGTCAATATCTCGCTCGACAATCATACCGAGAAGACCTGCCGTGCGTTCGAGGCCGGCGTGATGGCGATGCCGGAAGTCGTCGCCTGCCACAACACGACCGGCCAGCACGATTATCTGCTGCAGATCCTCGCTCAGGACTTCGATTCGTTCTCGAGCTTCCTGCTGAATCGGCTGCGCGCGCTGCCGGGCGTCAAGGAACTGCTGAGCACCGTGTCGATGCGCGAGCTGAAATCGACCAGCCGCCTGCCGCCGTTCGAACCGAAGCACGGCCGCTGAAGCGTCGATTCGCCGGTGCGGCGTCGCGCTTGATGCGCGTCAAGCGCCGGCGCACCCGCGGCGCGGATACTGGGCCCCATCCTCGACTGACTGGAGCGACACATGGGGCAGTACATGAAGGCGGCGGTGGTGCATGCATTCGGCGAACCGCTGCGGATCGAGGAGGTGCCGGTGCCGACGCCCGGCCCCGGCCAGATCCTCGTCAACATCAAGGCATCCGGCGTCTGCCATACCGATCTGCATGCGGCCGACGGCGATTGGCCCGTCAAGCCGACGCTGCCGTTCATCCCGGGCCACGAGGGCGCGGGCGTGGTCGCGGCGGTCGGCGCGGGCGTGCGCCATCTGAAGGAGGGCGACCGGGTCGGCGTGCCGTGGCTGTATACGGCCTGCGGGCACTGCGAATACTGCCAGACCGGCTGGGAAACCTTGTGCCATGCGCAGCAGAACACCGGTTATTCGGTCAACGGCAGCTATGCGGAATACGTGCTGGCCGATCCCGACTACGTGGGACGGTTGCCGGATAAGGTCGGCTTCGACGAGATCGCGCCGATTCTGTGCGCCGGCGTGACCGTCTACAAGGGCATCCGCGTCACCGACACCCGGCCCGGGCAATGGCTCGCCATTTCCGGGATCGGCGGGCTCGGGCACGTTGCGGTGCAATACGCAGTCGCGATGGGCCTGCATGTGGCCGCCGTCGACGTCGCCCCCGCGAAGCTCGAACTCGCGCGGCAGCTGGGCGCCGAGCTTGTCGTCGATGCCTCGCGCGAGGATCCCGCCGAGGCGATTCGCCGGGCGATCGGCGGCGCGCACGGCGTGCTGGTGACGGCGGTGTCGCGCGGCGCGTTCGCCCAGGCGCTGGGCATGGTGCGGCGCGGCGGAACCGTCGCGCTGAACGGCCTGCCGCCCGGCGAGTTTCCGTTGCCGATCTTCTCGACCGTGCTGAACGGCATCACCGTACGCGGCTCGATCGTCGGCACCCGGCGCGACCTGCAGGAGTCGCTCGACTTCGCCGCCGAAGGCAAGGTGCGGGCGCGTATCCATCATGAGCGGCTCGACCGCATCAACGAGGCGTTCGCCGCGCTGCGCAGCGGCTCGGTCGACGGCCGGATCGTGCTGACCTCATGAGCGGTACGCGCCAGGGGCCCGGTTCGCACTGCCGTTGACGGGCATCAACGCCGCCGCGGCGGAA
>NZ_JAAGNW010000172.1 GCF_010645215.1 Burkholderia multivorans | reverse complement strand
CGACGAGAACAGCAGCAGGAAATCGAGCGCATCCGCGCCGAACGCGCGCATCAGGTTCGCGCTGGTCTCGGTCTTCGCGCGCAGCACCGCGAGGAACTGCGCCTCGCTCATGCCGGCCAGCGCCTGATTGCCGAACACCATCGCCGCGTGCACCACGCCGTGGATCGCGCCGTGCCGTTCGAGCACCGTGCGGCGCACCGCCTCCAGCGCGCCGGGCGCGCCCGCGTCGGCCTGCAGGTACAGCGGCGCCTCGCCGAACGCCGCGAGGCGTGCGCGCCGCGCATCGAGGTCCGCGACGGGCGCGCGCCGCCCCACCCACACGATGCGCGCGTCGCAGCGGCGCACCAGATGCTCGCTCCAGGCTGCGCCGATGTCGCCCGCGCCGCCGATCACGACGTACACGCCGCGCCGCCGGTACGGGGCGGTCCAGGCCGCGCCCGGCCGCACCGGCGCCAGATGCCGCCGATACCATTCGCCGTAGCGGTGCACCCATGCATGCCCCCGCCGGTCGGGCGGCAGCGCCAGCAGGTCGGCGAGCGGCACCGCATCGGGCGCGGGCAGGTCGATCAGCCGGATCTTCCAGTTCGGGCGCTCCTTCGCGAGCGAGCCGATCAGGCCGTGCACGCCGGCCTGCGCCGCGTCGACCGGATCGCCCGCGCCGATCGACTGCGCGCGGACCGTCAACGCCGTGAATCCCAACGCGCGCTCGCCGTAGCCGCGCGCAAGCAGCACCTGGATCAAACGAAAACAGGCCAGCAGGCCGTGCTCATCGGCGGCGGATGCCGGTTCGTCCGGCGTCGCGGCAGCGGGCGGCGCCTGCCAGATCACCTGATCGACCGGCCCTTGCCCATCCAGCGCGCGCATCAGCGCGGCTTCGCTGCCGATCGCGTCGAGCGGCACGCGCACCGCGTGAGGATCGATCGCGCAGACGGCCTGCCAGGCCGCATCGGACAGGCCCGCCGCCAGCATGCGGCCGCGCGGCGCAGCGGCCGCGCCGCGCGGTTCGACGCGGTCCCAGACCGGCGCCAGCAGCACCGTCTCGCCCATCCGTCCGGCGGGCGCATCGGTTGCGCGCGCAAGGATTGTGTCGGGCGCAGCCGATGCGACGGATGCGGCAGCGGGAACCCGCGCGCCGTCCGGCGCGGCCGGTGTGTCCGCCGCGCGAACCCAGTGCCGGACCGGCGCGAACGGGTACGGCGGCAGGCGCGTCAGCTTCGCGGGCGCGCCGCGCAGCACGCGCGCGGCGGGCGGTGCATAGCCCTGGCAATACAGGTCGCCAAGCTCGGCGAGCACCGCGCGCCAGCGCGCCGCGTCATCACCGAGCGACGCGCATTCGGCCAGCAATGCGTCGACCCGCCGCTGCTGCGCCGGCTGCGGCCTGAAATCGCGCGCGACCCGGCGCTCGCCCGCTGCGTCGTCCTGCCGCAGCAGCCGTGCCGCTTCGGCCGCGCTGCCGGCGACCACCGCGTGGCGGTATGCAAAGTGATGCCGCCGGTCGAGCAAGGTATGCGCGAGGTCGGCCAGCTCGCGCGCGTCCTCGCAGGATTCGAAGCGTTGCGCGAGATCGGCGCGCCGCTCGCGCAGCACTTTCGCGCTCTTCGCCGACACCACGAACAGACCGGCGGGCGGAACGCCGGGCGCGCGGACCTCGCCGGGCGCGGGCGCGTCCGCGTCCTCGCCACACTCGCACAGCACGACATGCGCATTCGTGCCGCTCATCCCGAACGCGCTGACTGCGCCCATTCGCGCACCCTCGCGGCGACGCGGCCATGGGCGGTTGGCGTCGTTGACGAAGAACGGCGCGTCGCGCCATGCGCTGTACGGATTCGGTTGCGCCCAGTTCACGCTCGCGGGAATCGTCTCGCGCCGCATCGCCTCGATCAGCGCGACCACGCTCAACAGTCCGGACGCCGCGAGCGCATGCCCGAAATTCGGCTTGATCGAACTCAGCGCGCAATATCCGGTGCGCGCGGTGAAGCGCCGGAACGCATCGCAGAGCGCATTGACCTCCACCGGATCGCCCAGCTTCGTGCCGGTGCCGTGCGCGACCACCCAGTCGAGTTGCGCGGGATCGATCCCATGCCGCCGGTAGATCGATTCGATCAGCCGGGTCTGCGCCGCGCCGTTCGGCGCGGTGATGCCGTTGGTCCGGCCGTCCGCGTTGATGCCGCTGCCCGCGACCCGCGCCAGCAGACGATCGCCGTCGCGCCGCGCGTGCGCCGCGCGTTTCAGCACCAGCGCCACCACGGCCTCGCCCGGCACCATGCCGTCCGCGTCCGCATCGAATGCGCGGCACCGGCCGCCCGGCGACAGCATGCCCGCGTCGTCCATCTGACGATACCCGCGCGGCGTGATCAGCAGGTTCGCGGACGCGACGATCGCGGTGTCGCACTCGCCCGCGCGCAGGCTCTGGCAGGCCTGATGCAGCGCCACCAGCCCCGATGCGCATGCGGTGTTCACCGCCAGCGCCGGTCCGTCCAGGTTCAGGAAGTACGCAAGCCGGCCGGCCAGGATGCCGTCGTGGTTCGACGTGATCGGCGCTTCGCCGTCTTCCGGCGCGCGCGCGAGCCGGTCGTAGTCGCCCGCCTCGACGCCGGCGAACACGCCCACGCTGCCCGCCGCCAGTTGCGCCGGCCCGTAGCCCGCGTCTTCGAGCGCCTTCCAGGTTTCTTCGAGCAGCAGGCGCTGGCGCGGATCCATGTCCTCGGCCTCGCGCGGCGAGATCTCGAAGAACAGCGAATCGAACGTACTGATGCGCGCCATGAACCCGGCATGCGGCTCGAAACCGGCCCATCCGCCTTCGCGGTCCGGCGGCACCGCCGCCACCGCGCTGCGACCTTCGGCCAGGATGCGCCACATCGCGTCGATATCGTGCGCGCCCGCGCAGCGCGCGCTCGCGCCGATCACGGCGATGTCGTCGTCCGCAGCGTGGCTGTCGACCCGGATCGAAGACAAAGCGGGAATGGGGTCCGGCGCGACCGGTGCATCGGATGCGGCGCGCCGATGGAAGCGCTGCAAGGCCGGGCCGTGCTGCTCGACCAGAAATTGCGCGAGCCGCTCCAGCGTGGGATGACTGAAAAACACGGCGGGCAGCAGTTCGATGCCATAGCGGCCGGTCAGCGTGGTGGCGAGCGCCGCGAGGTTGATCGAATCGAAGCCGAAGTCGGCGAAGTTGCGATCGAGTGTCAGCCGGTCCGCCGCCACCTGCAGCAGCTCGCTTGCGACGCGCAGCAGATCCTGTTCGACGCGCGACTGCAGCGGCGTCTCGTCGCCGGACGGCGCGTCCACGGCAACGTCCACGGCGACGCCCGGCTGCTCGCGGTGCGCATCCAGCCCCAGCAGGCGCCGGATCCGTTCCGGCTCGCCCGCCATCACGAGCCCGTGGCTCCCCGGCCCCGCGCTCAGGCGTTCGAACGCGCCCAGGCCTTCGGCCGTCTCCAGCAGGCGCTGCCCGCTCGATTGCAGATAGAAGCGCGTACTCTGCGCGTCCCCGACGTGCATGCCGCCGTCGCGCCACAGCGGCCAGCTGATCGCCAGCGTGCGGCCGGGCGCGCCGCGCGCCTGCCGCAGCCGCGCGTGGGCCATCTGAAAGCGGTTGCCGACCGCGTACGCGCACGCGCCGAAATCGCCGACGATCGCCGCCACCGACGAGAACGAGCAGAACACGTCGAGCGGCGTGTCGTGCAGCAACCGATCGAGCACCAGCGTGCCCGCCACCTTCGGCGCGAGCACCTGCGCGAAGGTTTCGCGGTCGATCGCCTGCAGGCCCTCCCAGCACGCGACGCCCGCCGCATGGAACACGCCGTTCAGCGCGCCGAAGCGCGCCTTCACCGTGGCCAGGCACTCGGCCATCTGCGCGTGGTCGGTCACGTCGGCGCTCAGGTACAGCACCTGGCCGCCCCGCTCCGCCAGCGTATCGAGCAGCGCTTGCCGCGCCGCGTCGACGGGCGCGCGTCCGATCAGCACGACGGTCGCCGCCCACTCGCGCAGCAGATACCCGGCGAAGTGTCGGCCGAGGCCGCCCAGCCCGCCCGTCATCAGATAGACCCCGCCCCGGCGCAGCGGCGGCGCGGCGGCGGCGTCCGGATCGAGCGCCCGCAGGCGGCAGACTTCGCGGGATGCCTCGCCGTACACGCCGCTCTCGATGCGTTCCGCGCGCAGCGCCGCATCCAGCGTGCGCGCCCACGCCGCGAGGTCGGTCGCGCCCGCGGCGACCCGGTAGACCGCCGCGACCGGCGCGCCGGCAAGCGCCCGGCCGGCGGACCGCTCGAAGCCGAGCCACGATTCCCAGTGGCAGCGCTGCCCGGCCGCATCGCCCTGCGCCGCCAGCAGGATCGGCCCGGCGATCAGCCCGGTCGCACCCGCCGCCTGAAGCAGCGCGACGATCGGCGCGCTGTCGGCGAGATACGACGCGTCCTCGACGGGCCACAGATAGAGCGCGCCGTCGACCCGGCCATGCCGGGCCTGGATCCGCTCGAACGCGGCCCGGTAACTGGCCGGATCGTCGCACGTCACCTGTTCCACGTCGGGCTCGGGTTGCGTCGCGTCGCCGGACACGAATACGACCCGCACCGGCCGCGCCAGCGCATTGAAATGCGCGGCGACGGCGCGCCGGGTTGCCGCGCGCGACGCGAAGCACAGCACGGTGCCGATCTCGCGCGCGCCGGCGGGCGGCAGCGCCGCCTCGATCCAGTGTTCTTCGAAATACAGCGGCGCGTGCGCCGGTTCCGCCGGCGTGGACGCTTCCGTCCGTCCGGCGTCGCCGGTCCCGCCGGGCGCCGCGACCCAGTGACGTTCCCGCGCGAACGGATAGGTCGGGAGTCCGATCCGTCGAGGACGATGCGCGCCGTACAACGCGCCCCAGTCGACCGCGAGCCCCAGCGACCAGAGTTCCAGCAGCTTCGCGCGCTGCCCGCCCGCGACGAGGCCGGCCACGAGGCTCGCGCCGCCCTGCGCGCCGAGCGCGGACAGCACGCCGTCGTCCTCCCGGGCCTCGCCGGCATGCACGCCGTCGAGCCCCGGCTCGCCCGCGCACCACGCCGCGAGCTTGCGCCGCAGCGCGTCGAGCGAAGACGCGTCGAGCGCCAGCCGGTGCGCCATCGCCGGGCGCCCCACCTGCAGGGTGTAGGCGAGATCGGCCAGCGCCACTGCCTGCTGCGCGGGCTCGCCGAGCCACGCGAGCAGCTGCGCTGCATGCGCGCGCAACCGTTCGGCCGTCCGCGCGGACAACACGACGAGTTCGCCCAGCCCGGCAGGCGCCGGGTCCGGCGCGCCGGACGGCGTCCGGTCGGCGTCGTCATCGACGAACTCCGCGATCACCGCGTGCGCGTTCACGCCGCCGAAGCCGAACGAACTGACGCCCGCGCGGCGCGGCAGCGGCCGACCGTCGTCATCGTGCAACGCGGGCCAGTCGCGGGTCGAATCGACGATATAGAGCGGCCCCGCCGACAGATCGATGCGGTGATTCAGCTGCTGGAAATGCGCGAGGCCCGGCAGGGTCCGGTGCCGCATCGCCAGCAGCACCTTGATCACGCCCGCCACGCCCGCGACCGGTTCGAGATGGCCGACATTGGCCTTCAGGGTGCCGAGCCCGCATGAGCGCGGCGCGAGCGTGCGGCCGTAGTGCGCGGCGAGCCGGGCGAAGGCCGCGTTCAGGCCGCCGATCTCGATCGGGTCGCCCTTCGGCGTGCCGGTGCCGTGCGCTTCGATATAGCCGATGGTGTCGGGCGGCACGCCCGCGCGTTCGTGCGCGGTCGCGATCACGTCGGCCTGCGCATCCGGGTTCGGATAGGTGACGGTGCGCACCTTGCCGCCATGATTGACGGCCGTGCCGCGAATCACGCCATAGATGCGATCGCCGTCGGCGCGGGCGCGCGCCAGCGGCTTGAGCAGCAGCAGGCCCGCGCCCTCGCCGCGCACGTAGCCGTTCGCGCGCTCGTCGAACGAACGGCACCGGCCGTCCGGCGACAGCATCCCCGTCTTCGAGAACGACACGAAATGCGTCGGACTGCACAGCACGCTGACGCCGCCCGCCAGCGCCTGCTCGCATTCGCCCAGCTGCAGCGCGCGCACCGCGTGATGCAGCGCGACCAGCGAGCTGGAACAGGCCGTATCGATCGGCACGCTGGGGCCGTGCCAGTCGAAGTAATAGGACAGGCGATTCGGGATCAGCGCCGTATACGCGCCCGTCGACATGTGCCCGGCGATCGGGCCGATCGCATCGGTCAGGCGTTCGCGGTAATCGAAATTCATCACGCCGACGAACACGCCGGTGCGGCTGCCGCGCAGCGCGTCCTGGGCGTAGCCCGCATCTTCGAGACAGGCCCACGCCAGTTCGAGCAGGATCCGTTGCTGCGGATCCATCACGCGCGCCTCGCGCGGGGAGATGCCGAAGAACATCGGATCGAACCGGTCGACGCCCTCGCTGAAGCCGCCCCACCTGCTGACGGACCGGTTCAGATCCTGCGAAACCGGCGAATAATAGCGCTCGACGTCCCAACGCTCCGGGGGAATCTCGCGCACGCTATCCACAACATTTTTCAGGTTTTCCCAGAACTGCGCATAATCGTTCGCCCCGGGAAGGCGTGCCGCCATTCCGACCACGGCGACGCCGTCGCAATCAGCGCGCCGAGCATTGTCTTTACCCACCGATGCATCCCCCGTGCGTATCTCCAGGTTTTCCGCTTTTTACGTTTGCCGCATGGTTCAACCCGACCGCTTTTCGCCGGATGAAACGCGCGTCATCGGAGTGCGCGACGCCCATTACCGGAATCAGAAAATTTTTCCGTTCAAGTCAGCTTTTTTATTGTTGGTTCGATGAAAAAAGGTATTTATTATTATTTTCCGGAATGCGCATGCGGCCGGCTCGACGCGCCGGCGCTGCGCGTTACTTTTCCCGGCGGCGCAAACGCCCATACAGCGGCGCTCCGACGCCAGCAAGCGTTGCCGGAAGCAGGTTTTCCCTATCCGTCGGAAGGCCGGCCTCATACCGGAAATCAACGCGGCATAACCCGGCGCCCGGCCAAAAACCGACCGGTCATGCGATTTTGCGAGTGGAGTGCTGGGGGGAATCGGACAACAGGACTTCGCGACTGCAGATTCATAACGCACCCAGACGCCGCCGCGCCTATACGGGGAAATGTTTCCCGCCGCCTAGAGGCAACGCCATATGCAACTCACAAAACTTCATCGCAACTTTCGAAACGGAGTCTACCATAGCGAACCGTTCGGTGACAGTCAATGTTGTGATTTCAAACGGAGCAATAGTCACTCGAATTTCTTCATTCCGATTAATTCCGTCTCTTATCTGTTTTTTCGAATATCGCATGCCGCGCTAATTCCCTTTTCGTATTTGCCTTCGATCAAGAAACCAGCGCGGCCGTGCTCATCCGTCGCTCAGCGCGGCGGCCGGCACGCGGCCGCCCGTCTCCACATCCGCGAGGAACGTCCCCAAGGTCTCGTTGAACAGCGCACGCTGATTGAGAAACGGCAGATGGCCGCCTTTCTCGAACACGACGAAGCGGGCGTGCCGGATCCCGTCCTTCAGCAACGCAACCTGATCGATCGGGAACGCGATGTCATGACTGCCTGCGACGATCAGCGTGGGCGCGGCGATCTCGCCGAGACGTCCGCGCGTGTCGAAACTGAACAGGCTGCCGATGAAGCCGAGCAACGCCTGCGACTCGACCGGCACGTGCGTCTGCCGGATGATCGCCAGACTCTGCGTGACCTCCGGCGCGAGAAACGCCTCGTGGTAGATGTTGTTGAACTCGATCTGATAGCTCAGCAACGGCGACGCTGAATAGTCTTCGAGATCCTGACGCGTGATGCCGCGCATGCGCGCGTCGGTCGGCGTGGTGCACACCAGCGCCAGCGACGCGAGCCGGCGCGGATGCCGGAGCGCCAGCAGCTGCGCGATGTTGCCGGCGACGCACCAGCCGACCAGATGCGCGTCGCGCACGTCGAGCGCATCCATCAGCTCGACCAGCTCGTCGGCCACGGTCTCGAAGCTGAACCCGGGCGCGGTCGGCGTGCTGCCGCCATGGCCCGGCAGGTGCGGGAAGATCAACCGGTAGCGCTCGCCGAACGCCTGAATCTGTCCGCTCCACACGGCCTGGCTGAATGCCAGCGCGCTCAGGAAAATCAGCGCCGGTCCGCTGCCCTGCTCGAAATATTCGTACACCTGCCCGCGCGCGCTCGTGAAGACGCCCCGCGTCGCCCGCGAGGCATCCGCCAGCGGCGCCTCTGCCCGGCCCGCGTCGACCAGCCGCTGCATGACCCGCTCGCCGAGATCGTCGGGAACGGGCGGCGGCGCGTCGGCGTGCGCCAGCACGCCGGCCAGCCGCTGCGCGAGCGACGCGAGGCTCAGCGTCTCGTCCGCCCCGGCGAACAAGCCCGGCTCGACGCGCGGCCCGAAGCGCTGTTGCAGCTTCGCGAAGATCAGCGCCCACGACATCGACGGAAGGCCCGCGTCGGCCAGCCTGCCGTCCGGATCGAGCGGGGCGTCGTCCGGCAACGCATCCGCGAAGATCGCGCTCAGCACGGCATGGATCTCCGCGAGTTGCGACGCGTCGATGCCCGCCTCCGGCGGCGCGCCGGCCGCGTCCGCCGCCGCCTCGCGGCTGAACACCGTCAGCACCGACTCCGCCACCGCGTGCCGCCGATAGCCCGCGCGCATCAGCGCGGCGTCGGGCCGGCTCGCGCCGTCGCCCGCATCGCGCGCCGCGACGGTCGGCCAGGTTCCGGTCAGATCGAGCAGCAGCGCGAGACCGCGCGTCTCGACCGGCGCCGTGACGAACACGAGACCGGCGCGCGACGGCGTGTCGAACAGCGCGGCCGCTTCGCGCGCGCACGGATCCTGCGTGTTCACGATCACGACGTCGAAGCGGCGCGCGCCCACGTACTCGGCCAGCGCGCCCGGCTGTTGCGGCGCGCACGACGAGAACGCGACATGCGGAAAACGCTCGTGCCCCAGCTCCGCGACGCCGCTCGCGATGCGCGGCCAGCCGGACACCACCTGATAGCTGATCCGCGCATCGCGCGGCGCGGCGTCGACCATCGAGGCCAGCACCTCGAAGCCGCCCGCGCCGATCGCCAGCACGGACAGCGTGCGCCGCCCGGCGAAGCGTTCCGTCATGCTCAACGTGGCGGTCAGGCGGTTCAGGAACGCCAGCTTGGACGGCGCGGTGAACAGGTCCACCAGCAGCGCGTTCGCCTCGGCCACCTGTTCGGGGCCGGGACGCACGCCGTCCAGCATGCCGCTCACGATGCCGGCCAGCAGTTCGCAGTACGACTGGTACTCGGGCAGCGCGCGCAGGTTGATCTCGTACTGCCCGCGCAGCGCATCGAGCTGCTTGCGGCTGCGGATCGTGTCCGGCAGCGCGAGCCGCGCGCCGGTCGCGTCGGTGACGAGATAAGGCGTTTTCGCCAGCAGCGTCAGCAGATAAGCCGCCATCAGACCTTCGCCGCCCGGCAGCAGCGCCAGCCAGCCGGTCGACGACGCACGCGCCGCGCGGCCCGGCCACGCTTCGGCCAGACGGCCCGCCAGCGTCATCGTGCGCGCGCCGAGCCGTTGCAGCAGCCCGCCCCCGGCCGTGTCGGGCATGCCCGCATCGCCCGCCAGCAGACGTTCGAGCACGCGCGACGCCGCCGCGCCGAGCGGCTGCGCGGGACGCGGATAGAGCGCGAACCCGCCGTCCGGGCCGGGACGCTCGTCGAACACCACGCCCTTGTCGCTCATCACCACGTACAGGATCCCCACCGTCATCAGGTGCAGGTGCTCCGCGGTGCTGTCGACCTGCGTGCCGATGTGCGCGCGCGCCTCGTCCGGCGTCGATACCGATTGCAGCAGCGTGATGGGCGTGTCCAGGGCCGCTGCCTCGGGCGCGGCAGGCAGGTGCAGGTGCTCCGCGATGTCGTCGACCTGCGTGCCGATCTGTGCGCGCGCCTCGTCCGGCGTCGATACGGATTGCAGCAGCGTGATGGGCATGTCCGGCACCACTGCCTCGGGCGCGGCATCGTCCCGCGTCTGCGACGGCAACGCGGCAGGCAGCGGCGCACGCGCCGCGACAACCGGCCCATGCGCCGGAGCGCTCGCCGCCCGCTGCAACGCCTGCACGGGCAGCGCGGGCACTTCAGCGCCGTCCGGCCAGCACGCGCGCAACTCGAACGGATAGCCCGGCAGCGAAACCCGCCGGCCCGCCTGCGCCCCCTCGTCCCACGCACCGCCGTCGACCGCCCCGCCCGACATCCAACGCCGCGCCAGGTCGGCCGGCCCGGCCGCCTCGCCGCGCGCGCCGTCCACGGCCCGCGCCGCGCCTGCCGCCGCGCCTTCCAACGGCGACATGAACAGGCGGCCGTCGTCGACCTCCCCGTCGTGCTGCCGCGCCTCGCGCAGCGCCGCCCGCACCGCGTCGACCGTGTCAGCCACGATGGCGAGCCGATGCCGGAACGTACGGCGTCCCGCCCGCAGCGTATAGGCCAGATCCGCGAGACCGAGCGCCCCCGCCGGCATGCGTTCGAGATGCCCGGCCAGCGACGCCGCCGAGCGCTGCAACGCCGCGCGCGAACGCGCGGACAGCACGACGACCCGCGCCGTCCCGTCCCCCGCGTCGCGTGCGGGCGGGGCCGCCTCTACCGCCGCGACGACCAGATGCGCCGCCGTCCCGCCTGCGCCCGCCGCATTGACCGCCACGAACAGCGGACCGTCGGGCAGCGCCTCGCGCGCCGCCTGGATCGCGACGTTGGCGCCGTCGAAATGACATTGCGGATTCGGCTCGCCGCGCGTCAGGGTGCCGACGAGCGTGCGATGCCGGAGCTGCAGCACCGCCTTGATCAGCTGCGCCATGCCCGCCGCCGCCTCCGCATGTCCGATATTCGGCTTCACCGAACCGAGCCGCAGCGGCGCACCGGTGCGCCGGCCCGTGCGGTAACCGGCCTTGATCGCGTCGAATTCGGCGGCGTCGGTGGCCTCGTCGCCCGTGCACTGCATCTCGACATACGCGACCTGGTCGGGCGCGACGCCCGCGCGCTCCAGCGCCTTCGCGATCACCCGGCCCTGTCCGCGCGCCGACGGCGCGAAGTAGTTGAGCGTCGTTCCGCCATGGCCGGTCGCGCTGCCCTTGATCACCGCATGAATCGCGTCGCCGTCGCGCCGCGCATCGGCCAGCGGCTTCAGCACCACCGCCGCCACGCCCTCGCCGGCGAGAAAGCCCTTGCCGCCCGCGCCGAAACTGCGGCTCTCGCCGTCTTCGCAGATCAGCTTGCCCTGCGCCATCGCGTCGAGTCGCGCCGGATGCAGGTTCAGGTTTACGCCCCCGGCGAGCGCCATCCCGCATTCGCCGCGCCGCAGGCTTTCGCAGGCCATGTGCAGCGCGACCAGCGACGACGAACACATCGTGTCCACCGCGAGGCTCGGCCCGCTCAGGCCCAGCGCATGCGATACGCGGTTCGCGATCGACGCGAACGACAGCGCCGTGACCTGCGGCCGGCCCGCGAGCGTCTGCTCGAAGCCGATCAGGTTGTAGCTCGCCGCCGTCACGCCGACGAACACGCCGACTTCGTCGGCCGCGCGCGCGCCCGGCGCCGGCGGCGCGTCGCCCGCGTAACCGGCGTCTTCGAGCGCGTGCCAGCAGCTCATCAGGAACAGCCGCTCCTGCGGATCGATCGCGTCCGCCTGCAGCGGCGGAATGCCGAAGAAGCCCGGATCGAAATGCCCGACCTCGTCCAGGAATGCGCCCCAGGATTGCGGCGCGGTCGACGCGCCGTCCGCGTGGCGCGCCGGCCAGCGGCGCACCGGCCCCCGGTTGTCGGCCTGCGCGCCGTCGAGCAGCATCTGCCAGTACGCCTCCGCGGAATCGGCCCCCGGAAAGCGGCACGCGAGACCGACGATCGCGATGTCGTCGTGCGGGGTAGTGGGAGACATCGGCGCAACCGCATCGGCCTGCGCGACGGACAGCTCGCCCGCCGCGACGCCGACCCCGCTGTCCGTCGTCACGGCCTGCGCGTCGGCCACAGCGCCGGCAGGCCCGGCCGCGTTCCCCGCCACCCACGCCGCCAGCGCCGCGCGCTGCGTGCCAAGGAAGTGCGCGACGAGATCGTCGATGCTCCGGCAATCGAAGAACAGCGCCTGATTGACGTCGGCGAACGCGCCGCCGAGCAGCCCGCACAGCTGCGTCACCGAGATCGAGTCGACGCCGTAGGCCGCGAGCGACTCCGCCGGATCCAGCCGTCCGGCCTCGATATGCAGCAGATCGCCGATCAGTTGCGTGAACCTTGCAACGCCCAGCCGCCGCAACTGCGCGTCGTCGGTCGCTTCCACCGCCTCCACCGCCGCGACCGCCACGGACGCGGACGGAGAAGCCAGCGCAACCCGCGGGCGCGGCGCGGCGGTCGTCTTCACCGCGACCAGCTGATCATGCGGGCCGTCGAGCAGCCGCGCGAGCGCCGCCCACCCTTCGGCGGGCTCGATCGCGGCGAGGCCGAGCCGCGTCATGCGCGCCTCGTAAGCGGGGGCTGCAGCCACCCCGACGCTGCCCCACCAGCCCCAGTTCATCACTTTCACGGGGCAGGTCCACTGCCGGCCGAGGTGCCGCGCGAAGGCATCCGCGAAGGTGCAGCCCGCCGCGTAGTTGGCTTGCCCGGGCACCCGCGAGAAGCTTTGCAGCGACGAGAAGAACAGCACGAAATCGAGCGGCGCGCCGCCGAACACCTGCGCGAGCCGCACGCTCACATCGATCTTGGCCGTCAGGCTCGCGACGAAGCGCGCCTCGTCGAGATTCGCCAGCGCCTGATCGGCCAGCACCAGCGCGGAATGCACCACGCCGTGGATCGCGCCGAAACGCGTCTCGATCGTGCCGCGCGCCTGTTCGAGCGCGGCGCGATCGCTGGCGTCGGCCGCGAGGTAGAGCGGCGCGGGGCCCACGCGGGCGACGCGCTCGATGCGGGCCTGGATCGCCGCATCGAGCGGACGGCGGCCGATCCAGACCACCTGCGCGCCATGCGCGCGGGCCATGTGCTCGCTCCACGCCTCGCCGATGCCGCCCGCGCCGCCGATCACCACATACACGCCGCCGCGCCGGTGATCCCGTTGCGGCCGCAACGATGCGCCGGTCTCGACCGGCTGCAGATGCTGCCGGTACCAGTGGCCCGCGCGCCATGCCCAGCTGTTGCCGTCCGGATCGGCGGGCAGGCCGAGCACGGCGTCGAACGGACAGGCTGCGCCGGCGGGCAGATCGACGAGCCGCACCTTCCAGTGCGGATACTCCTTCGCCAGCACACCGGTCAGGCCATGCACGCCCGCGTGCGCGGGCGCAGGCGTGTCGCCGTCCACGACCGCCTGCGTGCGGGTCGTCAGCACGCTCCATTCGAGCGGCTGCGCGCCGTAGCCCGCGGCCAGCAGCGCCTTGACCAGCCTGAAGCCATGCAGCACGCCCTCGTGCCGGGCCGCGATCGGCTGCTCGCCGTCGACCGGGGACGGCTCCGCATCGGGCACCAGCCAGATCAGATGCGCGAACGGATCGTGCGCCAGCAGCGCGTCGGCGATCTCGTCGACGCTGGCGCCGCTCGTGAAGTCCGCGACCTGCGCGCGGCCCAGTTGCCGTTGCAGCAACTGCTGCTGCAACGACGTGCCGCCGACGATCAGCACGCCATCGCCGCCGGTCGCCGAAGCGGCCGGATGCGCGACGTGCGCGCGCTGCCAGACCGGCGCGAACAGGCTCAGGCCCGAGAGCGCTTCATCGGGCGGCGTGGACGTCGGCGCGCCTCCGGTGGACGACGCACACGCCTCCGGCGCGGCCTCGCCCAGAATCGCGCGGCGATCGAGCCACACCCGTTCGCGCGCGAACGGATAAGTCGGCAGGCTCATGCGCGCCGGACGGTCCGCGCCATGGAGCACGCCCCAGTCGAATGCGAGACCCTTGACCCACAGATCCAGCACCTTCGCGAACTTGCCGCGCGCGACCCATTTCGTGATCGCCTCCTGCAGTTCGTCATCGGCGGAGAACACCGCCATCGTTTCCCTGTTGTGCCGGACCTGGCCGCGATACAGCGCGTCGATCGCCGCGTCGCCCGCGAGATACGCCGACAGCTTGCGCGTCAGCTCCGCCATCCCGCTCACCGCCAGCGCCAGCCGTTCTTCCATCGCCTCGCGCCCCACCTGCAGCGTATAGGCCAGATCCGGCAGA
>NZ_JAAGNW010000171.1:5316-14258 GCF_010645215.1 Burkholderia multivorans | reverse complement strand
ATCGACGAGGTCAATGAAGAGGGCGGCATCGGCCGCACCGCGGCCGATGCGCCGGAAATCGACGGCGTGGTCTATGTCGAGCCGGCGGCCAAGGCGTCGAAGCGCTACAAGGTGGGGGATTTCGTGTCGGTCCGCATCACCGGCGCCGACGGCCACGATCTCTGGGGCGAGGTCTGAACGATGACGACGACGCGGCTGGACGGCACGCCCGAGATTCTCGCGCTCGGCGAGGCGATGGTCGAGTTCAACCAGTCGCATCCCGGCGCGCCTGACTATCTGCAGGGCTTCGGCGGCGATACCTCGAACTTCTGCATCGCCGCCGCGCGGCAGGGCGCGCGGGCGGGCTTCGTGTCCGCGGTCGGCGACGATCATTTCGGCCGCCTGCTGCGCGCGCTGTGGCAGCGGGAGCAGGTCGACGCGAGCCACGTGAAGCTCGACGGCAGCGCGCCGACCGGGGTGTATTTCGTGTCGCACGGCGCGCACGGTCATCAGTTCGACTATCTGCGCGCAGGCTCCGCCGCGAGCCGTTACGCGCCGCGCGACCTGCCGCTCGACGCGCTCGCCGCCGCGCGCGTCGTGCACCTGTCGGGCGTGAGTCTCGCGATCGGCGCCAGCGCGTGCGATGCCGCGTTCGCGGCGATCGAGCATGCGCGCGCGCAGGGCGCGCAAGTGAGCTTCGACACCAATCTGCGCCTGAAGCTGTGGCCGTTGCCGCGCGCCCGCGCGGTGATGCTCGAAGCCCTGCGCCATACCGACATCTGCCTGCCCAGCTGGGACGACGTGACGGCGTTGACGGGCCTCGACGACCGCGACGCGATCGTCGACGCGCTGCTCGCGCTCGGCGCGCGCATCGTCGCGTTGAAGCTCGGCAGGGAGGGCGCGTATGTCGCGACGCCCGACGCGCGGCGCCTCGTGCCGGGTCAGGTGGTCGAGGCGGTCGACGCGACCGGGGCGGGCGATTGTTTCGGCGGGGCGTTCGTCGCGCGGATCGTCGCGGGCGACGATCCGTTCGCGGCGGCCCGTTATGCGAACGCGGCCGCGGCGTTGTCGACGCGGGGCTTCGGCGCGGTCGCGCCGATTCCGACCCGGCAGGCAGTCGAGGCCTGGTTGAACGCGTGATGCCGCGGCTCCCGGCGCGGATGCGGGCGGGGGCCATGTGAACGGGCGGCGCGTGAACGTCGCCGCAATCTTCGAACGTATCTGACGGAGTCAAGCAAGGTGGGTGTGAAGTTGGGCATGCGATGGGCGGCGCTGGCCGCCATGATCTGGACCGTCGGCGCGGCGTATGCGCAGCCGGCGGCGACGCCCGCCTCGGGCGCGTCGGGCGCAGCCGTGCTGCGCGACGATACGGCGCCTGCGCGGCCGCTCAAGCCGGATCCGGCGTTCGCGAAGCTGCAGCGCTACGAAGGCACGCTCGGCGGCCGGCCGATCGTCGTGCATCTCGGGCCGAAGCAGGACGAGCCCGGCGTGCACGGCGAGTACCAGTACCGCGATACCGGCGAGGTCGTGCTGCTCGCGGGCGATCGCGACGGCGACACGCTCGAGGTCGAGGAATCGAACGACGGCACCAACATCACCGGCGTCTGGGTCGGCCACTTCGACGCCGCGGGCGCGCTGAACGCCGACCGCATGAACAGCGACGAGTCGGATCCGCAGCCGATCGTGCTGCATCCCGTGGGCGGCGCGCCCGCCACGCCGCCCGCGCGCCGCGAGACGCCGCCGCCCAATGTCGGGCAGCCGGTCGGCGGCGTGCGCAACGTGAGCACCGCAGAATGACGTACTCCGGCGCGGCCCGCCCGAACGCGGGCGTGCCGGCGCCCGCGCGATGCGCCTGGTCGGGCGCGTCGCATTTCCTGGCAGCAGACGGACTTACCCGGTCATGACAGCATCCAATTCCAAGCGCGCGCTGCAAACCCGCATCGTGCAACCCGACGACGCGATTCCCGACGGCTTCCGCTCGTTCGTCACGCCGGTCGAGCGCGGCTCGACGGTGGTGTTCCCCGATCTCGCGACGATGCGCAACCTGGACTGGCGCAACGACAGCCAGTGGCGCTACGGGCTGCACGCGACGCCGACCTCGCTCGCGCTCGCGCAG
Source organism: Burkholderia multivorans (assembly GCF_010645215.1). Lineage (GTDB taxonomy): Bacteria > Pseudomonadota > Gammaproteobacteria > Burkholderiales > Burkholderiaceae > Burkholderia > Burkholderia multivorans_A. Next base: position 12,163 of record NZ_JAAGNW010000171.1, on the reverse strand, counting down.
CGTCTGGCCGAGATCGAGGGCGGCACGCATGCGTTGCTGCAGCCGTCGGGGCTGGCGTCGATCACCAATGTCTATTTCGGCGTGGTGAAGGCGGGCGACGACGTGCTGATCCCGCACAACGCGTACAACCCGAACGCCGACCTAGGCACCTGGCTCAGCCGCGATTTCGGCGTGAGCGCGCGTTTCTACGATCCGCTGATCGGCGCGGTGATCGCCGACCTGATCCAGCCGAACACGAAGCTGATCTGGCTGGAGGCGCCGGGCTCGGTGACGATGGAAGTGCCCGACGTGCGGGCGATCACCGCCGTCGCGCGCGCGCGCGGCATCGTGACCGCGATCGACAACACCTATTCCGCCGGGCTCGCGTTCAAGCCGTTCGAGCATGGCGTCGACATCTCGGTCCAGGCGCTGACCAAGTACCAGTCGGGCGGCAGCGACCTCCTGATGGGCGCGACGATCACGGCCGACGCGGATCTGCACGCGCAGCTCAAGCTTGCGCGCATGCGCCTCGGCATCGGCGTGTCGGTCGACGATTGCTCGCTCGTGCTGCGCAGCCTGCCGAGCATGCAGGTGCGCTTGCAGCCTGGCGATGCCCTACGATGTCGCGTCGATGCGGCCGACCTGGCCGCATCAGGGCACGCTGGTGCGCTTCTACGTCGGGCTCGAGGACGAGGCCGACCTGCGCGCGGGCGTCGAGCGCGCGTTCGGGATCGCGTTCGGCTGACGACGCGGCCGGCTCCGCGCGTCGCGCGAAGCCGGCGTCGATAAAAACGGCGCATGCGGAGAACGCATGCGCCGTTGTTCCATCGGGACCCGGCTTGCGCCGCGCGTTACAGCAGCCGCAGCAGGCCGTCGAGCCCGACGTGGTTGAACGCGACGCTCGCGGCCTCGCGCACCACGGGCTTCGCGCGGAACGCGACCGACAGCCCGACCTCCGCCATCATCTTCAGATCGTTCGAACCGTCGCCCATCGCGATCGCGCGGCTCGGCGCGATGCCGAGCGCCGCGCAGGTGTCGCGCACGAGGCGGGCCTTCACGTCGGGATCGACGATCTCGCCGAGCACCTTGCCCGTGAGCTTGCCGTCGACGACCTCAAGCGTGTTCGAGTACGCATGGTCGAGCCCGAGCTGCGCCTTTAGGCGGTCGGTGAAGAACGTGAAGCCGCCCGACACCAGGAGCGTCTTGAGGCCCGCGGCCTTGACGCCGGCCAGCATGGTCTCGGCGCCCGGCGACAGCTGCAGCCGGGTCTCGTACACCTGTTCGAGCGCACTCGCTTCGAGCCCCGCCAGCAGCGCGACGCGGCGCGTGAGGCTCTCGTTGAAATCGGGGATCTCGCCGCGCCTCGAGGCTTCGGTGATCGCCGCGACCTCGGCCTTGCGCCCGCAGAAATCGGCGATCTCGTCGATGCACTCGATCGTGATCAGCGTCGAATCCATATCCATCGCAACCAGGCCGAAATCGGCGAGCCGCAGGCCGGCGTCGACGAAACCGTAGTCGAGCCCATGGGTGCCGCAGTAGACGTCGAGATCGGGCTGCTGCGCGGGGCTGGCGTCCTCGATGCGGATCGCGTGCGGATCGAGCGCGACGATGCGCGCGCCGCGGGCGAGCGCGAGCAGGGGCTTGTAGTGCGCGTCGGACAGCGGCGAGGGACTCTGGATAACGAGATTCGTGGTCATGGCGGGTGGTTGGGCAAAGAAAAGTGTGGCAGCGGGCACGCGCGGGCCAACTCGCTATTGTAGCGGGGCGGCGCGCGGCCGGCGCGTCAGCCGGCGGGCGGGGCCGGCGCGTCCCAGTACGGCGGATCGCCGAAGTGCGCGGCGAGGAAGTCGACGAACGCGAGGGTTTTCAACGGCACGAACGCACGGCTCGGATAGACCGCCCAGATCGCGACCGGCTCGGCGAGCGGGTAGTCGTCGAGCACGCTGACGAGCGTGCCGTCGCGCAGGTGCGGGCCGACGTCCCAGGTCGATTTCAGCGCGAGGCCGAAGCCCGCCAGAACGGCCTCGCGGATCGCCTCGCCGTTGCTCGCGCTCAGCCGTCCGCCGACGCGCACCGTCTGCGGGCCGGCCGGCGTCGCGAAGGTCCAGTCGCGCTGGTCGCCGAGGATCACGCACTCGTGCCGCACGAGGTCCGCCGGATGGCGCGGCGCGCCGTGCGCGGCCAGATAGGCGGGCGCGCAGCAGATCACGCGGCGGTTCGCGGCGAGCCGCCGCGCGACGAGCGAGGAATCCTTCAGCGCGCCGAGCCGCACCGCGACGCCGATGCCGCGTGGTGCGATGCAGCAGACGCGCGCCGAGCTGGCGTTCGAGCTGCGCGAGCCGCGCGCTCGCCACCGCGGCCGACAGCCCGAACTCCCGGCCGGCCGCCGACACGTTCGCGAGCCGCGCCGCGCGCACGAACAGCGCCACGTCGAGCAGGTCGAGGGGTTTGTCGGGCGAGGGCGGCGGCGCATCGGTCATTGTTCTGATAATCCGGAAAATGTTTCAGGGATTATGGTGCTTTTTAATGATGATGGGGCGCTCTACGATGCGGGTCATGCGTCGGCGCGCGCTTCGCGCCGTGTCCCAGACTTGTTTTTGCCAGGAGCCCAAGATGAAAGCTGTCGGATTGCATCAATACCTGCCGATCGACCACCCGGATGCGCTGCTCGACCTCGAACTGCCGATGCCGCAGCCGGACGCGCGCGACCTGCTCGTGAAGATCGAGGCGATTTCGGTCAATCCCGTCGACTGCAAGGTGCGCGCGCCCAAGGCGCAGACCGAGGCGTCGCCGCGCGTGCTCGGCTGGGACGCGGCCGGCACGGTCGTCGCGGTCGGGCCCGGGGTCACGCTGTTCAAGGTGGGCGACCCGGTGTTCTACGCGGGCAGCATCACGCGGCCGGGCGCGAACAGCGAGTATCACGTCGTCGACGAACGGATCGTCGCGCGCAAGCCCGAGACGCTCGATTTCGCGGCGGCCGCCGCGCTGCCGCTGACCGCCATCACCGCGTGGGAAGCGTTGTTCGAGCGCCTGCGCGTGTCGCCGCAGGGCGCGGACGCGGGCAAGTCGGTGCTGATCATCGGCGGCGCGGGCGGGGTCGGCTCGATCGGCATCCAGCTCGCCAAGCAGCTGGGCGGGCTCACGGTGATCGCGACCGCGTCGCGGCCTGAATCCGCGCAGTGGGTGCGCGAGCTGGGCGCGGATCACGTGGTCGATCATTTCGGCGATCTGCCCGCGCAGCTGAAGGCGGCCGGCCATGCGACGGTCGACTACGTGCTGATCTTCAACGACACCGATCGTCATTTCCCGGCGGCGGCCGCGCTGATCCGGCCGCAGGGCGGCATCTGCACGATCGTCGAGAACGAGCGGCCGGTGCCCGTCGAACTGTTGAAGGCGAAGAGCGCGGCGTTTCATTGGGAGTTCATGTTCACGCGCGCGATGTTCGGCACGCCTGACATGATCGAGCAGCACAAGCTGCTGGCCGAGGTGGCGCGGCTCGTCGACGCGGGCGCGCTGCGCACGACGGTCGGCGAGCATCTCGGCCGGATCGGCGCGGCGAACCTGCGGCGCGCGCATCAATTGCTCGAGCGCGGCCGCGCGATCGGCAAGCTCGTGCTGAGCGGCTTCTGAGGGCGTGAAGGGCGCGGCGCGCAAGCGGGGTAACACCCGATGTCAGGTCAACGCCGGCGGCGGCGCTTGGCGTTAGACTGGCAGGCATCATGCATCGATAACCCGGCGGAACCGTTCGCGCGGCGCCGCCTCATAAGGAGGTCAGCATGGGCCAACGCGTCACCACCGTCATCGCCGCCACCGGTTCCGCCGTCCTGGCGGCCGCCTTCCTCAGCGCCCCCGCTTGCGCTGCGCCGCCGATCAACGCCAGCCTGCTCGGCGGCAACGACGGCCAGCTCCAGTACACCGTCAAGGTCGATTCGAAACTGTTCGGCAATACGCAGGAAACCCGCAAGCTCCGCTCCGGCGAAACCGACGACTTCAACTGGAAGTCGGTGCCGCCGTCGGGCGCGGTGCCGGTGCCCGACGGCTGCCCGCAGAGCGATTCGCTGCCGCGCGACGCCAACGGCGCGATGGTCCGGCAGACCCAGGTGCGGGTCGCGCCGTCGGTCGACAGCAAGGGCGTCGCGAACGTGCAGCTGAGCTTCCAGGCCAGCGCGCCGCAGGGCCGCAAGGCGGTGACGGTCGGCGGCAAGGCGCTGCAATGTCCGAAGGCCGTGACCGTGAGCCAGGTCAAGTGGGTGTCGATTCCGACGGGCGGCGGCTCGAAGACCCTCACGATGAGCGACGGCACGCGCGTCACGGTGTCGATCAAGCGCTGAGCGTCGCCGCGCGCGCGGCTCAGCCGGCCGTCTGCTTCCGGCGTCGTTCGATCAGGCGGGCGGCGAGGAAGCGGTGCTCGGCCGAGAACAGGCGGCGATAGGTGAGCAGCACCGCGCCGACCGTGCCGAGCGCGGATGAGGCCGCGATCAGGAACATGATGACGATCTGATAGCGGACCGCCTGCAGCGGCGACTGGCCCGCGAGCACCTGGCCCGTCATCATCCCCGGCAGGCTCACCACGCCGACCACCGCCATCTGGTTGAGGGTCGGCAGCATGCCCGCGCGCACCGCCTGGCGCGCGGCGTCCTGGGCCGCTTCCCAGCGGGTCGCGCCGAGCGCGAGCGCGGTCTCGACGCGATCGCGGCGCGCGGTCAGCTCTTCGGTCATCCGCTCGACGCCGAGCGAGACGCCGGTGAGCGTATTGCCGAGGATCATCCCGAGGATCGGGATCGCATACTGCGGCGCATACCACGGATGGATGCGGATCACGACGAACAGGCCGACGGCCGCGACGAACCAGCTGCTGAACCAGATCGACAGGATGCTGTCGGCGCGCTGGCCCGCATAGGTGCGCTTGCCGCGCGCGGCCCCCGCGAAGCCCGCGATCAGCGTCATCAAGGCCATCAGCGGCACCACCACGACGCCGCTCGCATGGGCGAACACCCAGCCGAGCACATAGCCGATCGCGAGCAGCTGGACGACGGTGCGCAGCGCCGCCCAGGCGAGCTTGCGGCCGAGGCCGAGCGAGAGGGCCAGCGACAGCGCGCCGTTGACCGCGACGAGCGCCGCCGCGATGCCGACGTCGACGAGGCTCAGGTCCTGCAGGGCGGGGCTCACGGCGCGACCTCCGATGCGCCGTCGTGCAGCACGCCGGCCTGCATCGTCAGACGGCGCGGGCCGATGCGCGCGGCCTGCGCGGGATCGTGCGAAATCCACAGGCAGGCGCGCGCCTCGGGCGCGGCGTCGAACCACGCGGCCACCAGCGCCTCGATCGCGCGGGTCGATTCGGGGTCGAGCGCGGCGGTCGGTTCGTCGAGCAGCAACACCTCGGGATCGAGTTGCAGCACGCGCAACAACGCCGCGATCTGGGCCTCGCCGCCCGACAGCTCGCTCGCCGCCTGCGCGAGAAAATCGTCGCGCCGGCCCGCCTGTGCGGCAAGCTGCGCGACGCGCGCGCGATCGAACCGCAGGTCGCGATAGACCGCAAGCGTATACGGGTAGCGCAGCAGGTCTTCGACGCTGCCGTCGGCGGGCGCGGGCCGCTGCCGCAGATACGCGACAGTGCGCCGATAACGCGGGATCGCCGCGCGCGCGATCGGCTCGCCGCGCCACAGCAGCGTGCCGCCGTCGAGCGGATCGAGCAGCGCCAGCGCGCGCAGGAATACGCTCTTGCCCGAGCCCGACGGCCCGGTGAGCGCAATGCGCGTGCCCGCCGTGAGCCGGAAATCGGTGGGGGCCAGAAGCGTCTTGCCGCTCGACGCATCGCGCCGCGTGATGCCGCGTGCGTCGATCAGGGCGGTTGCCGTCATAAATGAAAAAAAGGGTAAATGGGGCGGGGCAGTCCCGGCACGTGCGCCATAATACCCACCATGCCTCGCCGCGTCGCGCGCTGCGCGCCTTTGCGCACGGCACGCCCGGCGCGCCTGGCAGATCCCAGAACAACAACGGAACCGGCATGGCGCTTTCCCGAGCTCTCGGCAAATCGGCCGCATGGATCGCCGGCAGCGTCGTGGTATTGCTCGCGGCGCTCGGCATCTTCATTTATACGTTCGACTGGAACCACGTGAAGCCGTGGGTCAACGCACAGGCGAGCGAGGCGCTCGGGCGTCCGGTCGAGATTCGCGGCGACCTCGAGCTGGGCTGGCAACGGCCCGACGGCGAAACCGGCTGGCGCGCCTGGGTGCCCTGGCCGAGCGTCTCCGCCACCCAGATCGTGATCGGCAATCCTGAATGGGCGAAGGCGCCCGCGTTCGCCACGCTCGACGCCGCGCAAGCCGAGGTCGAGGTGCTGCCGCTCCTCGCGCACAAGGTCGTGATCCCGTCGATCCGTCTCGTCAATCCGGCGCTCGATCTAGAGCGGCTCGCCGACGGCCGCAACACCTGGACCTTCACCTTCAAGCAGTCGGCGCAGCCGTCGCCGTGGAACGTGGAGCTGCGCAATTTCGGTTTTGCCAAAGGCACGGTCGCGTATCGCGACGCCATCACGAAAGCCGATCTCACCGTCGCGATCGATACGCTCGGCCAGCCGATTCCGCTCGGCGACGTACTCGCGCAGCAGGAAGCCACCTCGCGCGCCGCCTCGGCCCAGCGGGTCGGCAAGCGGGGCGCTGCGCAACTGAGCAAGAAGGCGAACGCCACGGCGGCGTCGGATGCGTCGGCCGCCTCGGGGGCTTCGGCGGCCGCGGGCGCGAGTGTCGCGTCAGATGCGGCATCGGGCTCGGGCGCGAGCGCGGCCGCGGCCGCCAAGCCGGCGGGGCCGACCTATGCGTTCGGCCTGACCGTGAAGGGGCGCTACAAGGGCGTGCCCATCGACGGC
>NZ_JAAGNW010000171.1:0-5306 GCF_010645215.1 Burkholderia multivorans | reverse complement strand
GGCACCGGCAAGCTCGGCGGGGTGCTCGCACTGCAGGACGCGACCCGGCCGTTTCCGCTGCAGGCGGACGTGAAGGCGGGCGACACGCGGCTCGCGGTGGTCGGCACGCTGACCGATCCGTCCCGGCTCGCCGCGCTCGACCTGCGGCTGTGGCTGCAGGGCGCGAGCATGTCGCACCTGTATGCGCTGACCGGCGTGACCCTGCCCGATACGCCGCCGTACGCGACCGAGGGCCGCCTGATCGGCAACTTCCGGCGCGGCGGGAGCCTGTTCCGCTACGAGAACTTCGACGGCCGCGTCGGCGGCAGCGATCTGCACGGCACGCTGGCATTCGAGCAGCGCGAGCCGCGGCCGAAACTGTCGGGCGAACTGGTGTCGAACCTGCTGCAATTCTCGGATCTCGCGCCGATCGTCGGCGCGGATACGGCCGCCAGCAAGGCTCAGCGCGGCGACACCACGAAGCAGCCGAGCGGCCGCGTGCTGCCGGTCGAGACCTTCCGCACCGACCGCTGGCGCGCGCTCGACGCCGACGTCAAGTTCACCGGCAAGAAGCTGGTCAAGAGCGCGGACCTGCCGATCACCGATCTCTACACGCACATCGTGATGCAGGACGGCGTGCTGTCGCTCGAACCGCTGAAGTTCGGCGTCGCAGGCGGTTCGCTGTCGACCGAGGCGCGGCTCGACGGCAGCGGCGCGCCGCTCAAGGGCCGTTTCACGGTGGCGGCGCGTCACCTGAAGCTCAAGCAGCTGTTCTCGACGCAGAAGGTGATGCAGTCCGCGCTGGGCGAGATCAACGGCGACGCGGCGCTGTCGGCCACCGGCAACTCGCCCGCGGCGCTCGCTGCGACGGCCAACGGCGAGGTCAAGGCGCTCGTCACCGACGGCGCGATCAGCCGGCTGCTGATGGAGGCGGCCGGCCTGAATGTCGCGAACGTGGTGTACGAGAAGCTGTTCGGCGGCAAGGACGTGAAGATCAATTGCGCGGCGGTGGACTTCGCCGCGACCAACGGCGTGCTCGATGCGAAGCTGTTCGCGCTCGATACCGACGATGCGGTGATCCGCGTCGACGGCACGGTCAACCTGCGCGACGAATCGCTGGACATGTCGATCCATCCGCAGACCAAGGGCTTCCGGGTGTTCTCGCTGCGCTCGCCGCTGTACGTGAAGGGCACCTTCAAGAATCCGGATGTCGGCGTGAGCATGGGGGCGCTCGCGCTGCGCGCGGGCGCGATGGTCGGGCTCGGCCTGATCAACCCGTTCGCCGCGCTGATTCCGCTGATCGCGCCGAGCAACAACAAGGGCGTGCCGTGCTCGGAGATGTTCGCGCAACTGAAGGCGTCGCCCAAGGCGCCGGCCCCGGGCAAGAAGGCCGCCGCGAAGTAGGGCGGCGCGAGGTCATTGCGGCGGCGCCCGGCGGGCGCATGCCGTGCGCCGCCGTCGGATCCAATGAAAACGGGGTCTGACATCGAGCGAACAGGTTCGCTCGATGGGCGGCCCGCTGGGGGAAGCTTGTGCGCGGCCGGCGGGAATGCCGGCAAATTCTCCCCTGGGAAACGCGTTTCTCCCGCCCCGCGGGGCTTTCCGGATGGCCGCGGCGGCCCGCGATCGCGGGCGCTTTGGCGGTCCGCCGCCCAGCAGTTCACCGACTCCTGCTAAAATACCCGGTTTTCCGTCGATCTATCTCTAAACGGGCTACGCTGTGCTTTCTACTGCCAACATCACGATGCAATTCGGGCCCAAGCCCCTGTTCGAGAATATCTCGGTCAAGTTTGGGGAGGGTAACCGCTACGGCCTCATCGGCGCGAACGGTTGCGGCAAGTCGACCTTCATGAAGATTCTCGGCGGCGACCTCGAGTCGAGCGGGGGCAATGTCGCGCTCGAGCCGAACGTGCGTCTCGGCAAGCTGCGCCAGGACCAGTTCGCGTACGAGGACGTGCGCGTGCTCGACGTCGTGATGATGGGCCACACGGAAATGTGGGCCGCGATGACGGAGCGCGACGCGATCTACGCGAACCCGGACGCGACCGACGACGACTACATGCACGCGGCCGAACTCGAGGCGAAGTTCGCCGAGTACGGCGGCTATGACGCCGAGGCGCGCGCGGGCGCGCTGCTGCTCGGCATCGGCATCGACGAGAAGTTCCATACCGGCCCGATGAGCGACGTCGCGCCGGGCTGGAAGCTGCGCGTGCTGCTCGCGCAGGCGCTGTTCTCGAAGCCGGACGTGCTGCTGCTCGACGAACCGACCAACAACCTCGACATCAACTCGATCCGTTGGCTGGAGAGCGTGCTCAACGAGTACAACTCGACGATGATCATCATCTCGCACGATCGCCACTTCCTGAACTCGGTGTGCACGCACATGGCCGACATGGACTACGGCACGCTGAAGGTCTGGCCGGGCAACTACGACGACTACATGCTCGCGTCGGCGCAGGCGCGCGAACGGCAGGCCGCGGCGAACACCCGCGCCAAGGAGCGCGTCGCGGAACTGCAGGACTTCGTGCGCCGCTTCTCGGCGAACAAGTCGAAGGCGCGCCAGGCGACGAGCCGCGCGAAGCAGATCGACAAGATCAAGATCGAGGAATTCAAGCCGTCGTCGCGGCAGAACCCGTTCATCCGCTTCGAATTCGAGAAGAAGCTGCACGACCTCGCGGTGGTGGCCGACACCATCACCAAGAAGTACGAGCGCACGATCTTCCAGAACTTCAACCTGTCGGTGCAGCCGGGCGAGCGGATCGCGATCATCGGCGAGAACGGCGCGGGCAAGACCACGCTGCTGCGCGCGCTGCTCGGCAAGCTCGAACTCGAGCACGGCTCGGTGAAGTGGGCCGAGAACGCGAACATCGGCTACATGCCGCAGGACACCTACGAGGAGTTCCCGGACGACATCACGCTGATGGACTGGATCGACTACTACCGCCAGGACGGCGACGACGAGACGATGGTGCGCGGCACGCTGGGCCGCCTGCTGTTCTCGGCGGACGACATCCGGAAATCGGTGAAGGTGCTGTCGGGCGGCGAGAAGGGCCGCATGATCTGGGGCAAGCTGATGCTGGGCCGCCACAACGTGCTGCTGATGGACGAGCCGACCAACCACATGGACATGGAATCGATCGAGTCGCTGCAGATCGCGCTCGAGAAGTTCGAAGGCACGCTGATTTTCGTGTCGCATGACCGCGAGTTCGTGAGCGGCCTCGCGAACCGGATCGTCGAAGTGAAGACGGACGGCACGCTGACGGACTTCGGCGGCAACTATGAAGACTTCCTGACGAGCCAGGGTCAGGCGTAAGCACTGCCGGCCGTTGCGGTACGAGAGCCCGCCGGGTGAAAGCCCGGCGGGCTTTTTCATTGCCGTCGCCGCTTCGCGGGCCGGCATGGAACTTCGCATGTGTCGTCCTGCGCGATCCCGCTTGCTGGTGCAATCGTCTCTCGATCAACCACTCGGACATGCGTTATGACCTCTCCCAGTATCAGCCGGTCGTCATCGGCGTCCTCGCTGTCGTTCGAGCCGACGCAGAGCGGACCGACCGACCAGGCGACCGCTGCCGGCTCGCGGACTCGCGCGGGATCCCCGCAATTGACGACGCTGCGCGGTGGCGACAAGCCTCCCGCTCCTCCCATGGTGGTCACGCGCCAGCGAAGCATGAAGGCCATCAACGAAGCCGGAGCGTGGCAGAACATCGCCAACACGGTCGCGGCGCGACTCCAGATCGTCGTGAATCAGGCTTACGAGGATGGCAACCATCGGGCGTGCATGTTCCAAATCTACAAGACTGCCTCCGAGCACGGCATGAAGCTTAATTGCGAGCCAAGGATGCTGTACGGAAAGATCGACGAGTTGTATGCGCGCAAAATGTCGGGCAAGGATGCCGCGGAAGCGCTCGACGCGAAGCAGGGGGAACTGGCGAAGTTCGTGAGGCGGCACATGAGGCCCGAACCCTCGGGCGAAGCGCTGACCCGGCATCTCAGCGCGATGCAGGCAGGGATCGAGGCACTGCCGGGCGTGCTGGAGGCGCAAACAGAGAAAGCCAATCGATTCCATCTGAACGGAAAGCCGATGGAGCGATCCAAGGCAAGACAGCAGGATCCCGAAGCCTGGCGGGCCGCTCGCGAGGAAATCCGTCCGTACCAGCGGATTCACGACAACACCACGAAACCCTTGCTTTGACGCAGGTCGAGTCGGCGGCAAAAGCGCGGTAGCCGTGCGCCGGTGCGAATCGACCCGCGTGCGCGGCGACCTAAAACCGATGCCGCATCCCCAGCGCCACGATGCTCTGCGTGCGCTTCCCGCCATACCCATACGACCCGATCGACGCCTGCGCCGGCTGCGTGCCGCCGTCCATCGTGCGCTGCGTGCCGTTCGCGCGCTGCCACGCGCCGACCAGATAGAAGTCGGTCCGCTTCGACAACATGTAATCCGCGCCCGCCGACACCTGATGGTAGGTCGCGCTCGTATCGCCGCTCGCCTTCGTGTAGCTGTAGCCCACCCCGACCAGCACCGCCGCGTTCGCCTGATAATTCACGAAACCGCGCCCGGTGTCGTACTTCTCGGTCTCGCGGAAGGTCGAGAACGCATCGGGCTTGTACTGCGCATTGCTGTAGTCGATCCCGAGCGTGAACGGGCCCGCCACGTACTGCACGGCCGCGCGCGCGATGCCCCTCGATTTCGCCGAGATGTACCCGCCGTTGACGAGCGAGCCGTCGAAGGTGCCGTCCGAGGTGCCGCCCCATGCATTGCGCAGCGCGCCCGTCGAGGGCGCCGCGTTGGCCGCGTAGTAATAGCCGCCCGCGACGCTGAGCGGCCCGTTGCCATAGGCCACGCCCACCGACCAGGTCTGCCCGGAGCCCGTCTTGCCCGCGACGCCGCCCAACGCATACATGCCGACGAACTGGAAGCCCGCGAGCGTCGGCGAGGTGTACTTGATCGCATTGCTGGTGCGCGACGACGTGTCGTAGTTGTCGACATCGCCCGGCGTCGCGTACACGCTGCCGAAGTAGTAGTCGCCGGTGACGGGCCATGCGACGTCCGCGAGCGCGTCGTACTGGCGGCCGATCGTGAGCGTCCCGTAGCGCGCGCTTTCCAGCCCGACGAACGACTGGCGGCCGAACATCCGCCCGCCCTGGCCCAGTTCGCCGGTGTTCGGATTGAAGCCGTTCTCGATCGTGAAGATCGCCTTGAGGTCGCCGCCGAGATCCTCCGAGCCTTTCAGGCCCCAGCGACTGCCGAGCAGGTTGCCGTTGCCGAGGCCGACCTGGCTGTCGCCGTTCGCATTGGCGTTGTTCACGTAGGTCAGCGAGGTGTC
>NZ_JAAGNW010000170.1:11963-14318 GCF_010645215.1 Burkholderia multivorans | reverse complement strand
ATCGCCTGGGCCCAGCGCGTCAGCTCGTCGATCGGGCCGAGCACCTTGTGGCCGTAGACCTCGCGGCCATGCTTCGCGGCGTCGTCGTCCAGCAGGCCGACCAGACGCCACTCGCCCGAACGCGACAGCTCGCGCGCGAGGTTCGCGCCCGCGGTGCCCGCGCCCAGCACCAGGATCGGCTTGCCCTGCCCGACCAGCCCGCCATACAAGTAGAACTCCTTGGTGGCGCGATACAACGCGCGCGCGCCGCCCATGGCGAGGAACAGTAGCATCGGCGACAGCAGCAGCACCGAACGCGGGATATTCGGCAAGGGCTGGAACATGACCGCACCGATCATCACGATGAGACCGCCGCTGACCACGGCCTTCGAGATCCGCAACAGATCCGGCAGGCTCGCGAACACCCACAACCCGCGATACAGGCCCAGCACGCGGAACACGACGGCGTACACCGGCAGCACCCAGGCCAGCGCGGTCACCGCCCCGCTCAGGAAATCATGCGGGATCGCGCCGTTGAAACGGACCAGGTAGGCGGCCAGCCATACCGTCACGACCGCCACCAGGTCGAACAGGAACGCGCTCAAGGACAACCAGGATGACTTTGTTCGATACATCGGCGGCAAACCTCAGGATTGGTGTTCGGCGGCCCGCTGGGCGCGGCGCCAATACACATCGACGCACGCGCCGAAACCGGCCAGCACGCCATACCACGCAACGCACGCGAGCCACTGCTGCGCGACAGGACGCCACAGCGCCCACAGCGCAACCAGCACGCCCGCGCCCATCACGCCATACCAGCAGAGGGCGGTATACGCATGCCCCATCCCGCCGCGCACCATCCGCTGATAATAGTGCTCCCGATGCGGAAGCCAGAACTTCTCGCCCCGTAACAGACGTTTCACAAGTGTAACGCTTGCATCGGCGATAAATGGGGCGAAAACCAGCGCCGGAAACCACACGGGCCACGCGGATGCGCGCCAGCCCCAATAACCGATGGCGCCAGCGAGGAAGCCGAGCGGAATGGAACCGGCGTCGCCCAGAAACAGCCTCGCCGGATGGAAGTTCAGCAGCAGGAATCCCGCGGCGGCGCCCGCCACGACCGCCCCCGCGATCATCGGCTCATCGCTTGGGTGCGGTCCCATGCCCGCGGCCAACGCATACGCGCCGAATCCGAACAGCGCCATCCCGCCCGCCAGGCCATCCGCGCCGTCCATGAAGTTGTACAGGTTGATGAGCCAGATCATCAGAAAGCCGATGCCGACGATCATCCACCAGGGCAGGTCGACCGGATACCGGGCGAGCAACAGCGCAACGGCCGCGAAATGCACGGCGAACCGCACGCGCGCCGGCAAGCCGCGCCGGTGATCGAGTTGCGACAGCGCAGCCAACGCCACGGCTGCCAGGATCGTCAGCCACAAGCCGGGCGCAAGCCACAACAGCAACCCGGCGCTGACCGGCACGATGCCCCAACCGCCGACGCGCGGCGTCGGCCGACTGTGCATCGACCGATGATTGGGCACATCGGTCGCCAGCCGCCAGGCAAGGCCGGTCACGAGCAGCAGGCATAGGATCGCCGCCGACGCGAGCGCGGCAACCAGCGCTGCGCTCACCGCCCCCGTCCAGGAGTGGATCGTGATTGACATAGGCATCAGGTCCCGAGGCGCTGCTGCCGATACCAGGCCGCCGTGGCGGCGAGCCCTTCCTCGGTGCTGAATGGCGGACGCCATTCCAGCGCCTGCTCGATGTGGGTCGTGTCGAGTTGCAGGCTGCCCGTCAACCGGTCGATCTGCGCGCGGCGCCCCGCCAGCGACGCCGCGGCGCGCAACACGGAGACGGGCATCGGGAACAGCCGTGCCGGACGACCGAGCGCCAGGCCGACCTGCGTCAGCAAGGCGGCGACCGACGGCGCATCGCTGTCCGCCACGTGGAACAGGCCGCGCGCCGCGCGCGGATCCGTCGCGCAACGCAGCAGCGCATCGGCCAGGTTGTCGACGTAGGCGACGCTGCGCCGCGCAGCAACCGCGCCTAGCGGCAGCGGCAAACCCCGCCAGACCGTATCCATCATGCGCAGGAAGTTGGCGCGAACCTCCGGGCCGTAGACCAACGGCGTTCGCACGACGACCGCATCCAGCCCCGATGCCTCGCCGTACCGCGCCAGCGCCTGCTCGGCGCGCAACTTCGACAGGCCGTACGGGTCTTCCGGTCGAGGATCGGCGGCTTCCGTGAGCGGCTGGCCCCGGTCGCCCTCGGCCACCGCCTTGATGCTGCTCGCGAAAACCACGCGCGACACACCATGCTTGTGCGCAGCCTCGGCGACGCGCAGCGTTCCCGTCACGTTGGTCGCATCGAATGCCG
>NZ_JAAGNW010000170.1:3989-11953 GCF_010645215.1 Burkholderia multivorans | reverse complement strand
GAGCCCGGCGAAATCCGCGGACGAGTGCACCCATACCTGGGCCCCCGGCGGACACCGCTCGTCCGGACGCCGCACCAGCGCCGTGACCGTATGCCCCTGCGCGAGCGCGAGCCGGCACACGGCGCGTCCGACCAGCCCGTTCGCTCCCGTGATCACGATGCGGCTCACCACAGCCTCCAGCCGAAGCGATTGAAGAAGCGATACGCCGACGCAGCGAACATGCGGATGTGCGCACTGCCCTTGCGCGACGCACCGCCGCCGTAATGGACGACGCGCACCGATGGCACATACGCGACGCGGGCCACATCGTGCGTCCGCAGGCTGAGATCGTAATCCTCGAAGTAGAGGAAGTAGCGCGGATCGAATCCGTCGAGTTGTTTCAGCACGTCCGTACGGAACCACATGAAGCAGCCGCTGATGATCGGTGGATCCCACACGATCTCATCGGCGTTCAACTGGTCGCGCATCTCATAGCGCGCGAGCCGTGCGTCGAAGCCCGCACGCAGCGACGGCGGCAAGAACCCGCGCACGAACAGATCGAGCAAGCTCGGGTAGCGGCGGCACAGATACTGGGTGCCGTGAACGCTGTCGGCGATGTACGGCGCCAGCAGGCCGACGTCGGCATGCGCGCCAAAAAAGGCGGACGCGACGACAAACGCCTGCGGATCGATATCGACGTCGGGGTTCAAGACCAGATGAAATCGGCTGGTCGCTTGCGCGATCGCCAGATTGTGGCCGCGGCCGTAGCCGACGTTGCCGTGACCGGTGATGATCCGGCACGCGAGCCCGCGGGCAGCCAGCGCGGTGATCGCGGCGCCCATCTCGCCCAGGCCGCCATTGTCGACGAGAAACAGCGTGACCGGCCCGGCGGACACGGCTTCGCGCCACTTTTCAACGGCGACGCCGAGCGACGACAGGGTTCGCGCCAGCAATTCCGCGTTGGGTCGATAAACAACGATGGAAATCGACAGCCCCTCGGATCCGGCGGACGGTGCGCTTATAACCTTCATTCTGATTTAATGCGAAAAGGCCGATCGGCTAAAGGGGCGATTCTACTCGAACCAGCCTGCAGTTCGAATCTCCCGGAAATATCTACCGATGTCTTGACGATAATCCGGGTCGGGCCAGCGGGGCGGGCCCACGCCCGCCCCTGACGTCCACCGTTCATGCGTCGTCCGCGAGCGGCTGCAACGACGACAGGTGCCCGGTAACATAGCGGTTGACCCGATCGCAAAGGGTCCGCCGGTCCTTCGCCAGGAACAGCACGGGCGTGCGCTCCATAGTGAGATCCAGCATCGTCAGATCGACGCCGTGCAGGACGGCCGCGCATTGCTCCGCTGTTTCATGGATGTCGTAGCCCCACAGCTCTCCTTCGCCGCCGATCGCGAGCGAGGTGTAGTAGGCGTTGCGCGCCTTGGCGGTTCGCTGCAGCACGACCTTCTCCTGCTGGAGGAAGGTCAGGGGCTGGTCGTCGCCGGCGATGTACCGGCCGATTCGACGCGCGTGGCCAATCGGATCGGCAACCAGCGACTCGTAGGAAATCGTATAGGGAGACAGGCCGTTTTCGGCAAAATAGCGCTCGAAAAATTGCTCCGCGCCAAGCAGAAAATTAACCTTGTCGATAATCGCCTTCCGGGAAATATAAATAAATTTTTCGTCCTGCGAGACACCCGAAAAATTATGCCAAACCCCGGTTTCGATCGAGATCTGATAAGAGATCGCCTGCGCGAGAATATTCTCGCGCCAGATATAAACGTGGCGCCAGCTCTGGATGTCGGCGAAGAACGCGGGCTCTTCCAGCAAACGCTCCGATTCGATCTCGATCCCGAACACGCCGTTCTCCGTCCGCAGCCGCGAGGGAAGGAACGACTCATAACCGGAAAATAGATCGGAAAAGGTGAGAGAGAGCGTCCGCAGCACGTCCGGGACGAACGATTCGCCCGGAAATCCCAGCCGGTTGGTACTCGACAGCAGTTCGGTCAGCAACGTGGAGCCGGAGCGCGGAATCATGAAGATGCAGTACTTCCTGGTCGCCGGCGCCTGATTCCTCAGCACCAGTTCCACGAATTCCCTGGGCGTCCGCTGATACTGCGATCCGATGTACTCGATGGGCAGCGTCCACTCGCGCTCGAACAGGGCGGCGCGTTCGTCGACGCTGACGCGCGGCGCAGCCGGCACGACCGGCCGATACGGCGTCCCTGCATGCGCCTCGACCAGCGCCTGCTCGTCCAGCGCGGCGGTACAGTCGTCGCACCGTAACTGGAGGGCGCCCGTCGCCGCATCGCAGCGAACGAGCGCATAACGAACCCTCGCCCGGCACGGCACCGTCTGCCCGACCTTCTCGGCGTTGATGGCAAAGTCGACGAAGCCGGGCTCGTCCAACTGCAGGAACACGGCGTGACGGGCGTCATGGTCCGAACGGCCGATCCGGCCATCCCACGTCCGCGTCCCATTCGCACACACCGAGACGACGTAGTCGCCCTCGAACTGCACCGGGACGAATTGCGCCGCCACGAAGTAAGTCCCCGGTGACGGGACGTGAATCCGCACTGCCATTGTTTCAAATGCATGCGCAACCAGCAGGGCGTTGCCGGGCGGAATCAGGACGGTCTCGTGAAGCACGCTCGACTCACCGAGATTGAGCGCCGCGAACCCGCGCCCATCCCGGGGCCGGGCGGCGAGCAACGGCGCGTACCAGCGCTTGATTCCTTGCTCGGTGAAAATATGCTTTCTCAGCGGAGAGAAAAAATAATCACCGACTTTTTCTCCGTACTGCGTCGGAAAAGCCTTTGACAGACATGGCAATGAATTCACGTATAGATATTCCATTCTCTTCGAGGCAAACCCTCTGATTACCCAGGTTTCCTGGCCAATAAAAGCATCGCGATGAGGTGGCCTGACTCAAGCCGGCTCCAGCGCGGCCGCGTGACCGGCACGCCGCATGCGAAGATGCCGCGCAGTATGCCTGATCGGATATCGCGTCTGCATTTTCCCCGCCCGCCCCGCGCGCCGCATTATGCTGGCGCGAAGGAACGCCCCCGCCCACATCGAAAAGTCGGATCTGCGAAGCGCCGTTTGTTAGACTGTCGGCCGTTCGGGAAACCGGTGCCGCTGCGAAGACGACGCCCCCCGTCCCCGCGGACGCGACCTCGCCCTAGGCACGACGCCTCTCCCGACGCCATCCGTTGTTAGATGAAAGATATGAGCAAAGCTTATCAGAGGCTCCCCTCGCTGACCGCAGGCCGAGGCGTAGCCGCCCTGCTGGTTGCCGTCCACCATGCCTGCCTGACCTGGGGTGGCATCCTGACCCCACTTGGCAATATCGGCTGGCTGGGCGTGTCGTACTTCTACATCCTGTCCGGATTCGTGCTTGCCTGGTCATGGTCGCCCGGGCGTTCGACGGGCGAGTTCTATGTCCACCGGATTGCCCGCATTTATCCGCTCCACATCCTGACGCTCGCCCTGTCGCTGGCCGCCTTCGCGCTCTTCCGCTCGCCGCTCGGCGGCTACGTGGGGAACCTGCCCGGTACGATCGCCCAGATTTTCCTCGTCCACGACTGGCTGCCCGGCCACCCCAACGTGCGCCAGGCGTGGAACGGCGTGTCCTGGTCGCTGAGCGCCGAGTTCGGTTTCTACCTGTGCGCACCTTTGCTGCTGAAATGGTCTGCAACGACAAAAAGCTCGACCCTGATCAACCTGGCGGTTTTCCTGTACTTGCTGACGACCGCCTCCGGCGTTGCGAGCACCTATTTTCACGCGCCGCGGATCTACGACTTCATGCAATACCATCCGCTGGCCCGGCTGCCGGAGTTCTTCTACGGCATCGTCGCGGCGCGGCTGCTGCAGCGCGGCGTCAAAATCACGGTGGGCCCGCTCGTCAAGCTGGCGACGTTCACGCCGCTCGCCGTCTATCTGATCGGCAATGAAAACCGCAACGCCGTCGCGATGATCAGCCTGTGTGTGCCGGCATTCCTGCTGTTCATCCATGGAGGCGCGACGAACGACACGGCGCGCAAGATCTCCTTGCTCAACCACCCCTTCATTCAACTCGTCGGAGAGGCCTCGTTCTCGCTCTACATGACCCACGCGTTGCTGCTCGGCATCATGGGGCATGGCGTCAACGCTCTGGGCATTCATCTCCACGCCACCGTACTGACCGGGATTTTTCTGGTCGCAAGCATCGCGCTCTCGATCGTCTGCTACAAGACCATCGAATTGCCGATGCGCAGGCTGATCCTCAAGCGCATCCGATTCGGGCGCGGCCCGGCCGCTACACCCCGGCTCAACGAGCAGGGCAACCATGGTTAAGCGCGGCGCACCCCGTTCGCTCCGCAGCACGATCGCAATCCTCCCATGAGTCACCGAGCCCTCTTCCTCGATCGAGACGGCGTGATCAACGTCGATATTGCATACGCACACCGGCCGGACCAGATTCAGTTCGTGGCCGGCATCTTCGAGCTCGTCGCCGCTGCGACGCGCCTTGGATACAAGATCATCGTGATCACCAACCAGGCCGGAATCGGTCGCGGCTACTACACGGAGCATGAGTTCGCAGTCCTGATGAACTGGATCTCCGACCGCTTCGCCGAAGCTGATGGAAAGATCGATGCCGTGTATTTTTGCCCGCACCACCCGGAACACGGGATCGGCGCCTATCGCCAGCAGTGCACGTGCCGCAAGCCGGCCCCCGGTATGCTGCTGCAGGCCGTCCGCGAGCACGACATCGACCCCGCGCGGTCGATTTTCGTCGGCGACAAGAAATCCGACATGGAAGCCGGACGCAGCGCCGGAATCGGCACGCTGCTCTATGTCGGGGATGAAGCGGACTACGCTCCCGGCCACAAACTGGCATCGCCTTCGGATGCGATCCCGCACCTGCACGGTCGCGCGTGAGCGCCCATCATTCACCGCCAGCGCCGCCCAACCCGATTGAATGCTTCAACCCAGCATGCACGACGCCACCCCGACACGCCCGCTCCTGAGCATCGCGATCCCCACCTTCAACCGGGCCGGATATCTCGAACTGTGCCTGCGCCAGTTCCTGCCCGACCGCGACCTGATCGAGCAAGGCGTGCTCGAGATCCTCGTGTCGGACAACTGCTCGCCCGACGACACCGCTGCGCGCGTCGAATCGCAGCGGCAGGCCGGCCTGAATGTCCGCTACATCCGCAACGACACCAATATCGGCTCCGACGCGAACATCGCGCAGTGCTTCAACTTCGCGCGGGGGCAGTACGTGCAGATCCTCGGCGACGACGACCTCTACCTGCCCGGGCGGCTCCAGGCCATTGTCGAGTTGTTGCGCGAGCGGGAATATGGCGTTGTCTGCCTGAAGTCCTACGGATACGAACATGACTTCGCCAAGGAACGCCCGAGCGGCACGACCGGCCGGCGGGACTTCGGCAGCACCGCGGACTTTCTCCACGAAGTCGGCCCGCTCATCACCTTCATATCGGGCACGGTCATCAACAAGCAATTGCTGCCGGACGTCGACGCACGCGACTTCTGCGGCGGCAATCTCGTGCAGGTGCATCTCGTGGTGCGCGCGCTGCTGAAAGCCCGGCTGAACAGCTATGTGCTCGACTACACGCTCGCATGCAAGCGCGCCAATTCAGGCGGCTACGATTTCTCCGAGATCTTCGTCGAGCATCTTTTCGGTATTCTTAATACCTATGAAGCAGCAGGACTGCCGCGCGATGCCGTCAGGCGGCTCACGTCCAAAATGCTCGTCAGCTATTATCCGTTCAACCTGCTCAGACAAAGACTCGCGCGGCAGGGCGACATGCGCGCCACCTACCGCCGCTTCCACGCGCAGTTCGGCTATCATTGGGCCTTTCTCGTTTTCAGTGCACCGATCATCGTGCTGCCGCGCCCGCTCGCGATCGCATGGGGCTGGGCCGCCGTTCTGGTCGGCCGGATCTGGAATGGGGAACTGAAGCGCGGCTGGCACTTCGCGCTGCACCGCCTGGGGCTGATGTTCAAACGCCCCTGAGCGCACCCGGAACAGCGACGCATCGAGGCGACGAACTCACCGATGCATGCGGCATCATAAGCAATGCGGCGTAATTCGAAACAAAGCAAATGTAAGGGACGGCTTTGCGCACAAACAGATACACAATCGCGCGCAGCTTCACAGATCTACCTTTGCCGCGCCCCGTGTTTGAAAGTAAACTAGCGCAACTCAAACGACGATTCATCCCATGATCCGGACGCACAGCCCAGCGGAAACGCTGCGAACCAATATTCACGAGTCCCTTCGCGCCAAAGAAGACCTGCTCAACGACGCCAAGCTGCTCGACGTCTTTTCCGCAGCAACGGCACACGTCATCGAGTGCTACAAGGCTGGCGGAAGGCTGTATGTCGCGGGCAATGGTGGGTCCGCCGCTGATTCGCAGCACCTCGCGGCAGAATTCGTCAGCAAGCTCGCGCGTGATCGCAATCCGTTGCCGGCCGAGGCGCTCACGACGGATACGTCGATCATCACCGCGATCGGCAACGACTACGGATACGAGCATGTCTTTTCGCGGCAGCTGATCGCGAAGCTCAAGCCGAACGACGTGTTCCTCGGCATCACGACATCCGGCAAGTCGAAGAACATCCTGATGGCGCTGAACGCGTGCAAGCAGGCTGGCGTGAAGTCGCTCGTGCTGGCGGGTTTCGGCGGCGGCCCGGCAGCCGAGCTGGCCGACTACGCCCTGGTTGCGCCGGGCGGCCGCACCAGCACGATCCAGGAAATGCACATCGTGCTCGCGCACAGTCTCTGCGAATCGGTGGAACTGGCGCTGTTCCCGGTCGACGCCTGAGTCTGAATACTCATACGCTCGAACCGTCCTGATCACGCCGAGGGCAACGCCTGGCCAGACCCATGACGTATGGCGCATCTTCCAAGCCGTGCGATCCGAACCCCTTCGCACCTGATCCATCGGGCGGCGAAAGGGTTCGCGCGCCTGTGGGCGTACGGTATCATTACGCCTCGGAACGAGCGCAGCCCACTGTCCGGTCGATTACCTCATACAAAAAGTTGTTTTTTGGCGACGTCGTCGGCATCGGCGCCTTAGGGTGTCGCCACCGGCGGAACCTGCGCGGGCATGCAACCGAACCATGCTGCGAGCGCTCGACACGAGGCAAATCGGATCGACACGAGCGCCTGCCGGTGCCCCGCCGGGCGCGATCGGTACGTGCGCCGATGTTCCGGCAGTTCCAGCGCCAACCATGGCAGGACGCGTGCTCCGTATGTTTGTTCAAGCAAGACGGACCCTGGATCCCATATTGCCCGTTTGGTGTCGGCACGCGCTGATGCGCTGATCAGGTATCAACCCTGGGGCAGCCCTATCATTAATTCCGAAGGAGCTATGCTTAGATGAAAGTTGTATTGCTTGCAGGTGGGCTCGGCACCCGAATCTCGGAGGAAACCTCCGTTCGCCCGAAGCCGATGGTTGAAGTCGGCGGCAAACCAATTCTCTGGCATATCATGAAGATCTATGCCGCGCATGGTCTGACCGATTTTATCGTCTGTTGCGGTTATAAAGGATATCTGATCAAGGAATACTTCGCCAATTATTTCCTGCATCTGTCGGACGTCACGATCGACCTCGGGAAAAATTCGATCGAAGTGCATCAGAAAAAAGCCGAGCCGTGGCGCATCACGCTGGTCGATACAGGCGAAACCACGCAGACCGGCGGCCGCCTGCGTCGCGTACGCGATTACATCGACGGCGATTTCTGCATGACCTACGGAGACGGCGTCGGCTCGGTCAACGTATCCGAGCTGATCGCATTCCACCGCCAGCACGGCAAGCACGCCACGATGACGGCCGTGCAGCCGCCCGGCCGCTTCGGCGCGCTCGAACTGAACGGCAGCCAGGTCCAGTCGTTCATGGAAAAGCCGACCGGCGACGGCGGCTGGATCAACGGCGGCTTCTTCGTGCTGAACCCGGCCGTGATCGACCTCATCGAAGGCGACG
>NZ_JAAGNW010000170.1:1805-3979 GCF_010645215.1 Burkholderia multivorans | reverse complement strand
ATCGCGGTTTCTGGCAGCCGATGGATACGCTGCGCGACAAGAACTACCTCGAAGAGCTCTGGACCACCGGTCGGGCTCCGTGGAAAACCTGGGAGTGACGATGCTGGTAAATCCGACCTTCTGGAACGGCAAGCGCGTCTTCCTGACCGGGCACACGGGCTTCAAAGGCAGCTGGATGTCGCTGCGGCTCGCCTCGATGGGCGCGAAGGTGTGCGGCTATGCGCTGCCGCCGAACACGCAGCCCAACCTGTTCGAGGTCGCCGAGGTCGCCGCCGTGCTGGAAGAGAATCACTTCGCCGACATCTGCGATCGCGAGCAACTGACGGCGGCCATGGTCGCGTTCCGCCCGGACATCGTCATCCACATGGCTGCGCAGGCGCTCGTCCGCTATTCGTATGCGGAGCCGGTCGAAACCTACGCGACCAACGTGATGGGCACCGTGCACGTGCTCGATGCCGTGCGGCGCTGCGACAGCGTCCGCGCCGCGCTGATGGTGACGTCCGACAAGTGCTACCAGAACAACGAATGGCCCTGGGGCTATCGCGAAGACGAGCCGATGGGCGGCTACGACCCGTACAGCAACAGCAAGGGCTGCGCGGAACTGGTCACCTCGGCCTACCGGCAGTCCTTCTTCCCGGCGGCGCGTTACGCCGAGCACGGCGTGGCGGTCGGATCCGGGCGCGCGGGCAACGTGATCGGCGGCGGCGACTGGTCGGCCGACCGCCTGGTGCCCGACGCGGTCGCCGCGTTCGAGAAAGGCGTGCCGCTGGTCCTGCGCAACCCCCTCGCCGTGCGCCCTTGGCAGCATGTGCTGGAGCCGGTGTCGGGCTACCTGGTGCTCGCGCAGGCGCTGTTCGACAAGGGTCCGGCCTTCGAAGGCGGCTGGAACTTCGGCCCGAATGACGACGATGCGCGCAGCGTGCGCGACGTCGTCGAACTCGTGATCGAGCAGTTCGGCAACGGCGCGCGCTGGCAACAGGACGGCGCGGAACAACCGCACGAAGCCCACTTCCTCAAGCTCGATTGCTCGAAAGCAAAGCAGTACCTCGGTTGGCAACCGAACTGGCACCTGCCGAAAGCCATCGAAGCGACGGTGGCTTGGCACCGCGCCCGCGTGAACGGCGAAAACATGCAGCAGGTCTGCCATGCGCAAATCCAAGACTACGTAGAAGCCGCGCAGCGACGCGTGGTCAATAAGTAAATCCAGAAGGTAAAGGTCTCCCAAATGGCTATTGACATCATCGACTCCAACAAGCTTGCGCAGGACGAACTGCGCCGAAAGATTTCCACGTTGGTCGACGAATACGCGTCGCTCGCGTTCGCAGATAAACCTTTCGTTCCCGGTCAAACGGTCATCCCGCCGTCGGGCAAGGTCATCGGCGCGCCCGAGTTGCGCAACATGGTCGAAGCCTCCCTCGACGGCTGGCTCACGACCGGTCGCTTCAACGACGAATTCGAGAAGCGCCTCGCTCAATACCTTGGGGTCCAGCACCTGATCACCGTCAACTCGGGATCCTCGGCCAACCTCGTCGCCTTCAGCGCGCTGACCTCGCCGAAGCTCGGCGACCGTGCGATCCAGCCGGGTGACGAAGTGATCGGCGTCGCGGCCGGCTTCCCGACCACCGTCAACCCGATCCTGCAGTTCGGTGCCGTGCCCGTCTTCGTCGACGTCGAGCTCGGGACCTACAACATCGATGCGTCGCTCATCGAGGCCGCGATCTCCAGCAAGACCAAGGCCATCATGCTGGCGCATACGCTGGGCAACCCCTACAACCTCGCCACGATCAAGGAACTGTGCGAGCGCCACAACCTGTGGCTCATCGAGGATTGCTGCGACGCGCTCGGCGCGACCTACAACGGCCAGAAGGTCGGCACGTTCGGCGACATCGGCACGCTCAGCTTCTACCCGGCCCATCACATCACGATGGGCGAAGGCGGCGCCGTCTTCACCAACAACACGGAACTCAAGCTGATCGCGGAATCGTTCCGCGACTGGGGGCGCGACTGCTACTGCCCGCCGGGCAAGGACAACACCTGCAACAAGCGTTTCTGCTGGAAGCTCGGCAACCTGCCCGAAGGCTACGATCACAAGTACACGTACTCGCATCTCGGCTACAACCTCAAGATCACCGACATGCAGGCCGCGTGCGCGCTCGCGCAGATCGACCGCATCG
>NZ_JAAGNW010000170.1:0-1795 GCF_010645215.1 Burkholderia multivorans | reverse complement strand
ATCGATGAGTTCGTCGCGAAACGTCGCGCGAACTTCGACTTCCTGAAGTCCCGCCTCGCAGCCTGCGAGGAGTTCCTGCTGCTCCCGCACGCGACGCCGGATTCCGATCCGTCGTGGTTCGGCTTCCCGATCACGCTCAAGGACAACGCCCCGGTGAGCCGGCTGGAGCTGCTGACCTACCTGGATCAGAACCGCATCGGCACCCGCCTGCTGTTTGCCGGCAACCTCACCCGGCAGCCCTACATGATCGGGCGCAACTACCGGGTGGTCGGCGACCTGACGAACAGCGACATCGTGATGAACCAGACGTTCTGGCTCGGCATCTACCCCGGCCTGACGACCGATCATCTCGACTACGTCGCGACGAAGCTCGAGAACTACCTCGGCATCGGATTCTGACGATGACGCGGCCCGACGCCACGCACGCCATGGCACCCCGCGCGTTTACGGACATCGCCGGCGCCGACTTCGAGCGACTGGGCGAGCATGTCGACTGCCGCGAATTCGACGGCAAGACGCTGCTCGTATCGGGCGCCACCGGCTTCTTCGGCATGTGGATGCTCGCGTATTTCCACTGGCTGCATGAGACGCGTCAGTTGTCGTTCCGCGTGTTCGCCATCTCGCGTGACCCGGCCCGGTTCAAGCAGAAGCATCCATGGATCGCCGGAGCCGGATGGCTGCACTGGATCACCGGCGACATCCAGGACTTCGCGTTTCCTGGCGAGCCGGTCGACTACGTGATCCATGCGGCCACCGACACGTCGGCTGCCGCGGGCCGCTCACCGAAGGTCCTGCTGAATTCGATCATCGGCGGCACCGAGCGCATCCTCGCCTGTGCAAAGGCGTGCGGCGCGTCGCGGGTCCTGCTGGTCAGCTCGGGCGGCGCCTATGGCGGCCAGCCCGTCGAGGTGCCCCGGCTCACCGAGAGGTCCCGGACGGCGGGAGCCACGACGGACATCGGCACCGCCTACGGTGAAGGCAAGCGCGTGATGGAACTGCTCGGCGCGATTCACGCGCACGAGACCTCGTGCGAGGTCGTCGCGGCCCGCTGCTTCGCGTTCGTGGGCGCCGGGTTGCCGCTCGACGGTCACTTCGCCATCGGCAACTTCATTCGCGACGCGCTGACGCAGGAGCGGATCGTGATTCGCGGCGACGGCAAGGGCGTACGCACCTATCTCTACGCGGCCGATCTGGCGATCTGGCTGATGCAGTTGCTGCTGAAAGGCGGCAACCGGGAAATCTACAACGTCGGTTCCGACGCCGAAACCACCATCGCCGACCTCGCCCGCCTCGTCGTCGCCACGCTCGCGCCGGGGAAAACCGTCGTCGTCGAAGGCGCGGCCAACAGCCCGGGTGCGGGCAACCGGTACGTGCCGTCGATCGACCGGGCCCGCGAACAGCTTGGGTTGGACGCCTGGACCCCGCTTTCGCTGGCGATTCGCCAAACCGCACTCTGGGCTCCTGCGAACTCATGAAAGCATTGATACTCTGCGGCGGCATGGGCACGCGCCTGCGCAGCGAAATCGGCGCATCGCAAAAAGCGGTGGCCGACGTCGACGGACGCCCATTCCTGTACTACGTCATCGAGCAACTCGCGCGGGCCGGCTTGCGCGACCTCGTCTTCTGCACGCACTACCAGTCCGAGCAGGTCGAGCAATTCGTCGCGAGCCTGCCGGCCGATCCCGGCCGCCAGGTGGCGATCGTTCGAGAACCGACGGCAATGGGCACGGGCGGCGCCTTGCTTCACGCGCTCGCCGAGCTGCACTACGACGGGTCGTTCATCGCGCTGAACGCG
>NZ_JAAGNW010000017.1:51264-54364 GCF_010645215.1 Burkholderia multivorans | reverse complement strand
TGCGATCCGCGCGCGCCGGTGCTATGTTGGGATGCCGGCCGCGCGATGCCGCGCGACGACTGCTGGCCGACCTGTTGACGCCGCGCCGGATTCAGCGGATCGGTGCTGATGAGATCGCGCTTGACGATGTCGTACACGGCGAAGGTCCAGTACGCGCGCCCGTCGAGCCATTCCTGCTTGACGCCCGCCTCCCATTGCCGGCCGGTCGCGAGCGTGTAGTTGGCCTGCGACGACGCCATCGTCACCAGCGAGCCGACCCCGTCCGCGCCTGTCGTGTACTGCGCGTACACCGACAGCGACGGCGCGACCTCGAACACGAAGCCGGTGCGCCAGCCGGTATGCGCGAGCGTCTTGTCGAAACCCGCGCCGGTGAGCACGTCGTCGCGATGGAACGCGATGTGGTCGTAGCGCAGCCCGCTCACCCACGCGAGGCGCGGCAGCACTTCGAGCCGGTTCTCGGCGAACACGGCCGCCTGGCTGGTGCGGGTGCGAAAGCGCAGCCGGGTCGGATCGGGACTATCGAAACGGCCGGGCGAGAACGCATCGGCGTCGACGACCGATTCGCCGCGATACGGCGAATTGTTCGAGCCGTCGAAGGTGATCCGGTTGAACTCGGCGCCGACCACGAGCCGGTTCGCGCGGCCGAACAACTGCCCGTCGAGGCGCACGCTCGCGCGGTCGCCGATCTGGTGTTCGCGGTGGAAGATCTCCAGGTAGTCGCTGCGCGTGACCTGTCGCGTCGCGGGATCGAGCGCGTAGGATTCGGCGTCGCGCCAATGGCGGTTGGTCGCGAGGTAGTAGAACTGGTTGTCGACCGTGACGCCGGCGGCGGGCCGCCAGGTGGCAGCGAGCCGGGTCCACTGGTCGTAGTAGCCGATCGTCGCGTCGCCGACGTTGTAGTTGCGCTTGCGCAGCGTGCCGTCGAGCACGCCGTTCGTCACCGGCACGCCGAAGTAGGTCGAGGGCTTCTGGCGGCCGTAGTCGTAATCGAGCGTGACGCTCAGCTGCGGGCTCACGTCGAGCCGCAGCGCGCCGCCGACCGCGGTCGAATGCGCGTCGCCGCGCTCGACCGTGCCGTTCGAGCGCGTATCGTTCAGGTAGAAGCGATAGGACAGCATCGGCCCGAGCGCGCCCGTCGTGTCGAACGCCACGCGCTTGCCGCCGTGGCTGCCGACGCCCGCCGCGAAGGTGGTTTCGCGCGTGCGGCGCGGCGCCTTCGGCACCACGTTGACGACCCCGCCGATCGCCCCCTCGCCGTACAGCACCGAGGCCGGGCCGCGCAGCACCTCGATGCGCTCGGCCGACCAGGTATCGAACGGGAACGTGACGCTGCCCGCGCCCGGATAGAGGCGCACGCCGTCATACAGCGTCATCACCGATTCCGATCCCGAGAAGCCGCGCACCGACAGCGAGGTGCCGCCGTTGCCCGGCGCCGCGTCGTTCGCGAAACCGGCCGCGCGCGTGACCGCGTCGAGCACCGTGCGGTCGCCGCGCGCGACGATCTGGTCGGCGCGGATCGTATCGACGCTCGCGGGCGTATCGAGGCTCGCGAGCCCGAGCCGCGAGCCGGTTTGCAGCGGCGTCGACAAGGGCGGCGACCCGGCCGCAGCCGGCTCCGCCGCCGCCGACACGCGCACCGCCGGCAACACATGATGCTGGGCGTCGTCGCGCGCGGCGGGCGGCTCCGCATCGGCCGCGAACGCGCCGGACGCCGCGAGCGCGCAACCGAGCGCCAGCATCGGGGCGCGTGTCAGTCCGGCCGGCCGACCCGCTGCCGCGAGCCGGCGGCGGCGCGCCGGATGGCGCACGCCGCTCATGCGCGCCTCCCGTTCACCCCGTTCATCCCGCGCGGCCACGCCGCGCCCCCGATCTCCCGCCGCGCCCCCGCGCGCGTCATGCCATGCCGCTCCACGTCTTCTCCGCTCCCACGTTGTTGCTCGATGGCGTGCCGGCCGACCGCCGCGCCCTGCGCGCGAACTTTACGGTTCGCCTACACGCCGCGCGATGATATGACAGATCACGCGCCGGACGAAATGCCGGCGCGCGGGAGTCGCGTTTTGTCTGTTTCGGAAGCAGGTTTCCTGCGGATACCGCGGCGCATTGCACCGCCGGCTGCGCCGTGCGCGAGCATGATGGTCGCGCGCGAATCGGCACGAAGCCGGGCTTGCGACCCACAAGCGTCGTCAGTCCTTGCCGAAGCTCTCTTGAAGATGCGCCCAACGCACCGCCGCCGCGTCCTGCGCAAGCACGACGATCGCGCAGCGCGCCGGCGCGAGCCCGGGCTCGCGGCCCGCGCGCCTCGTCAGTCCTTGCAGAACGTCTCTTGCAGATGCGCCCAGCGCACCGCGCCGCCGGCCGCGTCCTGCACGAGCACGACGGTCGCGCGCCGCGCCGGCAGCGGGCCCGTCGCATCGGTCTGGTGCTCGCAGTAGCTGACCACCGCGCCGCCCGGATAGGCGCTCAGCACGTGCAGCTCGGAGAAGGTGATCACGAGGCCGGGCTTGCGGCCCGCGAGACGCGTGAACAGCGCGCGGGTCGCCGCGTGGTCGTACAGCGCGCCGTCGGTGCCGATCATCGTGAACTGCGGCGCGAAGTGCGCCATCATCGCATCGAGCGCCGCATCCGAAGTCGCGACGCCCGCGAGCCAGTCCTGAATCGCGGCGCAGCCCGCGACGATTTCATCCAGATATGCCTGTTGCCCGCTCATCCCGCCGCTCCCGTTCGATCCGCGCGCGGCCCCGTGCCGCGCGGCAAACGGCGAGTGTAGGCGAAGCGGGCCGCGCGCGCATCAACGCGGCGGCACGGGATCGAGCCCGGTGCGCGCGACGTCGGCCGCCGCCTCGGGCGAGGCGAGATAGTCGAGCAGCGCGCGGGCCTCGCGCGGATGCCGCGCGTTGACCGGCACCCCGCCCGCGAAACGCGTCACCGACTGCAGCGACTCCGGCAGCTTGCCGACGAAGTGCGCGCCCGGCACCGGCAGCAGTTCGCTGACCTGCTGCAGGCCCAGCGCGTAGGTGCCGTCCGCGACCTTCGACGCGACCGGGATGCGCGGAATCATGGTCGCCTTCCCGCGCACCTGCGCGTCGCCGCCGAGCCGCGC
>NZ_JAAGNW010000017.1:45602-51254 GCF_010645215.1 Burkholderia multivorans | reverse complement strand
ATCGGGCGTGGCGATGTCGGGCGTCGGCGCGCCGGCGCGCACCACCATGCCGATCCGCGAATCGGCCAGCTCGACGCGCGAGGCCGGGTCGACGCGCCCTTGCGCGATCAGCGCGTCGAGCGCGTAACCGACCATGATCACGACGTCCGCCGGCTCGCCGCGTGCGAGCCGGTTCGGGATCGCCTCGGGCGTGGCGCCCATCCACGGGCCGTACGCGATCGCGAGGCGCCGGCCGCTCGCCGCCTCGTAGCGCGGCGCGAGCAGCTTGTACGCGGCGGTGAAGCCGCCCGAGTTCATCACGTGGAGTTCGAGCGGCGCCGCGGCGGCCGGCTCGGCCGGCGTTTGCGCGAACCCGCCCGCGCTCGCGCCGAGCAGCAGCGCACA
Organism: Burkholderia multivorans; assembly: GCF_010645215.1. Lineage (GTDB taxonomy): Bacteria > Pseudomonadota > Gammaproteobacteria > Burkholderiales > Burkholderiaceae > Burkholderia > Burkholderia multivorans_A. The sequence continues at coordinate 50,870 of NZ_JAAGNW010000017.1, read as the reverse complement.
GGCCAGGGATTGCTTCAGGATGGCGATCATGAGGGAGCCGCGGCGGAAAACCAGGGACCTCCATCATCGGCACGCGGCGCTCGCCTGAAAAGCCGGGCAATGCCCGATGCGCGACGCGTCGCTTCGTGCTCAGCGCCCGCCGGCCAGCGCGTCGGCGGGCGCTGAGCAGTGCGCGGACGCACCGTGCGCGGCGCTGCGCACGCGCAGCAGCTCCGCGCACACCGCGATCGCGATCGCGGCGGGCGCCTTGTCGACGATCCCCGTCACTCCGATCGGACAGGTCATGTCGACGAGCCGCGCGGGTTCGACGCCGCGCCCGAGCAGCCGTCGCTCGAACTTCACGCGCTTGGTGCGCGAGCCGATCATGCCGAAATACCGGAAGTCGCGCCGCCGCAGGATCCGCTCCGCGAGCGCGAAATCGAGCGCGTGGTTGTGCGTCATCACGAGGAAGTACGCACCCGGCGGCGCGGCGTCGACCAGCGCGGCAGGCGTGTCGGTCGGCTCCGGCTGCACGTTGGGCGGCACCTCGTCGGGAAACTGCGCGTCGCGCTCGTCGACCCACTGCACCACGCACGGCAGCCGGCCGAGCAGCGCCACGAGCGCATGGCCGACGTGGCCCGCGCCGAACAGCACGACGTGCATCGGCGGCGACGGCGGGCGCGGCGGACTCCGGCGGCGACCGATCTGCACCGTCATCGCGTCATGCTCCACGCGCGGCGCGCACCGCCTGCACCGCGCGCAGGATCGCCTCGCCCGTCGCGGGCGCATCGAGCGGCGGATTGACCTGGTAGTCGCCCACTGCCGCGACCGCGTCGCGCACCGCGAAGAACACCGAGAACGGCAGCAGCAGCGGCGGCTCGCCGACCGCCTTCGAGCGGTGGATGCTGTCCTCTGCGTTGCGGTTGTCGAACAGCCGCACATGGAATTCGGGCGGACAGTCGTTGACGGTCGGGATCTTGTAGGTCGACGGCGCATGCGTCATCAGCCTGCCGTCCTTGTTCCACCACAGCTCCTCGGTCGTCAGCCAGCCCATGCCCTGCACGAACGCGCCCTCGACCTGCCCGATGTCGAGCGCCGGATTCAGCGACGCGCCGACATCGTGCAGCACGTCCGCGCGCAGCACGCGCATCTCGCCCGTCAGCGTGTCGACCACGACCTCGGCCACCGCCGCGCCGTAGGCGTAGTAGTAGAACGGCCGCCCTTGCAGGCGCGCCTGGTCCCAGTGCAGCTTGGGGGTCGCGTAGAAGCCGTCGGACCACAGCTGCACGCGCGCGAGATAGGCCTTCGCGACCACCTCGTCGAACGGCACGTCGATCTCGCCGATCCACACGCGCTCGTTCGCGAAGCGCACCTGCGCGGCAGCCACCGCGCCGCCGCCGAAACGCTCGGCGGCGAACGCCGCGAGCCGTTCGCGCAGCTGGCGCGCGGCGTCCTGCGCGGCCTTGCCGTTCAGGTCCGAGCCCGTCGAGGCGGCGGTCGCCGAGGTGTTCGCGACCTTGCTGGTGTCGGTCGCGGTCGCGCGGATCCGCTCGAAATTCACGCCCAGCTCGTGCGCGACCACCTGCGCGACCTTGGTGTTGAGGCCCTGCCCCATCTCCGTGCCGCCGTGATTCACGAGGATCGAGCCGTCGGTGTAGATGTGGACGAGCGCGCCCGCCTGGTTGAAATGCGTGACGTTGAACGCAATGCCGAACTTGACCGGCGTGAGCGCGAGCCCTTTCTTCAGCACCGGGCTGCCCGCGTTGAACGCGCGCACCTTCTCGCGCCGCGCGCGATAGCCGCTCGACACCTCCAGTTCCGCGAGCAGTTCGGGCAGGATGTTGTCCTCGACGGTCTGGCCGTACGGCGTGACGTTGCGCTCGGTCTTGCCGTAGAGATTCGCACGACGCACGTCGAGCGGATCGAGATCGAGCGTGCGCGCGACGTTGTCGAGGATGTACTCGATCGCGAACGCGCCCTGCGGGCCGCCGAAGCCGCGGAACGCGGTATTCGACTGCGTGTTGGTCTTGCCGCAGTAGCCCTCGATCGCGACGTCGGGCAGCCAGTACGCGTTGTCGAAATGGCAAACCGCGCGCGTCATCACCGGCCCCGACAGGTCCGCGGAAAAACCGCAGCGCGAGGTCATGTCGATCGCCACGCCGTCGATCCGGCCGCTGGCGTCGTAGCCCACGTCGTAGCGATAGTGGAAGTCGTGGCGCTTGCCGGTGATCATCATGTCGTCGTCGCGATCGGGCCGCAGCTTGACGGGACACAGCAGCTTCCAGGCCGCGAGCGCCGCACAGCACGCGAACAGGCCGGACTGCGACTCCTTGCCGCCGAAGCCGCCGCCCATGCGCCGGCACTCGACCTGCACGTTGTGCGACGCCACGCCGAGCACGTGCGCGACCAGATGCTGCATCTCGCTCGGGTGCTGGGTCGAGCAATAGACGTGCATGCCGTCGTCGTCCTTCGGCACCGCGTAGGCGATCTGCCCTTCGAGATAGAACTGCTCCTGGCCGCCGAGCGTCATCTCGCCCGCGTCGCGATGCGCGGCCTGCGCGAGCCGCGCCGGCGCGTCGCCGCGCGCGAGCCGCAGCGGCGGGATCACGTACGACTGCGCCGCGCGCGCGGCCTGCGGCGTCAGGATCGCCGGCAGCGCCTCGTAGTCGATCTTCGCGCGCCGCGCGGCGAGGCGCGCGGCCTCGTGCGAGGTCGCGACCACCATGAACACCGGCTGGCCGACGAACTGCACGACGCCGTTCGCGAGCACCGGATCGTCATGGACGATCGGGCCGCAATCGTTGACGCCCGGGATGTCCTCGGCGGTGAACACCGCGACCACGCCCGGCGTCGCGCGCACCGCGTCGAAACGCATCGAGACGATCCGCGCATGGGCCTGCGTGCTCAGACCGAGCGCCGCATGCAGCGTGCCGGCGAGAAGCGGGATGTCGTCGGTATAGGTGGCGCGCCCGCTCACGTGCAGATGCGCGGATTCGTGCGGACGCGATACATGGACCTGCGTGAAGGTGTCGGTGTCGCGGCCCGTCTGCAGGAACGGCTCGGCTTGCTGATTCATGATCGAAGTGTCTCCTTGGCGGCGGGCCGGTCAGCGTCCGGCCGTTTCGGCGGCCACGCAACGCACGTTGAGCGCCGCGGGCGGCAGCGGGTCGCGCGGGCGCGTCTCCAGCCAGAAGCGGTACATCAGGTTGCGCGCGGCTTCGAGCCGGTACGCGTCGCTCGCGCGCATGTCGGTGAGCGGCGCGTAGTCGTCGCCGAGCGCCTGCATCGCCGCGCGCGCGGCGGCCTCGTGCCAGCTCGCGTCGGTCAGCGCGGCTTCCGCGTGCGTCGCGCGCTGCGGCGTCGCCGCCATCCCGCCGAACGCGATGCGCGGCGCACGCACCGTCGCGCCGTCCGCGATGAATGCGAACGCCGCGCACACCGCGGAAATGTCGGAATCGAAGCGCTTCGACAGCTTGTAGGTGCGGAACCGCAGGTTCGCGCGCGCGCCGGTCCGCGTCGGCACCTTGAGCGCGACCACGAATTCGTGCGGCGCCATGTCCTTCTTCTGGTAGCCGAGATACAGGTCTTCGAGCGCCAGCTCGCGCGTCGTCGCACCGGCGCGCAGCACCACGCGCGCGCCGAGCGCGATCAGCCCCGCGATCGAATCGCCGATCGGCGAACCGTTCGCGACGTTGCCGCCGAGCGTGCCCGCGTTGCGGATCGGCGGCGACGCGAAGCGCTTCCACATCTCGGTCAGCTCCGGATAATGCCGCGCCAGTTCCGCATAGGCCGCCTCGACCGTCACGCCCGCGCCGATCTCGATCCAGTCCGCGTCGACCGCGATCCGGCGCAGTTCGCCCACCTGCCCCAGGTAGACGAGGTCGCCCAGCTCGCGCATCTGCTTGGTCACCCACAGGCCGATGTCGGTGCTGCCCGCGAGCAGCCGCGCATCCGGCTTCGCGGCCTTCAGTTGCGCGAGCGCGTCGAGCGTGCGCGGCGCGTCGAACGACTGGCCCGCGTGTTCGTAGTGGAAGGTGTCGTCGCGCCGCAGCGACGCGAGCGCGCGCGCCAGCGCGGCGCGGTCGATGCCGACGCGCGGCGCGGGCAGCGCGAACATCCGCTCGGCCGCGTCGACGATCGGCCGGTAGCCGGTGCAGCGGCACAGATTGCCGGTCAGCGCATCGGCAATCTCGTCGCGCGGCGGCGCCGCGCACGGCGCGCCGCCCTGCCGGTCGTACAGCGCCCACATCGACATCACGAAGCCCGGCGTGCAGAAGCCGCATTGCGAGCCGTGGCACTCGACCATCGCGGCCTGCGCCGGATGCAGCGCGCCGTCGGGTTCGCGCAGGTCCTCGACCGTGAACAGCGCGCGGCCGTCGAGCGTCGGCAGGAACTGGATGCATGCGTTGACCGCCTTGAACGCCACCTCGCCCGCATCGGTCAGCTCGCCCACCACCACCGTGCACGCGCCGCAATCGCCCTCCGCGCAGCCTTCCTTGGTGCCGGTGCACAGCGCGTCCTCGCGCAGATACTGGAGCACCGTGCGGGTAACGTTGGCGTCGCTGACTTCGCGGACCGCGTGGCGATGGTAGAAACGGATCGGCTGGCTCATCTGGGATCGTCCGGAAGGATGCGGGGCAAGCCGGTCGTGCGCCGGCCCTTGTTGTGCTGATGTTCGAACGCTATCACCGTCAATTTCGCGAACCCATAGCCGGTGACACATGCGGGTCATATTGCCGCGGCGATATGTCGTCTCGACAACAGGTAACTAAGCGGTCCCTGCATGCGGACCGGTTCCATGCAAGAATTCGCCTTTCGCCACCGGCACGTCGCCCCACTCGATCCGTCCCCATGTCTACCGACTCCGCCGCCTCTCACAGCGCATTCAAGACGACACTTCAGATCGTCTCCGTCGTTTCGTTCACCTTCATCTGCTACCTGACCATCGGCCTGCCGCTCGCGGTGCTGCCCGGCTTCGTGCACGACGACCTCGGCTTCAGCGCGATCGTCGCCGGCGCGGCGATCAGCGTGCAGTACTTCGCGACGCTCGCGTCGCGCCCGCTCGCCGGCCGCTTCGCCGATACGCTCGGCCCGAAGCGCACGGTGCTGCGCGGCCTGGTCGGCTGCGCGGCGAGCGGCGCCTGCCTGCTGGTCGCCCTGCTGTTCGCGCGCTGGCCGGCCGCGAGCCTCGCGCTCCTGGTCGTGAGCCGCCTCGTGCTCGGCGTCGGCGAGAGTCTCGTCGGCACCGGCGCGATCCTGTGGGGCATCGGCCGGGTCGGCATCGCCCAC
>NZ_JAAGNW010000017.1:22037-45592 GCF_010645215.1 Burkholderia multivorans | reverse complement strand
CCGACAACGCGCGCGTGATCTCGTGGAACGGCATCGCGACCTACGGCGCGCTCGCGCTCGGCGCGCCGCTCGGCGTCGCCATCGCGCACGCGCTGCACCCGGCGCTGATCGGCGTGCTCGTGATCGCGCTGGCGGCCGCCGGCTACTACCTGGCCCGCCTGATCGCCCCGGTGCCGGTCGTGCACGGCGAGCGCATGTCCTATGCGAGCGTGTTCACGCGCGTGCTGCCGCACGGCATGGGCCTCGCGCTCGGCTCCGCGGGCTTCGGCTCGATCGCGACCTTCATCACGCTGTACTACGCGGCGCGCCACTGGGAGAACGCCGCGCTGTCGCTGACCGTGTTCGGCACGCTGTTCATCGGCGCGCGGCTCCTGTTCGCGAACACGATCAAGACCTATGGCGGCTTCCGCGTCGCGATCGTGTCGTTCGCCTTCGAATGCGCGGGCCTGCTGCTGCTGTGGCTCGCGCCGCTGCCGCACGTCGCGCTCGCCGGCGCCGCGCTGACCGGCTTCGGCTTCGCGCTGATCTTCCCCGCGCTCGGCGTCGAGGCGGTCGCGCTCGTGCCGCCCGCGAGCCGCGGCGCGGCCCTGTCGGCCTACTCGGTGTTCCTCGATCTGTCGCTCGGCTTGACCGGGCCGCTCGCCGGCTACGTCGCGGGCGCGTTCGGCTATCCGCAGGTGTTCCTGCTCGCCGCCGTCGCGTCGGCGGCCGGCGTCGTGCTGTCGGTGCTGATGTTCCAGCGCCAGGCGCGCCCGCGCGGCAGCGGCGCGGCTGCCTGAGCGGCTCCGCCGCTACAGCCCCTCGGCCCAGGCGGGCGGCGCGCCGTCGACGCCCGCGAGCGCGCCGACCAGCGCGCCGATCTTCAGCGAACACTGCCGCGACGGCGGGTAGACCAGCGACACCGGCATCGGCCGGCGCACGCAGTCCTCGAACAGCGGCACGAGCTGAGCGCGCCGGAGCGCGTCGTCGACCATGAAGGCGGGCACGTGCGCGATGCCGTGCCCGAGCAGCGCGGCCTGCGCGAGCGCATCGCCGATGTCGAAGGTCAGGTTGCCGCGCACCGCGAAACGCCGGAGCCGCCCGTCCACCCGGAACTGCCAGTCCACCGGCTTGCCCGTGCGCGGGTTGCGCACCACGATGCAGTTGTGCGCCTCCAGCGCGTCGGGATGCGCGGGCGTGCCGCGCCGTTTCAGATACGCGGGCGCGGCCACCGTGACCCAGCGCAGCGCCGTGAGCGGCCGCGCGATGATCCGCGCATCCTGCACCGCCCCGATCCGGATCGCCGCGTCGTACCCTTCCTCGGTCAGATCGACGACCCGGTCCGTCATCGACACCTCGATCTGCAGATCCGGATAGCGCGCGGTCAGGCCCGCGATCACGGGCAGCAGCACGATGCGGCCGAGCGCGAGCGGCGTCGTGATCTTGAGCGGGCCGGACGGCGCGCAGCGGCGGTCGACCAGCAACTGCTCGGCCGCATCGAATTCGACCAGCAACGGTGCGCAGCGCTCGTAGAACAGCTGGCCGTCGGGCGTGAGGCTCACGCTGCGCGTGGTCCGATGCAAAAGGCGCACGCCCAGCTCGGTCTCGAGCCGCCCGATCGCGCGCGACAGCCCCGACTGGGTGAGCGCGAGCGCGGCGGCGGCCGCCGTGAAGCTGCGCGTCTCCGCGACCTTGACCAGCATCCGCACCGCGTTCAGGTCCATCGTCCTTCATCCATGATTTTTCTCATTACTGAAAGTAACAAGCAGCCATTTATCGGCATGAAAGCATAGATCAGACTGGCGGCTCCGTACACTTCCCCCTTTCGATCATGACGGCTTGCGCCACGCTTCCCGCTCCTCGGTTCCACCGTTCTCCCTGGATGCTCGCGCTGCTCGCGCTCGCGCAGCTGATCATCGCGCTCGACGCGACCATCGTGTTCGTCGCGCTGCCCGCGATCGGCGCGGCGCTGCGGTTTTCCGCGCAGCAGCTGCAATGGGTGATCAGCGCCTACACGGTCGCCTTCGGCGGCGCGCTGCTGCTCGGCGGCCGCGCGACCGACCTGCTCGGCCGCCGCCGCATGTACGTGCTGGGCCAGGCGCTCTATGCGCTGTCGTCGCTCGCGGCCGGCCTCGCGCCGACGAGCGGCGCGCTGATCGCCGCGCGCGCGGTGCAGGGGCTCGGCGGCGCCTTCCTGTTCCCCGCGACGCTCGCGCTGATCAACACGCACTTCGCCGAGGGCCCGGCGCGCAACCGCGCGCTCGCGATCTGGAGCGCGGCGTCGGCGGCGGGCCTCGCGCTCGGCGCGCTGCTCGGCGGCGTGCTGACCGAGGGCTTCGGCTGGCAGGCGATCTTCTTCGCGTGCGCGCCGCTGTCGGGCGCGGCGGCGCTCGCCGCGGGCGCGCTGATCCCGCGCGACGCGCCGCGCGAACGCGCGCGCCGCTTCGATCTCGCGGGCGCGCTGACGGTCACGTCGGGCGCGACCCTGCTCGTGTTCGGGCTGGTGCAGGGACCGGACAGCGGCTTTCTCGCGCCGCCCGTGCCGGCCGCACTGGCCGGCGCAGTCGCGCTGCTCGCGCTGTTCGTGGTGATCGAGCGGCGCGGCCGCGATCCGCTGATGCCGCTGCACCTGCTGCGCAATCCGAACCTGCGCGCCGCGATGGTGCTGACCTGCGTGTTCATGAGCAGCTTCGGCGCGCAGTACTACTTCCTCGCGCTCTACTACCAGCAGGTGTACGGCTACAGCGTGCTGCAGACCGGCCTCGCCTACCTGCCGGCGACGCTCGTGTGCACCTTCGGGATCCATCTGGCGACGCGGCTGCTGCCGCGCCTCGGCACCCGCGCGACGCTCGCCGCCGGGCTCGCGCTCGGCGCGCTGGGGCTCGGCTGGCTCGTGGCGGCGCTGCCGGCCGGACGCGGCTTCGCGCTGCTCCTGCCCGGCATCGCGATCCTGAGCGTCGGCCAGGGCATCACCTGGACCGCGATGTGGATCACCGCCGCGAGCGGGGTGGCGCCGCACGAGCAAGGCGTCGCGTCGGGGATGGCGTCGACCGCCCAGCAGATCGGCAGCGCGCTCGGACTCGCCGCGCTGGTCGCGCTCGCGAACCACGGCACGCTCGGCAAGCACGGCGCGGCGCTCGCGCTCGCGACCGAGCAGGGCCTGCGCGCGGCGCTCGCCGGCACCGCGCTCGTCGCGCTCGCCGGCGTGCCGGTGGCCCTGCGGATCCGGCGGACGGCCGCCGCGCCGGCGCAGCCGCTGCACGTCGGCTGACGCGCGGGCGGCCGCGCGCCCGCATCAACCGCGGCGCGACAGCTCCTGCTCGAGCGCCGCCACGCCGGCGGGAAGGTCCACCGGCACCTTCAGGTCGACCATGGTGCGGCCGAACGCATGCAGCGTGCGGAACAGGTTGTGCTCGCGGCACTGCTCGCCCATCTGGCCGATCCGCACGATCGGCAAGCCGAACGACCCCGAGATCTCGACCTGGTGGTGCTTCGAGATGTGCCCGCAGATCAGGCCGGGCGTGAGCCCCCCGGGCACCTCGATGCCGACCACCGAGTTCAGGCGGCAGGACTCGGGCGCGTACAGCGCGAGCCCCATCGCCGCCACGCCCGCCTGCAGCGCCGCCGAACAGCGCTGGTGGCGCGCGAAGCGGTTCTCCAGCGTTTCCGCGCAGACGAGCCGCAGCGCCTCGTGCAGCGCCAGCACGCCCGACACCGGCGCCGTGTAGTGGTAACCGGCGTTGTGCCAGAAGTTCTCGGCGAGCGACATGTCGAGACACCAGTGCGCGTTCGGCTCCGGGCGGCCCTTCATGCGATCCCACGCGGCGTCGGAAAACGCGATCAGCGACACCCCGGGGATCGACGACAGGCCCTTCTGGCCCCCGGTGATGACGGCGTCGATGCCCCACGCGTCCATGTCGAGCGGCATGGTCGACAGCGTGCACACCGCGTCGACCACCACCAGCGCGCCGGCGGCCTTCGCGAGCGCGGCGACGTCCTTCAGGTGGCGGTTCCAGACCGTATTCGAGGTTTCGCCGTGCACGATCGTGACGATTTCGGGACGCTCGCGCGCGATCGCCAGCGCGATCTCGTCGAGGCTCGCGACGCTGCGATCGGGCACCTCCAGGTAGGCGACCTCGGCGCCGACCCGCGTCGCCATCTCGCCCATCCGCGCGCTGAAGAAGCCATTGCGGATCGACAGCACGCGCGTGCCGCGCCACGCCAGGTTCGAGATCGCCATCTCCATCGCGGCGGAACCGGGCCCGGCGACGCCCAGCACCCATTTGGTGCGGGTCTGGAACACGTAGCGCGCCATCTCCTTCACCTGCTCGATCACCTTGGCCATGGTCGCGCCGAGGTGGTTGATCACGATCGTGTTGGCCTTGGCGACCGCGGCGGGGATCGGCACGGGGCCGGCGCCCATCATCAGCAGCGGTTCTTCGGGCAGGATCGCGTCGAGCGACACGACGACGGGACACGGGATCGGCGAGTAATCGGTGGACATGGAGCGCAAGCGGAACGGGTTGGACAGGCCGCGCGGGCGGCGGCGAAGTGATCGATCATTCCCCGAACCGCCCGGATGCGCAAGCCCCGGCGCGCGCGGCGGCGCGCCCGCGCACGCCGGGCCGCGCGCCGCACATAAGCCAAGCCCATTCGCCGGACATTTCCCATTCCCGATAAGCGATCCGGATCCGGTTTCACGCGCGGCAAATGCGCTTCCAGGTCGGAAATTCCGCTCGCGCCGTGCGCCCGGCGCCGTAGAAATTCGATTGCCCGGCCTCAAACAAATAATTCATCAAGCTGACAAACATCAATCATACGGTGCAGTGCAGCAATTCCGCGGCGCGCCCGAAAAATCAATCATGCGTTCCGCCATCCGCAATGCCATCGGCCTTCCCACGCGAAACTCAATGCACATGCACGCATACAATAAAACAAAATTCCCTTTCTGTTCAGCAGCTTACATAAAAGTAAAAGAAAAATGAACAAAATGGTACGTGTGGCGCACCATTAGAATCTCGCGAATTTCCATGGATGCCCGGAAAAAATCCGCTCCTCCGCCAACGCGCGGATCTTGCTGTTTCACTCCGCGCCGGGTTTATTTTCCGGCACCCTGATGAAGTATGCAGTTGACTAGTCCCACCGCCTTATTGAACAATTTGCCCGGCAATCGATATTTCGAATTAAGGCGGTGCCGGCGTTGATCCGACAGCGGCGGCCTGCCTTATGGCAGGAGCAGTAAAGCAGGGCAGTAAAACACTACATAATCATTCAAACGGGCCGAAACCAAATGAACCAAATTCAAACCATGCGGGTGTTCGTATGCGTCGCCGAACTGCAAAGCTTCCGGCGCGCCGCGCGCAAGCTGGGCGTCTCGAACGCACTCGTCACCCGCTCGATCGCCATGCTTGAGGCGCACCTGAACACGCGTCTCATCCATCGCACAACGCGCAATCTCGCGCTGACGGAAGCCGGCACGCGGTATCTCGACGGCTGCCGGGCGCTATTGGAGGAATTCGATCACCTCGAGGCCTCGGTCGCACACGCGGTGCGGGAGCCGGTCGGCACCTTGCGGGTCGTGATCTCCGGCTCGCTATGTCCGGTCAAGGTCACCCCGCTCGTCGACAGCTTCCGTCGCCAATATCCGAAAGTCACGGTGCAACTGACGATCGCCGAAGGGCCGGTCGACGTGCTGGACGCAGGCTACGACGTCGGCATCGTGACCGGCAGCCGCCTCGACGGCAACCCGGCGCTGATCGGCCACGCACTCGCGCCGAACACGCTGGCCCTGTGCGCATCGCCCGACTACGTCACGCGCCACGGCGAGCCGCATCGCCCCGACGACCTGTCGCGCCACACCTTCATCACGCTGTCGGCCGACCAGCACCGCACGAACTGGCGCCTCTCCGACCCCGAGCACTTCACCCACCTGGTGTCGCTGCACCCGACCTACACGGTCAACAGCAACTGGATGGTGCGGGCGGCCGCGCTGGCCGGCACCGGCGTCGCGCTGCTGCCGGAGAGCTTCCTCGCCGAAGCGCTGGAAAGCGGCGAACTGGTGCGGATCCTCGGCGAATTCCGCGTCGACGACCCCGATACCCAGCTGTCGATCGTCTACCCGAACCGCCAGTTCCTGCCGGCGCGCACGCGCAGCTTCGTCGAGCACGCGCTCTACCACTTCGGTGGCCAGAAGCTCGAGGCGAACGGCCACTTCGCGTTCATGCGCGAATCGGGCGCGGTCGAACGGCCGGAGATCGTCACCGGCCTGCAATAAGCGGCCTGCGTTACACTGCGCGCACCACCTGCAGGAGAAAGGCCGTGCGCGTCATCGTGTTCAGCAGCCGTCAGTACGACGTCGATTCGTTCAACCTGGCCAATCGACCGTTCGGCTATCGGCTGCATTTCCAGCCGTCGCACCTCGACGCCGAAACGGCGATCCTGGCGCACGGCTACGACGTGGTGTGCCCGTTCGTCAACGACTCGCTCGACGCCAACGTGCTCGCGCGGCTCGCGGACGGCGGCACCCGCCTGATCGCGCTGCGCTCGGCCGGCTACAACCACGTCGACCTCGCGGCGGCCGAGCGTCTCGGGCTCGCCGTCGTGCGCGTGCCCGCCTACTCGCCCCATGCCGTCGCCGAACACGCGGTCGCGCTGATCCTCGCGCTCAACCGGCGGCTGCCGCGCGCCGTCGCGCGCACCCGCGACGGCGATTTCTCGCTCGACGGCCTGCTCGGCTTCGACCTGCACGGCAAGACGGTCGGCATCATCGGCGCCGGGCTGATCGGCAGCGTGTTCGCGCGGATCATGGCGGGCTTCGGGATGCGCGTGCTCGTGCATTCGCTGCCGCCGTACGACGACGCGCTGATCGCACTCGGCGCGCACTATGTCGAACGCGACGTCCTGCTCGCGGAATCCGACATCGTGAGCCTGCACTGCCCGCTGCTGCCGTCGACGCGCCACCTGATCAACGCCGGCACGCTGGCCCAGATGAAGCGCGGCGCGATGCTGATCAACACCGGGCGCGGCGGCCTCGTCGACGCCCACGCGCTGATCGGCGCGCTCAAGAGCGGCCAGCTCGGCCATCTCGGGCTCGACGTGTACGAGGAGGAAGGCGGGCTGTTCTTCGAGGATCACTCCGACGAGCCCTTGCAGGACGACGTGCTCGCGCGGCTCCTGACCTTCCCGAACGTGATCGTCACCTCGCACCAGGCGTTCTTCACGCGCGAGGCGCTGGCCGAGATCGCGCAGACCACGCTCGACAACATCCGCGCGTGGCACGACGGCGCGCCGCGCAACCTCGTGCTGCCCGGCCACGCTTAAGCGCGGGCCCGGGCCGCGACGCCCGGGCGTCCGGTCCGCCCCCGCGCCGGTCTGCTATCGTGGCGGACCTTGCCGCCACCCGTTTCCAGCCGCCGTGCCCATGCGTTTCGACGAACCCGCGATCGCCGCCGTCTACCGCGCGATCTTCGAGCGGCGCGACATGCGCCATTTCACCCCGGCCCCGATCGACCCCGCCGTGCTGGCCCGCCTGCTGCGCGCGGCGCACCACGCGCCGAGCGTCGGCTTCATGCAGCCGTGGCGCTTCATCCGGGTCACCGATCCCGCGCTGCGCGAGCGGATCCACGCGCTCGTCGAGGCCGAGCGCCGCGCCACCGCCGACGCGCTCGGCGAGCGCCACGACGAATTCATGCGGCTCAAGGTCGAAGGCGTGCGCGAATGCGGCGAGCTACTCGTCGTCGCCCTCACCGACCAGCGCGAAGCGCACGTGTTCGGCCGCCGCACGCTGCCGGAAATGGACCTCGCGTCGGCCGCCTGCGCAATCCAGAACATGTGGCTCGCCGCACGCGCCGAGGGGCTCGGCATGGGCTGGGTGTCGCTGTTCGACGTCGACGCGCTGCGCGCGCTGCTCGCGATGCCCGCCGGCGCGAAGCCGATCGCGGTGTTGTGCCTCGGCCACGTCGACGCGTTCTACGCGAAACCGATGCTCGAAGAGACCCGCTGGGCCGCCCGCCTGCCGCTCGAAGCCTGCCTGTTCGAGAACGCCTGGGACGGCGCGCCCACGCCGACGCCCGGCGACTGATCCAGCCCCTTATCGACGCTCTGCATCCGGGTTTTTACTGAGCTAGAATCGCGGCTGTCCTGCCCGCGCGCCGCATCCCGCCGCCCGTGACGGCGGCGCTCCTGCCCCCACACCGCGATGCCCCTGCCTCTCCTCGCCCTTGCCGTTGCCGCGTTTGGTATCGGTACCACCGAATTTGTCGTGATGGGCCTGCTGCCCAATGTCGCGCGCGATCTCGGCGTGTCGATCCCGGCCGCCGGGATGCTGGTGTCCGGCTACGCGCTCGGCGTGACGATCGGCGCGCCGATCCTCGCGGTCGCGACCGCGAAGATGCCGCGCAAGCGCGCGCTGATGGGGCTGATCGGCCTGTTCATCGTCGGCAACCTGCTGTGCGCGCTCGCGCCCGGCTACGCGGTGCTGATGGCCGCGCGGGTCGTCACCGCGTTCTGCCACGGCGCGTTCTTCGGCATCGGCTCGGTGGTCGCGAGCAGCCTCGTCGCGCCGAACCGGCGCGCGCAGGCGATCGCGCTGATGTTCACGGGCCTCACGCTCGCCAACGTGCTCGGCGTGCCGCTCGGCACCGCGCTGGGGCAGGCGTTCGGCTGGCGCTCGACCTTCTGGGCGGTGACCGGCATCGGCGTGCTCGCCGCGGCGGCGCTCGCGGTCTGCCTGCCGAAACAGCTGGAGATGCCCAGCACCAGCATCACGCGCGAATTCAGCGTGCTGAAGAACCCGCAGGTGCTGATGGTGCTCGGCATCAGCGTGCTCGCGTCGGCGAGCCTGTTCTCCGTGTTCACCTACATCACGCCGATCCTCGAGGACGTGACGGGCTTCACGCCGCATCAGGTCACGCTCGTGCTGCTGCTGTTCGGCGTCGGCCTCACCATCGGCGGCACCGCGGGCGGCAAGCTGGCCGACTGGCGGCGCATGCCGTCGCTGCTCGCGACGCTCGCGCTGATCGGCGTCGTGCTCGCGCTGTTCTCGGCGACGATGCGCGAGCCGAACGCCGCGCTCGCGACGATCTTCGTGTGGGGCGTGCTGGCCTTCGCGATCGTGCCGCCGCTGCAGATCCTGATCGTCGACCGGGCGAGCCACGCGCCGAATCTCGCGTCGACGCTCAATCAGGGCGCGTTCAATCTCGGCAACGCGACGGGCGCCTGGCTCGGCGGCATGGCGATCGGTTCCGGCATGCCGCTCGGGCAGCTGCCGTGGCTCGGCGCCGTGATCGCCGTCGCGGCGCTCGCGCTCACGCTGTGGTCCGCGTCGCTCGAACGGCGGCCGGTGGCGGGCTCGACCGGCGCGGCATAAGCCCGGGCATCGCCCCAGGGGCGCTCGGCGCGCGGGCCGCCCCGCTCGCCGAGCTTGACCCGCGTCATCCATCGGCCACGCCGATACTTCCCTGTTTGTTTCGGCCCAAATGGCCGGTGTAGCATCACGCCCGATGAAAACCGTCCTCACCCGCGACTTCCTCGCCTTGATCCTCAGCGTCGCCGTGGTCGGCCTCGGCACCGGCGCCACCCTCCCGCTGACCGCGCTCGCGCTGAACCAGGCCGGTCACGGCACCGACGTGATCGGCATCCTGACCGCCGCGCAGGCGGGCGGCGGGCTCCTGATCGTGCCGTTCGTGTCGCGTATCACCGGCCGCTTCGGCGCGCGCCAGATGATCGTCGCCTCGGTGCTGCTGCTGTCGGCCGCCACCGTGCTGATGCAGTTCACCTCGAACCTGGTCGCGTGGGGCGTGCTGCGCGTACTGTGCGGCGCCGCGCTGATCCTGTTGTTCACGATCGGCGAGGCGTGGGTGAACCAGCTCGCGGACGACGCAACGCGCGGCCGCGTGGTCGCGATCTACGCGACCACCTTCACGCTGTTCCAGATGACGGGGCCGATGCTGGTCAGCCAGATCGCCGGCTGGACGGCCGGCCGCTTCGCGCTGTGCGGCGCGCTGTTCCTGCTCGCGCTGCCGTCGCTCGCCTCGATCCGCCGCGCGCCGCTCACCGACGAGCCGCACCAGGAACAGCACGATCACTGGCGCCGCGTGATGCCGATGATGCCGGCGCTGATCATCGGCACCGCGTTCTTCGCGCTGTTCGATACGCTGGCGCTGTCGCTCCTGCCGATCTACGCGATGGACCACGGCGTCGCGAGCGCGGCCGCGGTGCTGTTCGCGTCGATCATGCTGTTCGGCGACACCGCGATGCAATTCCCGATCGGCTGGCTCGCGGACCGGCTCGGCCGCGAGCGCGTGCATCTCGGCGCAGGCGTCGTGGTGCTCGCGCTGCTGCCGCTGCTGCCGCTCGTGGTCGCCACGCCGTGGCTGTGCTGGCCGCTGCTGTTCGTGCTCGGCGCGGCGGCGGGCGCGATCTACACGCTGTCGCTCGTCGCCTGCGGCGAACGCTTCCGCGGCGCGGCGCTCGTCACCGCCAGTTCGCTGGTGTCGGCGTCGTGGAGCGCCGCGAGCTTCGGCGGCCCGCTGCTCGCGGGCACGCTGATGGAACGCTGGGGCAGCAATTCGATGGTCGGCGTGCTGGTCGCCGGCGTGCTCGCGTTCCTCGCGGCCGCCTTGTGGGAACGGCGCGCGCTGCCCGAAGGCGACCTGCGCGCCGGATCGTAGAACGCCGCCCGCGCGCTCGAAGCGCAGTGGAACGGCAGCCGGTGCACGGCCACCGCCTCCCGGCGGCCCCGGCCTTGCACCGGGGCCCTGCGCGTCAGCCCGCAGGCAGGATCTTCCCGGCGCAGACGCCGAACCCGACCCGATAGCCTTCGCCCTGGCACCAGCCCGCGAGCGTCAGCTCGTCGCCGTCCTCGATGAACGCGCGCGCGCCGCCGCCGTCCAGCGCGACCGGCTCCTTGCCGTTCCAGGTCAGCTCCAGCAGGCTGCCGAACGAATCCCTGGTCGGCCCGCTGATCGTGCCCGAACCCATCAGGTCGCCCACCCGCGTGTTGCACCCCGACACCGTGTGGTGCGCGAGCTGCTGCGCCATGGTCCAGTACATGTGCTTGAAGTTGGTGCGCGCCAGCGTCGTCGCGGCGGCCGCGCCCTCGGCGCGCAGGCGCACTTCGAGATCGATGTCGAACCCGTGCGCGCCCGCGTGGCGCAGGTAGGCGAGCGGCTCCGGCTGCTGCGCGGGCTGCGCGACGCGGAACGGCTCCAGCGCGTCGAGCGTGACGATCCACGGCGAGATCGTGGTCGCGAAGGTCTTCGCGTTGAACGGCCCGAGCGGCACGTATTCCCACTGCTGGATGTCGCGTGCGCTCCAGTCGTTGAGCAGCACCATGCCGAAGATGTGCGACTCCGCATCCTCGCACGCGATCGGCTCGCCGAGCGCGTTGCCGCGCCCGACGATGAAGCCCGTCTCCAGATCGAGCCGACATTGGTCGCGTGTTCCTTCGACGAATAGAAATCGGTGTAGCCCGGGATCTCGACCGGCAGATGCAGCGTCGCGTCGCGCTGCGCCACGAGCACCCGCGCGCGCAGCGCGGCGTCGTCGCGCAGGCGCGCATGCGTCGCCTCGAACAGCGTGCTCAGCTGGATCCGAACGCTGCGCCAGACCTCGCGCCCGAGCGCGATGAAGCCGTTCAGCGCGGCGCGCTCGAACACGTCGCGCGGCGCGCCCTCCGGCAGGTCCAGCAGGCCCGCGCGCTGCAGCGCCGCGCGGTCGATGATCATGTCGCCGAGCGCGACGCCCGCCCGCGGCGCGGCATGGCGCGCATCGCTGAACGCGCCGAACGGCAGGTTCTGGATCGGGAAATCGCAGTCGGCCGCATTGGCCGACTGCAGCCAGCTCTTGCGTGCGGGATCGAGGGTCGCGCGCAGTTCGGGGGTCAAGCTCATCGTTGCTCCGGATTGAAGTATTTGCGGATGCCCTGCCAGCACTCGAAGTAGTTCAGCTGCCGCTGCGCCGAATCGAGCGCGTAGCGGGTCGGGCGGATCAGCGTGCGGGTCTCGAACATGAACGCCATCGTCTGGTCGACCTTGTGCGGCCGGGTCGTGTCGGCGGCGGATGCCTTCTCGAACGATTCGGCATCCGGCCCGTGGCCCGACATGCAGTTGTGCAGGCTCGCGCCGCCGGGCACGAAGCCGCCCGCCTTCGCGTCGTAGGCGCCGTGCACGAGGCACATGAACTCGCTCGCGACGTTGCGATGGAACCAGGGCGGGCGGAACGTATCCTCGGCCGCGAGCCAGCGCGGCGGGAAGATCACGAAATCGATGGTGTCGACGCCCGGCGTGTCGCTCTGCGACTGCAGCACGAGGAAGATCGACGGATCGGGATGGTCGTAGCTGATCGTGCCGATCGTGTTGAATACGCGCAGGTCGTACTTGTAGGGCGCGTAGTTGCCATGCCACGCGACCACGTCGAACGGCGAATGGCCCAGTTCCGCATGCCACAGCACGCCGTTCAGCTTCGCGACCAGTTCGAAGCGGCCTTCGCGGTCTTCGTAGGCGGCCACGGGGGTGAGGAAGTCGCGCGGGTTCGCGAGCCCGTTCGCACCGATCGGGCCGAGATCCGGCAGGCGCAGCAAGCCGCCGAAGTTCTCGCAGATATAGCCGCGCGCCTCGCCGTCCGGCAGCGACACCGCGAAGCGCACGCCGCGCGGAATCACCGCGATCTCGCACGGCTCGACGTCGAGGCGGCCGAACTCCGTCATGATGAACAGGCGCCCCTGCTGCGGAACGATCAGCAGCTCGCCGTCAGCGTTGTAGAAGAAGCGATCGTCCGTCGAGCGGTTCGCCGCATACAGGTGGATCGCGCTGCCGTTCATCGCCGCGGCCGAGCCGGTGCCGCCCATCGTCACCCAGCCGTCGATGAAGTCGGTCGGCGCGCTCGGCATCGGCAGCGGATCCCAGCGCAGCTGGTTCGGCGGCGTCGGCGGCACGTCGGCCGAATCCGCGAAATCGCCGACGATGCGGTGCGCGCCCGCCAGCCGCTCGAACGGCCGGTGCATCGAGGCCGGCCGGATCCGGTACAGCCAGGCGCGGCGGTTATGGCCGCGCGGCGCGGTGAAGGCCGTGCCGGACAGCTGCTCCGCATAGAGGCCGTAAGGCGCGCGCTGCGGCGAGTTGCGGCCCTGCGGCAACGCGCCCGGCAGGGCCTCGGTCGCGAACTCGTTGGCGAAGCCGCTCTGGTAGCCGGCCGCGCAGGGTGTCGAAAGGTCAAGCGTCATGGTTGTCGTTCTCCATCATCATTCTCAAACGGCGCGCGGGGTCTGCCCGCCGCGCTGCCGCGTCACGCTCGCGAGGCCCAGCACGAACAGCGCCGAGCCCAGCACCGGCAGCGCGGCCGCGTGGAACAGCGCGCCGTTCGACCAGTTGAGCGCAATCAGTTGTCCGCCGACGAGCGGCCCGAGCACCGAGCCGATCCGGCCGATGCCGAGGCTCCAGCCGATGCCGGTCGAGCGCAGCGCGGTCGGGTAGTACTGGCCCGCGAGCGCGTTCACGGCCGGCTGGCCGCCCACCACGCAGAAGCCGCCGACGAACACCGCCGCCAGCAGCCACGGCAGCGAGCCCGCGACCGTGCCGATCAACCCGACCGACAGCGCCGCGCACGCGAAGCAGACGAACAGCACGCGCACGAAGCCGTGGCGCTCGATGAACCAGCCGAGCGACAGCGTGCCGATCACGCCGCCCGTCTGCAGCACGGTGCCGACGATCACCGCGACGCCCGGCGTGTAGCCGGCGTCGCGCATCACGGTCGGCAGCCAGTTCGACAGGAAATACAGGTCGATCAGGTTCATGAAGCTGATCGCCCACAGCAGCAGCGTGACCGGCAGCCGGCCCGCGCGGAACAGCTCGGCCACGGGCGCGCCCGCCGCCGCCGTCTCGCGCGCGACGAGCCGCGTGCCGGCGTCGAGCGCGAGGCCCGGCGCGAACGCGGCGAGCCACTGGCGCGCCTGCGCGTCGCGGCCCTTCAGCACGAGGAACTGCAGCGATTCGGGCAGGCGCGCGAGCATCACGAGCGCGAGCACGAGCGGCACCGCGCCGCCGACCACGAACACCGCGCGCCAGCCGAACGCCGGGATCAGCGCGGCGCTGACGAAGCCGCCGAGCGCCGCGCCGACCGTGAAGCCGCACGACACGATCATCATCCGCTTCACGCGATGCGCGGCGGGACTGAATTCGCCGACGAGCGCCATCGCATTCGGCATGATGCAGCCGAGCCCGAGCCCCGTGACGAAGCGCAGCGCGATCAGCGCGGGAATCGTCGATACGAACGGCGTCGCGAGCATGGTCAGCGCGAAGAACAGGGTCGAGCCGATCAGCACCGGACGCCGGCCGATCCGGTCGGCCAGCACCGACAGCCCGAGCGCGCCGAGCAGCATGCCGAACAGGCTCGCGCTGAACACCGGGCCGAGCGCCTGCTTCGGCACGCCCCATTCGGCGATCACGCTGGGCGCGACGTAGCCCATCGCCTGCGCGTCGCAGCCGTCGATCACGAGACACAGCCCGCACAGCGCGAGCAGCATCCAGTGGAACGCCGGGCGCTGGGTCTCGTCGATCACGCGCTCGACTTCGAGCACGCGCGCGGTCGCGGCCGGCGCGCTCATCGCAGCGCCTCCGCAGCGGGCGCGTCGCTCGCCGCGCCGGCGCGCGCGAGCGCCATCGCCTCGCGCAGCACCGTCAGGTCGCCGACCTGGTTCGCGAGCAGCAGGATCAGCTTCGCATTGACGAGCTGGCTCTCGCTGTCCGACAGGTCGCGATACAGGTCGATCAGCGCTTCATAGAACGCGTCCGGATCCGGCAGACGCGAACGGGTGTCGAGGGGCATCGAAGGTCTCCGCTTCATGGGTATGCGTGTGGCAAAGGCATCTGCATCGGCTTCACGCGGCGCAGATCGCACGCGCCAGCGCGGCGCGCACCGCGCCCGCGTCGAGTGCGCGCAGGCGCGCGCAGACGTGCTGGTCCGGCCGCAACAGATAGAAGGTGCCGGGCCGCGCGTCGTAGCGCCGCGCGGCGAGGCCGTCGGGATCCTCGAGCACGTCGACGCCGTCGGCCGTCCCGCCCTCGCCCGCCGGCACCACCAGCACCGGCGCGATCGGCAGCGCATGACCGCGCAGCGCATCGACGAGCGCGGGCGCATCGGCCAGCGTGCCGAACAGCACCCCCGTGAAGCCGTCGCCGAGGTGGCGCAGCAGCCAGGCGTCGCCGTGCGCCGCGCGCACCGGCGCATCGGCCGCCGCCGCGCCCGGCGCGAGCGGACCCGCGAATACGTCGCCGGGCCGGTCGGCCGTGTTGAGCGGCGAATCCGCGAGCACGGCCGGCACCGACAGGCGCCCGCTGTTGACGAGCCGGCGCGCGAATTCGCAGTCGCGCGCGAGCTTCAGCGTCGCGTCGCGGAACACGCGCGAGATTGCGCTCTTCGGCGTGATGAAATCGGTCGCGCGGGTCGAATGGCGGATGTTCTCGTCGGCCGCGTACTCGCGCTCGCTCGCGTAGCTGTCGAGCAGCCGCTCGGGCGCACGGCCGTCCAGCACCAGCGCGAGCTTCCAGCCGAGGTTGTCGGCGTCCTGCACGCCGCTGTTCGCGCCGCGCGCGCCGAACGGCGACACGCCGTGCGCCGCGTCGCCCGCGAACAGCACGCGGCCGTGGCGGAAATGCGCGATGCGCTGGCAGCGGAACGTATAGACGCTCACCCATTCGAGCGTGAAATCGACATCCGGCCCGAGCAGCGCGCGCACGCGCGGCATCACCCGCTCCGGCTGCTTCTCGGCGACCGGGTCGGCGTCCCAGCCGAGCTGGAAATCGATGCGCCACAGATCGTCGGGCTGGCGGTGCAGCAGCACCGACTGGTTCGGATGGAACGGCGGATCGAACCAGAACCAGCGCTCGGCCGGGAACGGCGCATTCATGCGCACGTCCGCGATCAGGAAACGGTCCTTGAAGGTGCGGCCGGCGCTGTCGAGGCCGAGCATCGTGCGCAGCGCGCTGCGCGCGCCGTCCGCCGCGACCACGTAGCGCGCGCGCAGCGTGCGCGGGCCCTCGGGCGTATCGACCGCGACTTCCACGCAATCGGCCGTCTGCGCGAGCCCCGTGACCTTGTGCCGCCAGCACAGCGCGAGATCGGGCAGTTCGGCCGCGCGCTCGGCCAGGTATCCCTCGACGTAGTACTGCTGCAGGTTGATGAACGCGGGCCGCGCATGGCCCGGCTCCGGCAGCAGGTCGAACGCGTAGATCAGCTCGTCGCGCAGGAACACCTTGCCGACCTGCCAGCGCACGCCCTTCTCGACGAAGCGTTCGCCGCAGCCGAGCCGGTCGAAGATTTCGAGCGTGCGTTTCGCGAAGCAGATCGCGCGCGAGCCGCTCGACAGCGTGTCGTCGTCGTCGAGCAGCACGACGGGCACGCGCTGCCGCGCGAGATCGATCGCGGCGGCAAGCCCGACCGGGCCCGCGCCGACGACGATCACCGGCAGCGGCGCGGCCGCCGCGTCGTGGGAGGCCGCGCACGGGCGGTATGCGAACTTCAGCGTCTGGTAATCGATGCTCATGATCGCCGCCGCGCCGCTCAGCCTTCGAGCGTCTGCCACATCTCGCGATCGCGCTCCGCTGTCCAGATGCGCGGGTCGGGATAGCCGGTCGCCTCGTCGTAGGCGCGCGTCACGTCGAACGGCATGCAGTGATCGAAGATCACCCAGTCGCCGAAGCTCGGCTTCAGCGCCGCGAACGTGTCCTTGTAGATCGCATTGAGATCGCGCCCCTCGGACGCGCCCGCCTTCACGCGCGCGTACAGCTCGCTCACGAACGCGCGCGTGCCGGCGAGACCGTCCGCCACTTCCTGCGGCGTCTTGAGCGCCGCGCCGCGGCCCGGCACGAGCTTCTCAGGACGCAGCGCGGCGATCGCGTCGAGCGTGTGCGGCCAGTCCTGGAAGTAGGCGTCGCCCGCGTACGGCGTCGCGCCGTACTCGACCAGATCGCCCGACAGCAGCACCTTCTCCTGCGGCAGCCAGACGACCGTGTCGCCCTTGGTGTGGCCGCGCCCGAGCTGCATGATGCGGACCTCGAGCTTGCCGAGCCACAGCGTCATCTCGCCGCGGAACGTCAGCGTCGGCCAGGTCAGCCCGGGCACCGACTCGACCGAGCGGAACAGGCGCGGAAAGCGCCCGATCTCGCTCTTCATGTCGGCCTCGCCGCGCTCGACGATCAGGTCGCGGGTGTCCTGACTCGCGATCACGTGGTCCGCGCCGTACGCGGACGCGCCCAGCACCCGCACCGCGTGGTAATGCGTGAGCAGCACGTACTTGATCGGCTTGTCGGTGACCTCGCGGATCCGGCGGATCACGTCCTGCGCCATCACGGGCGTCGCCTGCGTATCGGCGACCAGCACCGCGTCGTCGCCGATGATGATCCCGGTGTTCGGGTCGCCCTCGGCGGTATAGGCGTAGGCGTGCTCGGAGAGGCGCTCGAACGTCACCTTCTTCTCCTCCAGGTCCGCCTGCGATGCAAATTTCTTCTCGACCGCCATGTCTCGCTCCTTGCTCCGTATTGAGGGGAAATGCCGTGACGGCGTGGCGCGCCACACCGCCCGCGTATTGATCTACGACAAGCTCCAGGATTTACGAATAGTAAAACGAATTACGATTAGTGAAATCAACGTATACCCTGAGCGACGGAAGCCGACCCCCGATATCCTTATCAGCAATTCGCCGAGCCGTTCCCGATTGGCGCTGCTAATATCAGTAATACGGCGGCCACTTCGGTCGCCTTTCTTCCATCCGGAGTCCATGATCGCGCCCACCATTCCCGAGCTGGTCGCCCGCGCCGGCGCGCTGCCGTTCCTGCGCGAACACCTCGCGCTCGACGACGGGGCCCGGGTCGCATGCGCCCGGCTGCGCGGCCTCACGCTCGACAGCGCCTACGAACCGATCTACGACGTGACGATGCCGGGCGCGCCGCAATCGGCGTCGTTGTCGGACACGATCGAGCGGTTTGGCGACGAATTGGGTTTCCAGGCGGTGACGCAGGTGGGCGGCGCGCCGTTCGACCCGTTCGACGCGGTGATCGACGACCAGTCGCTCGTCGCGCTCGACCGCCTCGCACGCTGCCTGCATGCGATCAACTTCTTCGGCGCGCAGCGCCACGGGCTGCTGTTCCTGCGCGTGCACGAGCGGCTGCTGAAGAGCGTCAAGTACGACCACGGCAAGCATTTCTCGTCGGTGCTGACGAGCTTCGGCCTGCACCCCGAGCGGATCGTGATCGAGCTGCCCGCCGCCGCGGTCGCGCACAAGACCTTCCTCGGCTACCTGACGAAGAGCTACCAGCATCACGGCTTCAAGGTCGCGGACAAGCTGCCGGACCCGGGGCGGATCCTTGCGGTCGAATCGGACATGGCGCGGCCGGACTACATCAAGATGGACGCCGCGATCGCGTTGCGCGACGGGATGGTGAAGGCGCTGGTCGCCTATGCGCAGCGCGTGCACATCCCGCTGATCTTCGACCAGGTGGCCGACGAGGCGCAGTTCGAGCTGCTGCGCCAGCACGACGTGCGGCTGATGCAGGGGCCGGTGTTCTCGCATCCGGCCACGGCGACCTGAGCCGCGCGCCGCTCAACCCTCGCCGTCGTGTTTCGGCAGGTCGTCGGCGATCTCGAGCCCGGGAAAACGGCTCGCATACCAGATGTGCCAGGCGGGACGCACGCGCGACGGATCGTCGAGCGTCGCGTAATTGACTTCCACGGTGTCCGGCGCGTCGTGGCGCCGGAATTCGAGCTGCGTGCCGCACTCGGTGCAGAAGCGGCGCATGCCCCAGGCGCTCGACGGATATTCACGCGGCACGCCGCGCAGATAGACGAACGCGCCGGCCGGCACCGACGCCGAGGCGAGCAGCACCGCGCCCGTCGTGCGCTGGCACAGGCGGCAGTGGCAAAACCCCGCGTCGGTCGGCACGCCGGCGATCCGATAGCGGATCGCGCCGCAGGCGCAGCCGCCCTCCAGTGCGTCCTGTTCCGTCATGTCGCCTCCCGGTGCCGTTGGCCTGCGCCCGCCCACGATACCGCAACGGCAGCGCGCCGTCAGGCCGGCTGGCCGAGGCGTCGGGCCAGCGTGCGCAGCTTCGGGCCGACCCGGTTGCGGAACACCGCCTCGCTCAGCGACGAGGCAGGCCCGCTGCAGCTCAGGATCAGCCAGCGCCCTTCGCGCGGCTCGCGGAACGGCACCGCAGCCGCATTCACGTCGTCGTGCCAGTCGCGAAACGAATAGCAGCAGCCGGTGGCCGCGAATTCGTCGACCGCCCGCCGCGCCGCATCGATCTGCGCGGCGGCCGTGCGCGCGCCGCCCGCCCCCTTGCGCAACTCCGCGAACAGCGCCTCGCGCGCCTCGACGGGCTGCACCGCGAGATAGGCGCGCCCCCTCGAGCTGGTCAGCCTCGACAGCCGCGAGCCGGCCGCGAGACCGAGCGTCAAGGCGGTCTCGCTGCGGATCGTCTCCAGATAGATCATGTCGAGGCCGTCGCGGCAGCCGAGCGATACCGCCGCGCCGATCTCGCGCGCGAGCGCGCGTAGGTGAGGCCGCGCGAGTTCGAGCGCGTCGGCGCCCGCCAGCAGCGCATAGCCGAGCGACAGCACGCCCGTATCGAGCGCGTACTTGCCGAGCGCGTCGTCGTAGCGCAGGTAGCCGAGCACGGCCAGCGTGTAGGCGAGGCGGTTGACCGTCGCCTTCGGCAAGCCGGTGCGCTCGACGAAATCGCGGTTGCCGAGCATCGTCTCGCCGGGCCGGAACGCGCGCAGCAGATCGAGCCCGCGGGCCAGCGCGACGACGAACTTGCGTTCGTCGAGCGGGGTGTCGTCCATGGTCGAAAGAATCATCGGGTGCTACACTGGGTGCAATTTGCAAAACATTGTTCCGCACTGCGGAACTTCAGTCAAGCGAGGAGATGAGACGATGGCCGCTGCAAGCTTCCACTGGGACGATCCGCTGCTGCTCGACCAGCAGCTGGGCGAAGACGAACGCATGGTGCGCGACGCCGCGCACGCCTACGCGCGCGACAAGCTCGCGCCGCGCGTGACCGAATCGTTCCGCCACGAGCGCACCGACGCGGCGATCTTCCGCGAGATGGGCGAGATCGGCCTGCTCGGGCCGACGATTCCCGAGCAATACGGCGGCCCGGGCCTGAACTACGTGAGCTACGGGCTGATCGCGCGCGAAGTGGAGCGCGTCGATTCGGGCTATCGCTCGATGATGTCGGTGCAGTCGTCGCTCGTGATGGTGCCGATCCACGAATTCGGTTCCGAGGCGCAGAAACAGAAATACCTGCCGAAGCTCGCGAGCGGCGAATGGATCGGCTGCTTCGGCCTGACCGAGCCGAACCACGGCTCGGATCCGGGCAGCATGGTGACGCGCGCGAAGAAGGTGCCGGGCGGCTACTCGCTGTCGGGCGCGAAGATGTGGATCACCAATTCGCCGATCGCGGACGTCTTCGTGGTGTGGGCGAAGCTCGAGGAAGACGGCCGCGACGCGATCCACGGCTTCATCCTCGAACAGGGCTGGAAGGGCCTCAGCACGCCTGCGATCCACGGCAAGGTCGGCCTGCGCACGTCGATCACCGGCGAGATCGTGCTCGACGAGGTATTCGTGCCGGAAGAAAACCGCCTGCCGAACGTGACCGGCCTGCGCGGCCCGTTCACCTGCCTGAATTCGGCGCGCTACGGCCTCGCGTGGGGCGCGCTCGGTGCGGCCGAATCCTGCTGGCACACCGCGCGCCAGTACGTGCTCGACCGTCACCAGTTCGGCCGCCCGCTCGCCGCGAACCAGCTGATCCAGAAGAAGCTCGCCGACATGCAGACCGAAATCACGCTCGGCCTGCAAGGCGTGCTGCGGCTCGGCCGCATGAAGGACGAAGGCACGGCCGCCGTCGAGATCACCTCGATCATGAAGCGCAACTCGTGCGGCAAGTCGCTCGACATCGCCCGGCTCGCCCGCGACATGCTGGGCGGCAACGGCATCTCCGACGAGTTCGGCGTCGCGCGTCATCTCGTGAATCTCGAGGTGGTGAACACCTACGAGGGCACGCACGACATCCACGCGCTGATCCTCGGGCGCGCACAGACGGGCATCCAGGCGTTCTTCTGAGCGCCGCCCCCGCTTCCGCACGAAAAAAAGCCCCGGCACACGCGCCGGGGCTTTTTTGTCGCAGACGGCGCCGCTTACTTGTTCGGCTGCGGCGTGAGACGCAGGTACGGACGCAGCGCCTTGTAGCCCTTCGGGAAGCGCTGCTTGATCTCGTCCTCGTCCTTCAACGACGGCACGATCACGACGTCGTCGCCGTCCTTCCAGTTGCCCGGCGTCGCGACCTTGTAGTTGTCGGTCAGCTGCAGCGAATCGATCACGCGCAGCACTTCGTCGAAGTTGCGGCCGGTGCTCGCCGGATAGGTGATCGTGAGGCGCACCTTCTTGTTCGGATCGATCACGAACAGCGAACGCACGGTGAAGGTCTCGCTCGCATTCGGGTGGATCATGTCGTACAGCTGCGAGACCTTCCGGTCGCCGTCCGCGATGATCGGAAAGCCGACGCTCGCCGCCTGGGTCTCGTTGATGTCGTTGATCCAGCCCTGGTGCGATTCGACGCTGTCGACCGACAGCGCGATCGGCTTCACGTTGCGCTTCGCGAACTCGTCCTTGAGCTTCGCGGTCAGGCCCAGCTCCGTCGTGCACACGGGCGTGTAGTCGGCCGGATGCGAGAACAGCACGCCCCAGCTGTCGCCGAGCCATTCGTGGAACTTGATGCGGCCGAGGCTCGAATCCTGCTCGAAATCCGGGGCGGTGTCGCCAAGACGTAGACTCATGTTGCAGCTCCTTGATCGGTGCGTGGGTCGGAATCCGTGCACACGACGCGCACGGGGAATAGTCGAGCTTACGGGAACCTCCGCGCGGCGCGAACGATTATTCCGTCAGATATTCATATATTTTTGTCATTTTTGCCGGCACGGTAAGCCATTCCGGAAACTTTTTCGTTCCGGATCAAGTCTTTATAGGTTTTGCAGGCCGATGACTCGGCGTGAAAACGCCGCGCGCCCACGATCGACCGGGTTCGCTCGCCAGCGGGCACGGGTTTCGCTAGGATGTCGGGGTGCGGTACGCTTCAGCATGAAGGGAGTCGCAATGTCGGAAGTCAACAAGGAGAAACTGATGTCGGATATCAAAACCGTTCTCGCGGATGCGGAAGATCTGCTGAAACAGGCCGCAAGCAGCACGGGCGACCGGGCGACCGAACTGCGCGAGAAGGCGCTGTCGCGCCTCAAGCAGGCGAAGGAAAAAGCGGCCGACGTGCAGGTCGTCGTGGTCGAGAAGGGCAAGAAGGCCGTCCGCGCGACCGACGACTACGTGCACGAGCATCCGTGGACCTCGATCGGCATCGCCGCGGGCGGCGGCGTGCTGGTCGGCCTGCTGATCAACCGCAAGTAACGCGCCGCCGCGCAGGCCGACGCCTGCCGCACCCACCCGGTGTCCGGCCGGCGTCCCGCGCCGCGGCCGGTTCCGGCCCGGCTGTCACCCGCCCGCGCCCACTGCTTATCCCATGACAGACACCTCATCTTCCTCGTCCGCGCACGGTCCGCTGCGCCGCCTGCTGGGTTCCGTGTTCGCGCTGCTGCAGACGCGGCTCGAACTGATCGGCATCGAACTCGCGGACTTGCCGCGATGATGCTGGCGACCATGGCGCTCATCAGCCTGACGGTGCTGATCGCGATCGCGTTCTGGGAAACCTACCGCTGGCAGGCGCTCGCCGGCCTGACCTCGCTCTATGCGATTGCGGGGCTCGTCTGCGCGCTGAAGGCGCGCGCCGGCCTGCGCGACGCGCCGAGCGTGTTCGAGGCCACGCTGAACGAGCTGGAAAAAGACCGCGCGCTGTTCCGCGGCAAATCCTGATCGCGCGTCGCGCGCCTTTCCACTTTTCTCGCCCACGCGCCATGAGCCAATACGAATCCGGCCAACCGTTCCGCCCGCCGTCGTCCAGGCGGCCGATGAGCGCGACCCAGCACCGCGCGCTGCGCAAGGAGCTGCTGATCCTGCGCTCCGACGTCGAGCGCCTGGAATTTGCCCAGGCGGGAGCCGAGCTGCGTCAGGCCGTCACGCATTTCAAGTGGCTGAAACTGCTGCTGCCGAATTTCTCGGGCGGCCCGCTCGGCCGCTCCGCGAAGGGCGTGAACGCGAGCCTCAACACGCTCGTCAGCCAATATCCGTTGATCAGCTCGATCGTCTCCGCCGCGCTTGCGCGGCCCATGCGCTCGCTGCTCGGCGCGGGACTGAAGCCCGCGATCAAGTGGGGCGCCCTTGGTCTCGCCGGTTGGGGCGCCTACCAGGCCTGGCGACAGATGCGGTCCACGGATCGGGACGACGGCGACAACGCCTAGTCAGCCGTCCGGGGCGGCGCCCGCTCGATGCGGCGCCGTTCGATGTCTAGCGTGTGGACCAGCAGTCGTCCGGCGTGCCCGACGGCTCGCCGACGGCACGGTTCGCGCGCGCGCCATCCGCCTGCAGTACGTAGATCCCGCACGCATCGTCGCGCATCGCGCCGCCCGCCGCGCTCGACGTC
>NZ_JAAGNW010000017.1:14915-22027 GCF_010645215.1 Burkholderia multivorans | reverse complement strand
CTCGCGCGCGCGGAGGCCGGGCGGGCTTCGAGCGTGTAGTTTCCCGCCCCGCCCTCGGTTGCGCGCAGCACGAGTTCGTAGATAGGCGCCCCATCCGCTGGGACGCGGTCGAACCCGTCGGGCAGGCGCGCCGGCAAACCCGCGTCGAACATCTCGACGTAGTGCGCGGCCCGATACAGCGCCGCCATCGCACCGAACCGGTGCCCCCGCGCAATGTGATGTCGATAGGACGGCACCGCGAATGCGGCCAGGACGGCCGCGACGGCAAGCACGATCATCAGCTCGACCAGCGAGAAGCCACGGCGCAGGCATGCCGCGCTGCGCGCCTCGACGACGCGCATCAGCCACCGCCCTGCACGACGCGCCGCCAGCGCCGCACGACGCGTGCGCCGTCCACCCTGATCTGCGCCTGCAGCCATTCGACTGTCGCCCGCGTCGCACCGATGCCGCGCGCGGTGATCAGTTCGCCGGCCGCCGGCGCGCCACCGCGCTCGATCACGCAGCTCGGCGGCTGCGCGGCGCCGGGCCACGCGGCGAACGGCCGAATGGCGGCGACGCCATCGAACGCACCGGGCTGTCGCCATTGCGCGGGCCCGCGCGCCGGATCGGATGCAGGCGGCCTGCCGACGTCGGAAAGGTCGACGGCAGAGACTGCGCCCTGTGCCGCGCCATCGGCATGAGCGCCGCGCAGAACGGCGCTCACGCAGGCATCCAGCGCGGCGTCGGCTGCACGAAACGCGATCGCGCGGCTTGCGAGGCCGACGCTCCGCCGGGCGTCCACGAGTGCGATCTCGAACCACGCGGCGGTCAGCGCCAGCAGCGCCGCCATCACGGCCAGTACGACGGGCAGCGCCATGCCTTGCGCCGCAGCCGCGCGCCCGACGCGAGCGTGATGCATACCCCGCGGCGCGGCGCTCACACCGACGTCGCTCCGCTTCATGCCGCCTCCTGGTTGCGGATCGCGACACGATGACGCAGCACGAGCCGCGCCCGCGTGTCGCGAGCCGCCTGCACGCGGCCGTCGCAATCCGTATAGCGCATCGACCGCCCAGCGAGCGCGCCGCGCACCTGCACGCACACCTCGACCGCCATCACCTCGCGCCACCGCCCCGCGATCGACGTCGCGTCGCGCCAGCCGTCCAGGCCGCGCAACCGGTAGCGCAGATGCAACTGCTCGACGCCCTCGACGAGCGGCTGCCCGACGCCGGGCCGGCCACTGCCGTCGCAATACAGTTCGGGCTCGCCGGTCGATGCGCTGACGCGCGCGTAATAGCGGTTGACGACGAGCGCCGTCGCGCCCACGCCCTGCCCGAGGCAATCGGACGCCTGCCCCGCCGCGGTCGGCCAGGTGCTCAGCGCATCGGCGACGTAGCGGACCAGCACCCCGTCCGACCCGCTCGCGAGCGGCGTGCAGGCGGGATCGGCGTCCGCGCCCACCGGACGCCCCCGCGCGCAGCCGAACAGACCGGGAACACCGGCCGGGGCAGCATCCGGAGGTGCGAACCCCGCCATCTGGAGCTGTGCGCTCACGATCGCCAGCGCAACCTGGGCGGCATCGCGCAGCCGCGCAGAGTCGGCCGCCGACGCATAGGACAGCTTGTGTGCACGGTACAGCGCGAAAGCCGCGCCGCTGATCAAGGCCGCGAGCGTCATCGCGATCAGCCATTCGAGCAGCGCATGCCCTGCCGAACCCGAGCTTCCCCGCGTCCTCACCGTTCCGCTCCGCCAGGGGCGAACGCCAACGCCACGCAGTCGCGCGCGCCGCCGTCGCAAGCGTCCGCTGCACCGCGCACGCGCCAC
Source organism: Burkholderia multivorans (assembly GCF_010645215.1). Taxonomy (GTDB): domain Bacteria; phylum Pseudomonadota; class Gammaproteobacteria; order Burkholderiales; family Burkholderiaceae; genus Burkholderia; species Burkholderia multivorans_A. The sequence continues at coordinate 20,227 of NZ_JAAGNW010000017.1, read as the reverse complement.
AGCGTGACGATCCGCACGCCGGGCCGCACGTCGGCGAAGCCGACCCGCGCCTCCAGCCACGCGGCCGGCGCATCGTGCATGCCTTCCGCGACGCGCCCGCGCGCCATCTCCGCGTAGCTGTCGGCGGCCAGCCACGCATGCGCGCGCCACGCCGCCTGCTGCGCGCCGCGCGCGACCGACAACTGGGCGGCAGCCACCCCGAGCCCGGACACCGCGAGCACGCCCATCGCGATCATGACTTCGAGCAGGGCCATGCCCCGCTGCGCCGCCGCGCGCATCATTCGCACCCTCCCCGCGCGAGCCGGGCGCGCCCGCCCGCGGCAATCCGCAGGCACCAGCGCGCGGCCGGATCCTCGCGCAACGTCCCGCGCGCCGCGAATTCGAAGTGGCGGAAATCGCCGACCAGTTGTCCGCCCGGCGGCGTGAAGACCAGCGTGCGGGCCGCACCGCTCACGACCACGCGCGCATCGCCCACGCTTCGTCTCAGCACGCGCGGCTGCCCGTCCAGGCCAAGCGCGGCCACGATCCAGCCGCACGACCAATCGGTCTCGCCCGCCGCGCAGCGCCCGCCCGCCTCGCAGCCGAGGCCCGCCCCGCCGCGGCACAGCACGACGCGCGCACCGAGCCGGATCGCCTCGCCGCGCGCCTGCGCGAGCGACGCGAGCATCAGTCGCGCCTGCGCGTCGACCCGGTCCCGCATCCGCCACGCGACGAGCGAAGGCACGGCGAACGCGGCCACGGCCGCCGCGAGCGCCAGCACGACCCACCATTCGATCATCAGGAAACCCATCGCCCGCCGCACGCCGCCGCCGTTTCGCATCGCCCGCCTCCCGCGCCTCGATGCATCGACTCTAGCGAGGCGCAGGCATGCGCGCCATCGGCCGGACGGCCGACTGGCGCGACGAAGCGGCCGTCATGACGACGACGCGCTCGAACCGATCGATACAGGGGAAGAACTGCGGAAGAGACCGCGGAAGGAAACGCGCGTCAGCGCTTGCGCGGCGGCTTGGAAGGCGGCCGGAATTCCTCGCTGACGTCCGCGAACTCGGACACATCCTCGAAGCGGCGATACACGGAGGCGAAGCGCACGTAGGCGATCGTATCGAGCCCGCGCAGCTCGTTCATCACCAGCTCGCCGAGCTTGTCGCTGCGGACTTCGCGCTCGCCCGTGGCGAGCCGCTGGTATTCGATGCGGGCGACCGCCGCGTCGATCGCGTCGGCCGCAACCGGACGCTTGCGCAGCGCCAGCTGCATGCTCGCGACGAGCTTGCGGCGGTCGAATTCGGTGCGGCTGCCGTCCTTCTTCACGACGGACGGCAGGGCCAGCTCGACCCGCTCGTACGTCGTGAAACGCTTGTCGCATGCCGAGCAGCGACGGCGCCGGCGGATCGCGGCGCCGTCTTCGGACACGCGCGAATCCACCACTTGCGTGTCGTCATGCCGGCAGAACGGGCAGCGCATGGCCGGTCGGGATCAGCGATAGACCGGGAAACGGCGGGTCAGCTCGGCGACCTGCGCACGCACGCGTTCGAGCGTGGCCGCGTCTTCCGGGTTGTCCAGCACGTCGGCGATCAGGTTGCCGACCGTCTCCGCTTCCGCCGGGCCGAAGCCGCGCGTCGTGATCGCCGGCGAACCGAGGCGGACGCCCGAGGTCACGAACGGCTTTTCCGGATCGTTCGGGATCGCATTCTTGTTGACCGTGATGTGCGCCGCGCCGAGCGCCGCTTCCGCCGCCTTGCCCGTGATGTTCTTGGCGCGCAGGTCGACCAGCATCACGTGGCTCTCGGTGCGGCCCGACACGATCCGCAGGCCGCGCTTGACGAGCGTCTCGGCCAGCACGCGCGCGTTCTCGACCACCTGCTGCTGGTAGGCCTTGAATTCCGGCGACGCCGCTTCCTTGAACGCCACCGCCTTGGCCGCGATCACGTGCATCAGCGGACCGCCCTGGATGCCCGGGAAGATCGCCGAGTTGATCGGCTTCTCGTACTCGGCCTTCATCAGGATCACGCCGCCGCGCGGGCCGCGCAGGCTCTTGTGGGTGGTGGTCGTGACGAAATCGGCGTGCGGCACCGGGTTCGGATAGACGCCCGCCGCGATCAGGCCCGCGTAGTGCGCCATGTCGACCATGAAGTACGCGCCGACCGACTTCGCGATCTTCGCGAGGCGCTCGAAATCGATCTTCAGCGCGAAGGCGGATGCGCCCGCGACGATCAGCTTCGGCTTGTGTTCCTGCGCGAGCTGCTCGGCCGCTGCGTAGTCGATGTCCTCGCCTTCGTTCAGGCCGTAGCTGACCACGTTGAACCACTTGCCCGACATGTTGACGGGCGAGCCGTGCGTGAGGTGGCCGCCGTGCGCGAGGCTCATCCCCATGATCGTGTCGCCCGGCTTCAGCATGGCGAAGAACACGCCCTGGTTCGCCTGCGAGCCCGAGTTCGGCTGCACGTTCGCCGCTTCCGCGCCGAACAGCTGCTTCACGCGGTCGATCGCGAGCTGCTCGACGACGTCGACATACTCGCAGCCGCCGTAGTAGCGCTTGCCCGGGTAGCCTTCGGCGTACTTGTTGGTCAGCTGCGACCCCTGCGCGGCCATCACGGCCGGCGACGTGTAGTTCTCGGAAGCGATCAGCTCGATGTGTTCTTCCTGGCGGCCGTTCTCCTGCTGGATCGCCTGCCAGATTTCAGGATCGACGTTCGCGATGGTGCTTTGGGCTCTGTCAAACATACGGGTTCCGTTAAGTGTGTACAGGTTTGACCGGTGGGCGACCGGGTGCATCGCGGCGCCGGCGAATGGCCAGCTCGACGTAACGGAGGATTCCGGGAGACGCGAGACAGGACAGCCACCGGCGATGCACGCGATCGCGCGCAACGGCTGCCCAGGCGAACGGCAAAAACGGCACCCTGCGCTTCACGGTGGGACGCTCCACCTTGAACCCGGAGGTTCTATCGCCAGTCACGCAGGGGGTGATGAGCGCGTTAGTTTATTGGATGCGTCCTGAATAGGCAACCGCCCGCCCGCCTCGTCTTTTAATCAGGGTCAGGTCTACAGACACCATCCGGCGGGCACCCTGCCGTCGTCCATCCGCCCGCACGCCGGCCGCCCACGCCGCTCCGCCCGGCTTGCCGCAGCGCGGCAATGCCGGTAGGCTGGCGCGTGCCTTCCCGAGTTTCCCGTTACCGACCAGGAGCAGCAGCAATGATCGTGTTCGTCACCGGCGCGTCCGCAGGATTCGGCGCCGCCATCGCCCGTGTCTGCGTCAAGGGCGGCCATCGCGTGGTCGCCACCGCGCGCCGCAAGGACCGCCTCGATACGCTCGCCGCCGAACTCGGCGACGCGCTGCTGCCGATCGAGCTCGACGTGCGCGACCGCGCGGCCGTCGAGGCCGTCCCCGCCGCACTGCCGGCCGAGTTCGCGGCACTCGACGTGCTCGTCAACAACGCCGGCCTCGCGCTCGGCGTCGAGCCCGCGCACCTGGCGAGCCTCGACGAATGGCAGACCATGATCGACACCAACTGCTCGGGGCTCGTCACGGTCACCCGCACGCTGCTGCCGGGCATGGTCGCGCGCGGCCGCGGCCACGTCTTCAACCTCGGCTCGGTCGCGGGCAACTACGCGTACCCCGGCGGCAACGTCTACGGCGCGACCAAGGCGTTCGTCCGGCAGTTCAGCCTGAACCTGCGCGCCGACCTCGTCGGCACGCCGCTGCGCGTGACCGACATCGAGCCGGGCCTGTGCGGCGGCACCGAGTTCTCGAACGTGCGCTATCGCGGCGACGATTCGAAGGCCGCGAACGTCTATGCGAACGTCGCGCCGCTGACCGCCGAGGACATCGCCGACACCCTCTACTGGATCGCCACCCGCCCCGCGCACGTGAACATCAACACGATCGAGATGATGCCGGTCGCGCAGGCGCCCGCCGGACTGACCGTCCACCGCGGCTGACGCCCGCGGGCGGCGGCCCGCGGAACCGGTTTCGCAGGCAACATTCGGTTACGAACCGGCTCGGCCCGTTCCGGTAGAATGCGCGCCATGAATCCGCCCAACCGACCGTCCGAAGCAGCAGCCGACTTCGCCTGGCCGGTTCGCGTGTACTACGAGGATACCGACGCAGGCGGCATCGTCTTCTACGCGAACTACCTGAAGTTCTTCGAGCGCGCGCGCACCGAATGGCTGCGCGCGTGCGGCGTCGATCAGGCGCGCCTGGGCGACGAGACGGGCGCGATCTTCATCGTGCGCGGCGCAACGCTCGACTACCATGCGCCCGCGCGGCTCGACGACCTGCTCGCGATCACCTGCCGGGTCGAACGGCTGGGCCGCGCGTCGCTGGACTTCGAGCAGCAGGCCTGGCTCGGCGATACGCTGCTCGCCAGCGCTCACGTGCGCATCGGCTGCGTCGCGCGCACGACGATCCGGCCCGCCGCGGTGCCGCCGCCCGTGCTCGACGCGCTGCGGCGCGGGCCGGCTGCGCAGCGCATCGTGTCAACGGCGTCCGCCTGAGCGCCGTTGAGACAAGGCCGATGAACTCGCCTGCCCAAATCGCCACTAAACAAGGTTCGGCGGGACGCCAGGCGGCGCCCTGCCCGACGGCCTGCCGCGCGCCTCGCCCGATGCGATGCGCGCGCCGGTCCGCGCCGGCCGGGCGCCCCTGACCGGGCGCCTGCGGCCGGTCTCCCCCGAAGGGACGTAACTCAAACCTCTATGAACACTTCTCAAGACCTGTCGATCATTTCCCTCATCCTCAACGCGAGCGTGCTGGCGCAGGCCGTGATGGGGCTGCTCCTCGCGCTGTCGCTGATGTCGTGGACGTTCATCTTCCGCAAGTGGTTCGCGATCCGCCGCGCGCGGGCGCAGACCGAGCGCTTCGAGCGGGACTTCTGGTCGGGCGGCGACCTGCAGGCGCTCTACCAGAGCGCGGCGAACAACCGCCACACGATCGGCGCGCTCGAACGCATCTTCGAGTCGGGCATGCGCGAATTCCTGAAGGCGAAGGAGAAGCGACTGAACGACCCCGGCCTGATCCTCGACGGCGCGCGCCGGGCGATGCGCGCTTCGTTCCAGCGTGAAATGGACGTGCTCGAGGCGAACCTGTCGTTCCTCGCGTCGGTGGGCTCGGTGAGCCCGTACATCGGCCTGTTCGGCACGGTCTGGGGGATCATGAACTCGTTCCGCGGCCTCGCGAACGTGCAGCAGGCGACGCTCGCGAACGTCGCGCCCGGCATCGCCGAGGCGCTCGTCGCGACCGCGATCGGCCTGTTCGCCGCGATCCCGGCCGTGGTCGCGTACAACCGCTACGCGCACGACATCGATCGCCTCGC
>NZ_JAAGNW010000017.1:10716-14905 GCF_010645215.1 Burkholderia multivorans | reverse complement strand
ATCGAAGAATTCTCGAACATCCTGCAACGCCAGGCGCAATAAGGAGCACGCGATGGCCGGCACCCCTATCCGATCCAGCATGCGCGGCGGCCGCGCGCGCCGCTCGATGGCCGACATCAACGTCGTGCCGTATATCGACGTGATGCTCGTGCTGCTCGTCATCTTCATGGTGACGGCGCCGCTCGTCGCGCCGTCGATCGTCAACCTGCCGACCGTCGGCAATGCCGCGCCGCAGGAGCAGACGCCCCCCGTCGTGGTGAACATCCAGGCGAACGGCAAGCTCAGCGTGCGCTACAAGAACGACGCGGGCGCGTCGCAGGAAGACACCATGACGAAGGCCGACCTCGACGGCTTCATCGCGTCGCGCCAGGCCGACCACCCGGACCAGCCCGTCGTGATCGCCGCCGACAAGACGGTGCAATATGACGTCGTGATGACCGTGATGTCCGACCTGAAGGCGCGCGGCGTGAAGCGCGTCGGTCTCCTCGTCAAATCGCAATGAGCCAACGCACTCCGCGCACCACCGCCCCGCTTCAGCCGCCGCGCGAGCGCGGCACGGGCCGGGCGTTCGCGCTCGCCGCGCTGATGCACGTGCTGCTCGGGCTGTTCCTGTATCACGGCGTGCAATGGCAGAACAGCACGCCCGCCGGCGCAGAGGCCGAGCTGTGGACCGCGGTCGACGTCGCCACCCCGACGCCGCCCGTGCCCGCGCCGCCCATCAAGGTCGCGCCTGCGCCGCCCGTCAAGGACGACCAGGCCGAGATCGCCCTGCAGCAGAAGAAGCGCCAGCAGGCGGAAGCCGCCGCGCGCGAGGCGCAGCTCGAGGAGCAGCGCCGCCAGCAGCTGAAGGCGCAGCAGGAAGCCGACGCGAAGCGCGCGCAGCAGCTCGCGGCCCAGCAGGCCGCCCAGCTCGCCGCGCAGAAGGCGGCCGAGCGCGAGAAGCAGAAGCAGGCGGACAAGCAGGAAAAGCTCCGCCAGCAGCAGCTCGCCGACCAGCAGAAGAAGCTCGAACAGCAGAAACTCGACCAGCAGAAGAAGGAAGAGCAGGCCCAGGCCGACGCGCAGAAGAAGGCGGACGCCGCGAAGGCGGCCGCGAAAGCCAAGGCGGACGCCGCCACGAAGGCTAAACTGGACAAGGAACGGCTGGCGCGCCTGTCGCAGCTGCAAGGCATGGCGGGCGGCGGCACGGGCGGCGGCGAAGGTCTCGCGAAGAGCGGCACCGGCACCGGCTCGGGCGGCAACGCCGCCGCGCCGGGCTACGCGGACAAGGTCAAGCGGCGCGTGAAGCCCAACATCGTATGGGCCGGCGAGCGCGAAGGGCTCGTCACGGTCGTCCAGATCCGCTGCACGCCGTCGGGCGACGTATTGAGCGCCGTGGTCCAGCGTTCGAGCGGCAATTCGGGGTGGGATCAGGCGGTGATCAGCGCCATCCAGGCGTCGGTGCCGATGCCGCGCGACACCAATGGCAGCACCCCGGAAAAAATTACGATTACCTTCAAGGCGGCGGAGTGAGAGCGTTTGCGCTTACACTCCGGCCGTCGCAACGGGAACGAATCGGTTATTTTCGAGTCTCTGCGGTTGCGCAGCGTTACATAGGGAATCAGGAAGCATGAGTTTGATGACGAAGCTAGGTTTCAGGGCACTGGTGGCCTCGTGCCTCATCGCGGCGGGCGGTACGGCCCACGCGCAGGTCGACGTGCTGATCACCGGCGTCGGCTCCACCCAGTTCCCGATCGCCACCGCCAACTTCGCCAACGAAGGCAGCCTGCCTCAGCAGGTCACGTCCGTCGTGCGGGCCGATCTGGCGCGCACGGGCAAGTTCACCAACAGCGACGCGGGCAGCACGCCCGTGCCCGAGACCGCCTCGGTCGACCTCGGCGCGTGGAAAGCCAAGGGCGCGAATGCGTTCGTCGCGGGCAGCGTGAACCGCGACGCGAGCGGCCAGTACAAGGTCAACTTCATCCTGTACGACACGGTGAAGCAGCAGAGCCTCGGCGGGCTGTCGCTGACGGCCAACGACGGCACGCTGCGGATGGCCGGCCACAAGATCGCCGACTACATCTACCAGAAGCTGATGGGCACGCGCGGCGTGTTCGCGACGCGCCTGTCGTACGTGATCCGCACGGGCGGCCGCTACCAGCTGCAGATTTCCGACTCGGACGGCCAGAACGCGCGCATCGCGCTGTCGAGCACCGAGCCGATCATCTCGCCCGCCTGGTCGCCGAGCGGCACCAAGGTCGCCTACGTGTCGTTCGAGCGCAAGAAGCCGATCGTCTACATCCACGACCTGCCGACCGGCCGCCGCTACATGGTGTCCGACCAGAAGGGCAACAACAGCGCGCCGGCGTGGTCGCCGGACAGCCAGACGCTGGCCGTCGCGCTGTCGCTGACGGGCAATACGCAGATTTTCTCCGTCAGCGCGAACGGCACCGGCCTGCGGCGCCTGACGCAAAGCAGTTCGATCGACACCGAGCCGTTCTACTCTCCTGACGGCCGGTGGATTTATTTCACGAGCGATCGCGGCGGTGCGCCGCAGATCTATCGCATGCCGGCCCAGGGCGAAAGCGCAGGCACGGCGCAGCGCGTGACCTTCACCGGCAGCTACAATACGAGCCCGCGCGTCAGTCCGGACGGCAAGCTGCTCGCGTATATCTCGCGCACGGGTGGCGGTTTCAAGCTGTACGTTCAGGATCTGCAGACGGGCGCCGCCAACGCGATCACCAATACGACGCGTGACGAATCGCCCAGCTTCGCGGCAAACGGCCAGTACATTCTGTACGCAACCCAGGCAAATGGCCGCGGTGTGCTCGCGGCCGTACCGTCTGACGGCAGTACGCCGCCGCAGATTCTGTCCGTTCAGGGCGGCTCGGTCCGCGAGCCCTCCTGGGGACCGTTCATGCAATAACCAAAAGGAGAGTTACCATGATTTCGCAGAAGATTCGTCTGGCCTTTGCCGTGCTGATGGTCGGCGCCCTCGCCGCCTGCTCGTCGGGCGTCAAGCTCGAAGACAAGGGCAACCAGGGTGCTGCCGTGCCGACGCAGCCGAGCGCCGACAACGTCGCGCAAGTGACGGTCGATCCGCTGAACGACCCGAACAGCCCGCTCGCGAAGCGCAGCATCTACTTCGATTTCGACAGCTACTCGGTGCAGGACCAATACCAGTCGCTGCTGCAACAGCACGCGCAATACCTGAAGAGCCATCCGCAGCGTCACGTCCTGATCCAGGGCAACACCGACGAGCGCGGCACGAGCGAGTACAACCTGGCGCTGGGCCAGAAGCGTGCTGAAGCCGTGCGTCGCGCGCTGTCGCTGATGGGCGTCTCGGACGGCCAGATGGAAGCCGTGAGCCTGGGCAAGGAAAAGCCGCTCGCGAACGGTCACGACGAAGCATCGTGGGCGCAGAACCGTCGCGCCGACCTCGTCTATCAACAGTAAGTACGGAAGATCCGCTGAATGACGCCTCGTTTTTCCTGGCTGCGCGCGGCCGCCGCCCTCTGTGTCGCGGGGGCGGCATGGTCGTCCATGCCCGCCCACGCGGGTCTGTTTGACGACGACGAAGCGCGCCGCGCCGTGCTCGACCTGCGCAGCAAGAGCGACAGCCTGTCGAACCAGCTGTCCGCCGCGCAGCGGACGATCCTCGATCAAACCAACCGCCTCGATCAGTTGAACCAACAGGTCGCGACGCTGCGTGGCGAGAACGAGGACCTGACGAACCGGCTCACGATGCTCGAACGCCAGCAGAAGGAGTACTACACCGATCTCGATTCGCGTCTCAAGAAGTTCGAGCCGCAGCAGAAGACGGTGGACGGCGTCGAGGGCACGGTCCAGCCGGGAGAGACGGACGCGTTCAACACGGCTTCGCAGCAGTTCCGCGACGGCAACTTCAAGGGTGCCGCCGCGTCGTTCCGCTCGTTCATCTCGAAGTATCCGCAGAGCCCGTACCAGCCGAGCGCGCAATACTGGCTCGGCAACGCGCAGTACGCGCTGCGCGACTACAAGGGTTCGACGGCGACCTGGCAGGCCCTCGTGAAGAACTTCCCGCAGCATCAGCGGGCCGGCGACGCGCTGGTCGCGATCGGCACCAACCAGCTCGAGCAAGGCCAGAAGGGTGCGGCGAAGAAGACGTTCGAGCAGGTGGTCGCGCAGTTCACGGGTTCGAGCGCTGCGCAGACCGCGCAGAACCGGCTCG
>NZ_JAAGNW010000017.1:8572-10706 GCF_010645215.1 Burkholderia multivorans | reverse complement strand
CATCAAGTAAGCGATGATTGGGCGGGTTGTTGACAGGAATGAAAACTGCCCGCTATAATCTTGCCTCTTTGGGTCGTTAGCTCAGCTGGTAGAGCAGCGGACTTTTAATCCGTTGGTCACAGGTTCGAATCCCGTACGGCCTACCAAAGAATTCAAGGGCTTAGCTTCGGCTAAGCCCTTTTTCTTTGCTACGCCATTCGCCAATTCACGGTTGCGCCACACATCTCCTCGCTTAGCGAGCGTATGGTCAATCAATGAGCCTCCCTCGCGCATCATGCCCATGGCGCCGCGTCCCAATCCCTGAGAAGCCGCACATGGAACACGGGGTCATCACGCATCCCCGTCACATCGTCGCCTCCGACACCACCTTTCCCCGCCCGGACGCCTCGTCCATCCGCCCGCGCCATTGCGCTGCGGTGATGGGCGGCTCGAGCTGCGACAGCGCTTCGCCAAAGTATCGCAGCCCACCCCATAACGAAGCATCGCCGATCACATAGATATGATGCTGAGCGCGCGTCATGGCCACGTTGAGCAGATTCGGCTTCGATGCCGCCCAACTGGCCGATCCCGCGCTCTCGCGATCCGCGCCGAGCACGAAGATCACGACGCCCTCCTCCTTGCCCTGGAACGTGTGTACGGTACCGATCTGCTCGCGACACCACTTGCCCAATACCTGCTTCGTGGGCACGTCATCGGTTACCGACCGCCAGTCGAATTCCTTCAAGCCGTTCACCACGGCCCCCTTGATCGCCTTGAACGGGGTAATCACATACAGGGGCGGCAATTTCCCGGACGCGACGTAGAGCCGGACAATCACGCGCTTAACCAACTCGACCTGCTCGGGAACCACCTGCTTCACCGACGTCTTGCCGCGCACATCCACCCATGCGCTGGCGCCGAGCGACAGTGCGCCTTCCGGCGGCTGGCGGGATTCGAGACCAAAGACCATCTTGTCCTGGTAGGCAATTCGGTTTGCAATCGAAAACATGGGATCCGCACAGCGCCGATGAACCCGAAGCGGACTGCCGATCCACAACGGGTCCGCCCCCTCCGCCGGCACATAGGCACCAAAGGGATTGGCATCGTCGGCCAGGCGTTGGACCGATACCTTGGCCGGCGAATATCGCCCCTCCGAGGTATGCGGCGACAAGTTCGCCAATGCGTTGATCAAGCGCGCCGGCACCGTGAAAACCGGCTCGATCTGCAAAGGATCGCCGACGACCATCACGCGGCGCGCCCGCCACAATGCGCCAACCGCCGCCTGGGGAACCGCCTGCCCCGCCTCGTCGATGAACACCCAGCCGATCGAACCAGGCCCCATGCCACGGAACTGACGAGCCAATGAAGCAAACGTCGTCGAGACGACCGGCACCACCATGAACAGGCTCTGCCAAATGAGTTTCGCCTCGGCAGGCTGCTCCAGGGGAGTCCCGCCCAGCAGTTTGCTGATCGCAAACAGATTGCCGCCGAAACCCGCGCCCTTCGTCTGGGCCACCTCCGCGAGCCATGCCTCATGCAGTTTCAGAGCAGCCACGAATACGTCGGTGCGCGCACGCGCCAACGCCGCGTCTTGCCAATATCCGTCTCGCTGGACGTGATCGGTGTCGATCGGACCCGACGCGCCCGGCAAGCTCAAATCGGGAAATCGCTGGACATACTGGTCCAGTTCGGCCCGTTTGCTGCGCCACGTTGCACGGGCCTCGCCCACCGCACACTCCGCCTCCTCGGCCCGCAACCGCGCGCGACGCAGCATGTCGGCGGCGACGCCCGCCTCCTCCCGGCATCCGCTCACGCGCCTGCGCGCATCAATCTGCGCATGCGCGTTTCGAGTATTGTCGGCCGTATGTCGACGCGCTTTTCGCGTCCGAAACAGCCTGGCAAAGAATCCCGGGCGCGTGCGATCAAGCAGGCGCTCTTCCTCCTGCAGATCCGCGAGCGCGACGGCGGCAGCTTCGCTCGCGATATGGCAGGCGTCATGCCGCGAAGATGCATCGCGCACGCAATGGATCTGCTTGGCCCATGCGTCGGCAGCCGGCTTTACGAAATGGTCCTCCGCAACGTCAGCCCATGCGGCATGCAGTTCAGCGTAGTGCAGGCGTTCCCGAAGCATCGATTCCAGCGGGGCGCCCGCATC
>NZ_JAAGNW010000017.1:7766-8562 GCF_010645215.1 Burkholderia multivorans | reverse complement strand
CGATGAAAATCTGCTTCGCTGCCTGAAAGGTCGGGCCCGAATACAGGCTCAGCCAATCTCCGATGGCACGCGGGTCATCCGGGCCGCCGCGCTTGTCATCCGGGCGCAGGTCGTAGAAAAAGCCTTCGCGGAAGCGTCGGCGGTTCTTCGCATTGCCCAACGCGCAAGAGATCAGCCCCCACGGCACGTCGAGCGGCGCCAGCTTCGCGAGGCGAGCCTCCCCGATCTGGGCAGCGATCTTGTGCGCGACCGGTTGCAGATATTTCACCTCGCGCCAGGACTCGCCCAGCCGCTTGCATTTCGGCAAGTCGACCGAGATATTCTCGACCGCGGCGTTATTCGAAGACGCCACCAGCATTTCGAAGCCCGTCAGCGCCGGCTGCAATGCACGAATCGTCGCCACCGAGCCGTCGACGAATCGAATCCTCGTTCCCGTTGTCGCCAGGCCGTCACGTGCATTCGCGAAGCGGGCCAATTCGCGCGCGCGGCGCACCACGTTCTCACACACCATCTCGCGCAACAGCGTCGTCTTGCCGGTTCCCGGCGGGCCGTTGACCGAGAACAGGCCGTCTGTCTGCAAACGCTCGAAAGCCGTGTTGATCGCGAACTGCTGCATCAGGCTCATCTTCTGCGACGACGTTTCCGGCCAATGCCCGGCATTGGTCCGGGTGGGATGCAAGATCCGGAGGATGTCGGCGTGACCCGCGTCGCCATACAGATCGACGCGCTCGCGCGCATCCCCTGGCGTCAGATAGGCGCGGAGCGCCGCGGGAATATCGCCATCGCAAACCGAGGC
>NZ_JAAGNW010000017.1:7224-7756 GCF_010645215.1 Burkholderia multivorans | reverse complement strand
CGATATCCTCGATGAAAAAACTGTTGAGAATGTCCACCGTGGGTTCGTCGTCGACGACTTCGGCGATCTCGTCGTCTGCTTCGCCCTCGGCCTCATCCCGCGTCGCTACGGATCGTGGCGGGTTCTTGCCGTTGATCGGGGCAGGGGCAGGCGTCGGTTGCCGGCCTTGCTTCTTTTCTCTCGTGACGATCTGCAGCAGGGCAATGGACGACTCCGACGGCAAGGCACAACCCGCCCAGTCCGTGAGCAAGGCATGCAGGGACAGTATTTCCTCGCCGCTCAGCGGCACCGGTCCCGCATCGCCGCCGGCCTCGCGCGCTCTCAGCCGCTCGGTCCTGTAGTTGAACAGACGTTCCATCAGGTCTTTCCTGGCAGCGTCGAACGCATCCGACGTGAGCGCCGCCAGCCCCTCCTTCCGCGCCCGGCCGATCGCCCACGGCACGGTCGATACGGAGAGCGGGTCGAACAGCGGCTGGCCGTGCGCGTCGAACATGATCCTCGCCATACACGACCGGCCATCGAGCGCCGTCCG
>NZ_JAAGNW010000017.1:3465-7214 GCF_010645215.1 Burkholderia multivorans | reverse complement strand
TGCAAAATCCGCGATGGCCTGCATATCGAAAATGCCGAGGTACAGCTTGAAGCCGCTCAATTCACGGCCCTCTGGCACGGCAACTTGCCACGGCGACACCGCCCCCTGGCGCAAATCGCCGGGCTTTATCCATTTCAGATTTTTGTCTTCAACTTGATCGAATACCTGCTTCAAGTCGAATGGGATAAAAAATTCAACCTTGTGCCAGGAATCGAGAATATCGAGGAGTGGTTTTGCTTGCATCACGAGGCCTGTTCGTTTTCTGTCTGCTCATGAACGATACTCGCCATCATAGCTGCGCCGCCGGCAATTGCGGAGCGCCCCCCGAATATCGGATGCACGAATCCGCCCGGCTTGCGCAGTTTCTCCAGACCCGCTGCTTTCGTTACTCGCACTGCGCAATCCGATGCACGTTCACGCATGATCAATCCGATTGCACCGGAAAGCCGGATCGAGGCAATCGCCAGTCTCAGGCGCGGGGCACCTCGCACTCGCCCCTCGCCAGACACCATTGCGGCGAATGACGCCGGAGGCTCGGCCGGGCATCGACACGGACGTCAGCAACCGCCTCGTCGCCGCCATTCAAGAAGCGGAAATAATGACATCGGAACGTGCTATAAACTCTCACCCGATATCGAGCGGTAATGTGCTCGCGCCTGCATTTCGACATGAGAAAATACAAGAATCGAAAAATGCGTTTGTTGATCCACCAAGCACCGTCTCGGCGGATCAGCGCCCTCGACGAGGCCTGCCACCACGATCATCCGGTGTGCGCCGCCCCTCTCCAACCCCGGCATGCGCGCCGCCACGGCATCGCCATCCGGCCCGGCCCCGCGCCGGCCTGAACGCCATCACCGACACACCGCCCCCATCCCCAGCCATGCGCATCCACCCCCTCCCCCCGCTTCAATGCCTCGTCTACTTCGACGCCGCCGCGCGCCTCGGCAATTTCACGCGCGCCGGCGAGGAGCTCAGCGTCACCCAAAGCGCCGTCAGCAAATCGGTCGTCAAACTGGAAACCTTCCTCGGCGCCACGCTGTTCATCCGCGACGGCCATTCGCTGCGCCTGACGATGGCCGGCCAACAATACGCGCAACGGGTGCACGAACTGCTCATCGACTGCGCCGAATTCACCGCCGACCTGATGAAAGACCCCGGCCCCCGGGAACTGACGATCGCGTGCGCGGCCGGCACGGCCAACCTGTTCCTCGCGCGGCGCGTCGCCTCCTTCTGCAACGCGTATCCGGACGTCACCGTGCGCATCCTCGTGCGCGACGGCGTGCTGCACCTGAATCCCGCCGAATTCGACGTCGGTATCTACTACATCCGCGAAGTCCTGCCGCCCGGCATCACGGGCACCAAGCTGATCGACGAGGAAGTCGGCGCGTACTGCTCGCCCACTTACCTGGAGGGACGCATCCTGGCGCCCGACGAACTGCTCGATCAGACCTTGCTCGTGGCGGATGAACAACAACGTCAATGGATGGACTGGCACACCTGGCTGAAGCTCACGGGCGCCGAAGCGTTGCGTCCGAGGCAAACAATCACGGCCAACAGTTACCCGCTGCTGCTCAATCTGGCGCTGGAAGGCCAGGGCATCATCCTCGGCTGGGACAAGATGGTCACCCCGCTCGTCGAGGCAGGACGGCTCGTCAAGGCCTCCCACGCCACCGCGACCTTCGGCGGCGCCTATCACCTGCTATGGCCGGCGGAGCGCCGCGACACCGCCGCAGTCCTCGCCTTCAAGCAGTGGATACTCGACGAAAAATGAAACACTGACACGCATCTGACACAGGCATTCCGTTTGGTCGGGGCAGGCCGAAAATATTTCCGGGAAAGGAATGCCGTTATTGCCATAGCATCTTGCCAATTCAAATTACCCGAGAGAGCGGGTATTCCACTATATCGGTTTATGAGAAACGGGACATTTTTATGAACAATGAGTCCGTATTGTTCAACGATTTTGCGGAACCAACCGATGCCACCCGCCGGCGCGCGGTATTGGCGGTGATTATCGGAAATGGCTTCGAGTGGTTCGATTTCATTTCCTACAGCTTTTTCTCGATCATCATCGCCAAGCTGTTCTTCCCGGCCGGCGACAGCAATATTTCGCTGCTGCTGTCGGTGTCGACGATCGGCGTCGGCTTCTTCATGCGGCCGGTCGGCGGCATCGTGCTGGGCGGGCTGGCCGACAAGGCGGGCCGCAAGTTCGCGCTCGCGATCACCATCCTGCTCATGACGATCGGCACCGCCCTGATCGGCTTCGCGCCCACCTACGAGCAGGCCGGCCTGCTCGCGCCCGCGATCATCGTGCTTGCGCGCCTGCTGCAAGGCTTCTCGGCAGGCGGCGAAATGGGCGGCGCGACCGCCTACCTGATGGACAAGGTGCCCGCCGAGCGGCGCGGCTACTACACGAGCTGGATCCAGGCGAGCATCGGCTTCGCGATCATCCTGAGCGCCGCGCTCGGCACCTTCATCGTCAACTACCTGAGCCAGGACCAGATCGAGGCATGGGGCTGGCGCATCCCGTTCCTGCTCGGGCTGCTGCTCGGACCGGTCGGCATGTACATCCGCAGCAACCTGACCGAATCCGACGCAGCCGGCCACACGACGCGCGAATCGGCCCCCGTGGTGCAGGTGTTCCGCGACCGGTTGCCGCAAGTGCTGGTCGGTTTCGGGCTCGTGGTGTTCTGGACGGTCTGCTCGTACGTGCTGCTGTTCTACATTCCGACCTATGCGGTCAAGGTGCTCAAGCTGGCGTCGTCCGCCGGCTTCATCGCGGTGCTGGTCGGCGCGACGATCGTGCTCGTCGTGACGCCCGTGATCGGCCACCTGTCGGATCGTTACGGCCGCCGCCCGTTCCTGATCGGCGCGGTGCTCGCCGCGATCGTCTTCGCCTATCCGCTGTTCGCGTACATCAACCAGCACCCGGGGCTCGCGTCGCTGATCGTGTTCCAGCTGTTCTTCGGTCTCGTGATCGCCTGCTACGAAGGCCCGATCCTCGCGGCCGTCAGCGAACTGTTCCCGTCGCGCGTGCTGTCCACCGGCATCTCGATCGCGTACAACCTCGCGGTCATCACGTTCGGCGGCTTTTCCGCGGCGATCATCACCTGGGCGATCGCCACCACCCAGAACAACCTCGCACCCGCGTTCTACGTGATCTTCACGGCTTCGTTGAGCCTGATCGCATCGATCGCATGGCGCCCGGCAGGAGAGCATTGACCGACAGTCAGTCGTAGTAAGCAGTACGGCTATCCCGCTGGGGTAGCCTGGCGGTTGATTCGCAGTCCTCTGTTGTAGGCAGCACGAAAAGAGGCGCTGCGCATGCAGTTCCACCCCCGCGCCCACGGCCGGGCTCGTCATCGAGCCGCCGCTTGCGGGCGGGTCAGCCAGGTGGAGGAGACCATGTCGTACACGTGCTTTCTCGCCATGTCCGTCGCGCTCGCCGTGCCTTATGCATGGGGGCTCGCGGTTCTCGCCCGCGCCACGGGCCCGCGGCCGGCCTCGCGCCGGGTGCTGCGGGTGGGTGGCCGGGGACGGCGCGCGGCAGACGCCGCCGTCATCGAGACGCATGGGTACGACCCGATCCGCCTCGCCGCCGTGCGGGCGGCGATCAGGATCACGGATTGACGTGACGGCGCGCAGCGTCGTCACGGTTCAGCCTAAGCCGCGAAGGCATTAACCTCGGATCGCGGCATTTTTGGCCGGCGCCAGTACGGGCCGGTGTTTTTTACCTCAGAGGCATCGAT
>NZ_JAAGNW010000017.1:0-3455 GCF_010645215.1 Burkholderia multivorans | reverse complement strand
GATGGACAGCGAACGCGTACGCTTTTTCTGGGTCGGCGAACAATCGGAGATTTTCGCGGCTCACCACATTCAGGACCTCGCGACCCATGACGGGCGCGCGGCAGGCTCAGGCATCCAACGCTGCGAGCAGCGCACGCTCGACGACGGCTTCGTGCTGCTGTCCCTGTTCGACGAGCACGGCAACCGCATCCTGTGGGGTGAATTGCCCGGCACGACGCGCGAATTGATCCGCGAAACCGACGACGACGATCGCGTGACCGGAACGTTCACGGGCTCGCTGTTCGATATCTACGAATGGGACAACGGCGGCCGCTATGGCCTGCCGTGGATGCTGATGACGCAGTACGCCTATCCGCCGGAAATCTCCGCACCGCTCGGCGTCGCGCTGTGCGACGCGGCGCTGCTGTGGCCCGCCTGCGTGAAGCACTGAGCCCACCTATACGACATACGGCGGCGAACCCACGGCCCTTCGCGCCCGTGCAACGGCACGGGCCGGGCGACGCGCAATCCTCCCCGGGCCACCACGCCTTCGGTTCGTCGCGGATCAGGAAATCGTCGCGATTCTTGTCGGCGAGCCACTTCGGGCACGCGCCCTGACCCGACCACGATTTGCCTGTCGACGGATCGTAATACTTCGCGGGCAGACGTTTCTTCTTTTCCTTCAGGAAACCACCGGCGCGCAGCAATTCCAGTTCGGTGATGTCGTGTTCCGCAACCAGATCCTTGATGGTGACCAGTGCGGTCACCCGTTCCTTCTTTTTTGCCTCGGCCAGCATCAGGTTGACCTCACCGAGCTGTTTCTGAAGGTCGCGAATGTTGTTGGTACTCATAGTGATTCGATGGACAGAGAGTGGGGGAATTTTACAGTGACTTGACAGGTTTTCTCGCGAAAATGACGCGTATTCGCAGGTAGGCCGATTCACCTATATCGCGTCGCGCAACCTGTTCTTCCAGCCTTTATCACGATATGCAATTCCGAGCCGGTACGATTTCAAGCGGTTCAACGACCGCACCGGCATTTCAGTTTTATGGATGTGCGCGCATGCGAATGATCGCATCGATATCCGACCTGCCGATCGCATTGCGCCGTATCCCGGATGCATGAAGGCTACCCGCTGATTTCGGCGCTGCTCAATTAGCGTATCCACGGGGCACGCATTGCAGGCGCAATATTCGCGCCCGCTCCACGATGCACGACCAGGACCGCAAACGAGGGCGTCGCGCACGCGGATCGGCTGCCACGGATCGGTGTGGCCGGCGAATCCTGCACATTCGCCGCTCGCGGGCAGCCACGCGTGTTTGCTCCGCAAACGCGCGTGTCCGCACAGCTTACCGTTCCATGCGAGTCGAATGCCAGCCGACGATGCACGCCGGCTCGATGACACAGGCGTTCGCTTACGCTCGACGCGTCCTGCGCGAGCGCCTCCGCTTTCGTATGTCCCGGCCGAAATCCGCTATCCTTGGCAGACCTCACCGCCTCCGGAGGTCCGCACCATGTGTCGCTGGCTCGCCTACACAGGCAATCCGATCCAGCTCGAAACCGTGCTGTTCCGCGCGAAGCATTCGCTGATCGATCAAAGCCTTCACTCGCGCCTGGGCGCGACCACCACCAACGGCGACGGCTTCGGCATCGGCTGGTACGGCCGCGCGGACGAACTGCCGTTCCGCTACCGCTCGGTCAACCCGGCCTGGAACGACCGCAACCTGCATGAAGCCGCGCGCGCGATCCATGCACCGCTGTTCGTCGCGCACATCCGCTCGGCCACCGACACGCCGGTCCAGGAAACCAACTGCCATCCGTTCCGCCACGGCCGCTGGCTGTTCGCGCACAACGGCCTGATCCGACGCTATCACACGCTGCGGCGCGACCTCATGATGCGCATCGATCCCGCGCTGTTCGCGTCGATCGAGGGCTCCACCGATTCCGAGGTGATGTTCCATCTCGCGCTGACCTTCGGACTCGCGCAGGATCCGGTGCGCGCGCTCGAACGCATGGTCGCGACGATCGAGGAAGCCGCCGCGAAGCACGGCGTCGACGCGCCGCTCAACATGACGGTCTGCGCGACCGACGGCGAGCGGATCGTCGCGGTCCGCTATTCGAGCGAACGGCAATCGCGCACGCTGTTTCACAGTACGTCGTTCCGCCATCTGCACGAACTCTACCCGCACGACCCGCGCATCGCGGCCGTCGGCGACGACGCGTTCCTCGTGCTGTCCGAGCCGCTCGTCGATCTGCCGCAAGCGTGGGAGGAAGTGCCGGAAAGCACGGCGATCGTCGCGCATCGCGGCGCCCGCGCCCAGTACGCCTTCGCCCCGCAGCACCGCGCGTAGCGTGCACCCGGGAACGAATCGGGCCACGCCCGGCCGAAGCCTCGTCGCGCGCGCACCGGCGGCATCCGGCGCTTCGCCTGCCCGCGCAGGCAAGCGCATCGCCCCCTTTCCCCCCACCTCGGAGAACCCATCTTGAATCTGGCTTCCGTGCAAGAATTCCTGCTGACCCGCGGCCTCGATTTCGGCCTCAAGGTCCTCGCCGCGATCGTGCTGTGGATCATCGGCCGCTGGGCGATCAGGCTCGTCACCAGTCTGCTCGGCCGCATGGTGCGCCGTAGCGGCAAGGTCGATCCGACGCTGTCGCGCTACCTGACCTCGGTGGTCGGCGTGCTGCTCACCATGCTGCTCGTGCTTGCGATCCTGCAGGTGTTCGGTGTGCAGACCACCTCGTTCGCCGCGCTGCTCGCCGGCCTCGGCCTCGCGGTCGGCACCGCATGGGGCGGCCTGCTCGCGCATTTCGCGGCCGGCGTGTTCATGCAGGTGCTGCGCCCGTTCAAGGTCGGCGACGTAATCTCGGCGGGCGGCGTGACGGGCACGGTGCAGGAGCTGGGCCTGTTCGGCACGACGATCCTGACACCCGACAACCTGGTCACGCTGGTCGGCAACAACAAGATCTTCTCCGACAACATCACGAACTACAGCATCATGCCGTACCGGCGCGTCGATCTGACCGCGAAGATCGCCAACGGCGTCGACGCGGTCGACGCGATCGCGCGCCTGAAAACCGCGATCGCACAGGTCCCGAACGTCATCGCCGAACCGGCGCCCGACGTCGGCGTGCTGCAGTTCACGCCGGAAGGTCCGCTGCTGTTCGTGCGGCCGTCGACGCAGCCGGCCAACTACTGGCAGGTGTATTGCGACACCAACCGCGTGATCCTCGACACGTTCCGTGACGCGCACTATCCGACGCCGGAAACGCCCGTCGCACATCGCACGGCGTCTTAACAACCTCGATCGCGCGGCCCGCCGTCACGGTCGGCCGTGCACGAAAAAAAAAGGTTCATCGCGGGAAACCGTGGAAGCTTTGGGTGCAGTTGGTAATCTGACGCCAGTGGAAACGGGCGTTGGAGGCCAAATTGCTGGATCGCAAAGCACTACAGGCATTGGGATGCTGGACGGGCTAC
>NZ_JAAGNW010000169.1:8395-14349 GCF_010645215.1 Burkholderia multivorans | reverse complement strand
CCGGTGGTGCTCGATGCGCGGCTCGGGTATCGCTGCGTGCCCGCCGAGCAGGGCGAGGCGGGCTGGATCGATTACGACGCGTACTGCGCGCGGATCGCGGCGTTCGTCGCGCACAAGCCGCATACGCGCCTGCTCGAAACGCTCGTGTTCGACATCGCGGTGCTGTCG
Organism: Burkholderia multivorans; assembly: GCF_010645215.1. Taxonomy (GTDB): domain Bacteria; phylum Pseudomonadota; class Gammaproteobacteria; order Burkholderiales; family Burkholderiaceae; genus Burkholderia; species Burkholderia multivorans_A. The sequence goes on along the minus strand of NZ_JAAGNW010000169.1, from coordinate 14,181 downwards.
TTCGACGAATGGCCGGCGCTCGATGCGCTGACGCTCGCGCTGCACAAACCGAAGATCCGGCCGGGCACGCGCCGGGTCGGCGTCACGTTCGACTGGACCCGCGCCGATCATGCACGCTGGCGCGCCGCGCGTTGCGCCGGCGCATGAATGAAGACGGCCGCCCGGGAACGGGCGGCCGTGTCGCATGAGCGGGTCGAGGGGCTGGATGTCACGCGGCAACCGGCAACCGCCGCGGCCGGCGTGCGGGCGCTTGGCCCGACGCCGGCCGCGTGTACGCTCAGGCAATCGCCTGGCGGATCGCCTGATTCGCGCTGGCGTCGCGCTGCTCGGTCGCGGCCTGCAGCTGCGCGAGGATCGCCTGCGCGCCGGCGTCCGGCCGCGCATGATGGATCAGCGAGATCCAGCGGCGCAGCCATAGCGGGCTCGATGCGAGATAACGGCGGATCGAATGGCCGTCGTCGAGACGCGCTGCGTCGTCGAGCAGGAACACGCCCGTCAGCCGCGCCGCCACCTTGCCGCGCGCGCCCTGCTGCCAGACCGGCACCGCGTGCTCGTAGCGATACTCACCCGGCCGCGCGCGGGACAGGCATTGCTGCAACACGTCCGAATGCGCGCCCGGGGTCAGCACGTAGTGCCGATGCGTCGTGCCGGCGAGGCTGCGTACGTCGTTGAACGCGGTGATGTCGAGCACCGAGGTGCCGAGCCAGTCGAGATGGACGTCCGCCGCGGAACCGAACGACACGATCAGCGCCCGATCGAAGAACGCGCGCAATTCCTCCTCGCTCATCCCCATCCGCTCGCCGTCGAGACACGCGAGCACGTCGAGCTGCTGCGCGGTCGCGATCCCCGAGCTGTGCGCGAGAAGGCGCAGCAGCGGCAGCGCCTCGATGCGGCGCGGGTTGATGCGGCGCGCGATCGAGCCGTCGCGGTAGAGCGGGAAGCCCGCCGCGTCGCGGCGCACCAGCAGCGCATCGGTGTAGTCGAGCCGGTCCGGCGCGTCGACGAGGCGCGGCAGGATCAGCCGTTCGTAGATCAGCTGCGACTCGGGGCTGAACAGGCGGCCCGCCAGATCCGCATTCAACGCGAAGCGGTTGTGCAGCATGCTGGCCTCGATCACGGTCTCGCCGTCGTGGCGCCGGCCTGCGTGCGTGATGCCGAGCAGGCGCAGCGGCTTCGCGAGCGGCGCGGTGCCGGGCGGCCGGAGCATCGGATCGGCGGCGATCTGCGCGACGAAGCCGTGGAAGCGCCGGGTCATGCCGTGAGACAGTTTGAGGCCGAGCGGATAGTTCGTGGTCGGCGTGCTGGGCAGCACGATCCAGTCGAAGCCGTCGGCGGCGAGCGGCCCCGGCGTGTCGAGCGCCTCGCGATGCGGCGGCTCGGCCGGATTCGCGGCGGTCTCGACCGCAGTCCAGACCGGCCCCGGCGCCTTGCGCGGCGCGTTCGAGCGCTCGCGCAGCGCGAGCGTGAGTTCGCGCGCGGCATGGTAGAGCAGCGCCATCGTCGCGCTGTAGCGGGCGTCCTGGCGCAAACCGACGTTGACGACATTGCTGTGGTCGCCGTTGTAGCGGCACGGGATCGCGGCCAGGTATTCGAGGCCGCGCAGCGCGAGCGGCTTGAACTGTTCGCTCGGCACCCGGTAGCTGGCGCCTTCGCGCGAGATGGTCTGGCCGGGCCGCGCATAGCGTTCGAGCGCGTCGTCGTAGCTCGCGATGCCGTAGCCGCGCGGCGCGAGAATCTCGCGCGCATAGTTCAGCGCGAGCGGCACGTCGAGGTCGTTGGCGATCAGGTGTTCCTGGTCTGCGTAGCGGTCCAGCTCCTCGACGAACGAGCGGATCGAGAGGCCGAAGCCATGCGCGGTCGCGCGCACGAAGGCCGCGAGCTGGGCCGGCGCGGCGGGCAGCTCGGTCGCGGTCGCGAGGCAGCTGGCCAGCTCGTCCTCGACGCGCCGATAGCGATCGATGATCGGCCGCAGCGCGTCGACGATCGTCGACGCGCCTGGCAGCCGGGCGGGCGGCCGCGCGTCCGCCGGATAGCGGGCGAGCGCGGCTTCGGCCTGCCTGAACAGCGCGACGTCGGGGCGCTGCATGCCGAGGTCGTCGCGCAGCGTCTCGGCATCAAGGATCGCGATGCCGCGGCGTTCGAGTTCGAGCCGCAGCGCGCGCACCTGGTCGCCGGTGCCGGCCGCCTTGCGCACGCCGCCGGGCACGCGTTCGTCGAACACGTTCAATGCATCCTCGAGGCCCACGCGGATGCCGTCGAGATCGAGCCCGAGCGCGACGTCGACGAGCAGCGCCTGGAACGGCCCGGGCAGCAGCAGCGAGATCCGGCAGGCGGGGAAGCTCGCGCGCAGCTGCTCGACACTCGGCCGCAGGCGGTCGACCGCGGCGCGCGCGGCCTCGGCGGTCGCTTCGGGTTCGTCCTGCATCAGCAGCTTGGCGATCGCCTTGCGCGAGGCGACGTCGATCAGCGAGTCGTCCTCGGTCTCGCCGCTGACGGGGTCGCGGTGGTATTGATCGACGGCCGCGACCAGCATGAACAGGACCGGCACGCCGGCCGCGATCAGCGGGGCGCGGTACAGCGTCGTCGTGTTCTCGACGATCGTGTGATTGAACACCTCGATCTCGGGCCGCACGCCGTATTCGGCGAAATGCGCGAGCTGTTGCGCGAGGAAGCCGTGCGGGTTGTCATAGCCGCCGCCGCCCTGGAACACCACCGGGCCCGGGCTGAACGAGGCGACGTCGGGGGCGATCCGGGCGTGTCCGTAGTGCTTCAGGTGCGCGCGCCGCAGCGGGCTTTCGGAGGCGCGGCGATCGCCGCGCGCGCTGGTCGAGAGATTGAGGATCGCGGCCGGCTCGAGGTCGATGAGGCTGGGCACGATGTGGTCGTAGTCGTCGACCACGATGTGATTGCGCTGCGCGCCGATCGTGATGCCCGTGTTCAGGCCCGGCACGGCGAGACGCTTCTGGTCGTCGGTCGCGCGGGTGTGCAGGTGGACTGCTGCCGCGCCTTCGCGCAGGGCGTCGCGCGCCGCGTCGACGATGCCGTTCGCGGTGATCGGCAGATGCGGCGAGCGCGCCTTGCCGGGTTGCCATAGGCCCGGCCCGCGAGGCTGCCAGCCGTTCGCGAGCAGGGCGTCGAGCGCGGCCGGCGCATCTTCGCGCAGGCGCTCGACCAGCGCGGGGGGCAGGTAGCTGTGGACGCGCTCGTGCGGCCATTCGAGGCCGCCGTCGTCGGTGGCGAGCCAGCCGAAGGTGGTCAGCTGCAGCACCAGCTGGCGGACCAGAGCGCGCGGCGCGATGCGATCCAGCAGCGCGCGCGGGACGACGAGCGGCAGCCCGACCGCCGTGTGCGCGGTATCGCGGCGCAGTACCGAGCCGTCGCGTGACCAGCCGAGCGCAGCGAGGGCGTCGAACTGCGTGCGCGCGGGTTGCGCGGCGAGGTCGACGGGCGCGTCGAAGCCGCGTTCAAGGGCGATGCCGCCTGCCGGCGCGGCCTCCCAGCCATCGGCCTCGAGTGCGTGCTGCAGCGTGCCGCGCGCCGTATCGTCGAGCAGATCGAGAAGCGGGAGCGGGATGAACTTCGGTTCCTGGGGGTCGAGGAACTTGGGGACGGCGCCGACAGGCGCTGCCGTGATGTAGAAGGTCTTGGTCATGATCTTCCCGTGTGGATTGAAGAGGTGTACTAAACAATCAGGATCGGAACACCACGCTTCGCGAGGATGAGAGGGCACCGGATGGACGGCTGGGGGAGGGAACGCCCGTCCCGGGCCGCGCGTTGCCGAGCGCTGGGCGGGGGCGCCCGGCGCAGGCCGGAGGGGTATGCTGCAACCCCGCTCGAATATTACATTTGATTTACATGCAATGTTCAGATTAATCCGAATTTATTTTTAGCGGGGTCGATTGAGGAATATTGGGTGAATGATGATGATTAATGCATTCATTGATCGGGTGGAAATGAAGTGCCCGCCGGGCGGGGCTTGCAGCCCGATAGTGAAATGATGATGCATCGCAATATGCCTGATGTCGGCAACGATGGCGGAGTTTGTTGAGGTGCGGATGGGAATCGCGTAATTAATCTGCCTCAATGTGTAGAGGGGAGACTCTAATGACGGATCGGGGAATGGATGTGCGCCGATGGGGAATGGGCGCGCGGGCAAGCTTCGGTCGTGGGGCGGCGCGGGCAGCGCGCGGTGGCGCAGTAGCGGAATTCGGCGGCGGGCGCGGCAGGGGCTTGCCGCGTGGAGAGCGGGGCCGCCCTAAGAAAATCGGCCGCCGCACGTGCGTGCGGCGGCCGATTTCACGCGGCGAGGGCGCGGCTCAGGAGCAGGCCTTGCCGTGCGCCGGATGGAAGCCCTTCGCCTTGGCGTCCGCTTCCGACATGTAGCTGCCCTGCTTGGTCTTGCCGTAGTACTTGTCGGTCGAGCAGTGGTAGACCTTCGTGCTGGTGTTCGCCCAGACCTGGCCGGGGCCGCCGCCCGGCGCGGCGCTCTTCGTCATCGCCGCGCCGCTCGCGGCGGCGGGCTTCGCGGCCGAGGCGGCGGCCGGCGCTGCCATCGCGCCGTTTGCCATCGCGCCGCTTGCCGCAGGGGCGCTCGCCGCGCCGTACCAGGTCTTCACGCCCTTGTGGCCCGCGCATGCGCCTTTCTTGGATGCGCCGGAGTAGAACGTGCCGTCCTTGCACAGGCCGGTCGTCCCGGTGGGCGCGCTGGCGGGAACTTGCGCGAAGCTCGTCATCGAGAAACACAGGCCGGCTGCGATCGCTGCGAGGAATACTGTCTTTTTCATTTCTACTCCTGACTGAATGGGAGAGGGCGGCACGACGTGCCCATGTGCAGCCCGACAGGGATCGGACCGGCCCGCTGGCGCACGAACCGCCCCAGTACCGTCAATAACTCCCGGCGACGGCAATCGGTTGACAGCGGCGCGTCGCACACGCGCTCCACGCGTTCGTGCCCGGGTGTGCGGGCAAGCCGCGTGCCTTGCCGCGCAACGCTGCGCGGGATTCTGTCGCATGCGTGCACAGTGCCGGGCGCAGATGTAAGCGCATGTAAGTGGGGCGGTGGGCTGCGTCGCGCATGGCGTGCAACGGCGTGACGCCCGTCAATTTCACCGACTCGCGTCGTGCTCCAGATGTGCGGCACAGGGCGGCGTGTTCGAGTCGTGGATGGTCGGCGTCCCAGTCTTACGAATGCCTTTTGCCTACGCTCGCGAAACGGGTCATCCGGTTCGACGCTCGCGCGTCGATTGCGCCGTGTCGCGACGCGAGGAATGCACGGTGAGCAGATAGGGTTGACGCGCCTGGAATGCGTGAATTCGGAATTGTCGTTAAGGCGCGATGTGAAAAATTCCATGAAATCGATATCTCGATATAATTTATTGAATTCGCCATTTCATTGGTATTTTTAAAAATCTCGAATCAAAGATTTCATTGATTTGGGATTTGTTCTAATTGGCGTGGCAAAGTTTGTTGATAAGGTCAAATGGTTTTGGCTTGAGCAGGCGCGCGCGGCGCTGTCCATCTTCGTCGAGTGCGTTGAGTGGCCTTGCCGGTAAACGGGCTGGGTAGTCTGTCGTGTTCTAAAAGGTGCATTGCAACACGCGAAGCCACGACTTTTGATTGATTCGAAATAAATATCAAAAATTGTAAAATTTGATGTTGCTAGGATTATTCCGATGGTGCCGAATTGACAATTAATTCATGATGCCTTCGTGCATGTTTATGTGGCGATGATCGATTTGATTTGAAGATTGAAAACCCGCATGAAGCAAAACTGCCTGAATCAATTC
>NZ_JAAGNW010000169.1:0-8385 GCF_010645215.1 Burkholderia multivorans | reverse complement strand
GGAACGCGATGCCGGCGGCCGCGGCCCGGGTTGCACGTCGCGGTGCGAGAGCCGGTGCGGCCTGTCGATATCGAGCGGGGCGGCGGCGGGCGAGTTCGAGGTCCGAGTGCGGGCGAAGGTCGAAATCGGGTGCGAGTGGGTGGGCATGAGCGGGCGCGCCGCGCAGATTCCACGCAGCGTCCCTCGCGATCCGGAGCGGCGAGCCGCCTGCGCGCCGGGTATCCCGCGATCTTTTTCGTCGACCTCGGCAGCCGCGGCTTCGCGGTGCAGCCGGGCGGGGCGATCAGCAGCCGGGGCGGCGCGCCACCGCCCAGGTTCCACGAGGATGTTCCCGACCTCACGCTGAACAGGTGATCGGGGTACTGGCGGCAGCGCTTCTTTCACAAACATATAGGAATGCAAATGAATGCGTACATGAAAACCTGGATCACGCTCATTGCCGCGTCGGCTTGCGCGGCTGCCCATGCCGAATCGAATCCGATCACCGGCAAGATCGATGCGAAGCTGGCGCTGACCTCGGGCTGCATGATCAACGCGGGCGGCGGGCCGATCGGCACGGGGAGCTTCGGCACGCTCGATTTCGGCACGCACCCGAGCGCCTTCACCGGCACGGTGAACAGCACCGCGAACGGCAGCGGTTCGTCCGGCGCCGCCCAGATCATCTGCTCGCCCGATGTGGAGGCGGTCCAGGTCACGATCGACGCCGGCCAGCATGGCGGCAAGGGAGCGGGCATCGGCAAGGGCACCCGTGCGCTCAACAACGGCGCGGGCTACGTGCCCTACGAGGTCTACGCGGACAAGGCAGGTACCACCCAGTATGTGGCCCACACCGCGCAGACCATCCGGGTGCCGACGCCGGGTGCCGCGTTCAACCTGCCCGTGTTCGGCATCGCGCACAAGGAGAGCACGTCGGCGCTGGTTGCCGGCGCCTACAACGACACGCTGAGCATCACGCTTGGCTGGTGACGGCATCGCGCGCGGCCTGCGGGCCGCGCTGTGGTTCGGCGCACTGGCCTGGCCGGGCGCGCCGCGCGCGGATACGCCGCTGCCGCGCACCCAGGTATTCGGCGTCAGCGCGCAGATCGTCGCCGGATGCGGGTTGCGCGGCGCGGGAGCAGGTGCGGGTGCGCTCGACCTCGGGCAGCTCGATTTCGGCGTGCATGCTGACGATCGATGGCGGACGCCAGCCCGGCGCGGGCAACGCGTCCCGCCGGCTCGCGGCGGGCGGCGGGGCGCAGATTCCCTATCGCCTGTACGCGGATGCCGCACGCACGCGGCCGATCGGGATCGGGCAAGCGGTGTCGATGCCGGTATCCGGCATCGTCGCGTTGCCGGTCTACGGCGAATTGAGCCTGCCGGGCGGCGGGGTGCCGGCGGGCATCTATACAGATACCGCGCAGGTCACGTTTGGATATTGAATCAATCAGGAGTGCGTGATGATGGGGGCAAGGGAGAGCCGGGTCGGCATCGGGCATCGGGCCGCGCTCGCGGTGCTGGGCGGGCTGCTGCTGACGGCGCGCGGCGCGTGGGCGGCGGCGTCGCTGATGATCTGGCCGATCGATCCGGTGCTGGAGAGCGACCAGCGTGCAGCGGCGCTGTGGATCGAGAACCGCGACGACCGGCCGGTGACGCTGCAGGTGCGGGTGCTCGGCTGGCGGCAGGCGGATGGCGCCGACGTCTACGACGAGACCCAGGCGCGCGTCGCGGGCAGCCCGCCGATGGCAACCGTCGCGCCCGGCGCGCGCCAATTGGTGCGGCTGACGCGCATCGCACCGGTCGCGCCGGGCGGCGAGGATGCGTACCGCGTGCTGATCGACGAGATCCCGCAACCCGACGACGATGCGCGGGCGTCGGCCGGCCATGCGTCGCTCGGCGTGAAATTCCAGATGCATTACTCGGTGCCGCTGTTCGTGTACGGCGACGGGCAGTGGACCCGCGACGACCCGCATCGACGCCGCGATCGCGCGACCGCGGGGCGGCCGGCGCTGCGCTGGTCGCTCGCGCGCGACGGCGGCCGGCGCTGGCTGGAGGTGTCGAACCAGGGGCCGGTGCACGCGCGCATCACGCATGCGGTGCTGGAATCGAACGGCGCGCGCGTGGATCTGGCGCGCGGGCTGCTCGGCTATGTGCTGCCGGGGGCGCGGATGCGCTGGCCGGTGCCCGGGACGTTCGTGTCCGACGCCCGGCCGGCTCTGGTCGCGACTGTCAACGGCGCGGCCGGTCTCGCGCTCGGCGCGGAGCAGGCGGAGCCGGCCGGGCGCTGAGATTGCTTGACGTACGGAATGACGACGGCCCGGCGCTCGACGGCGCGAGGGCGGGGCGCGCCGGCGCACGGGGCGTGCCGGTGCGCCGGACGCGCCTCGGCCGAACGCGGCTCGGCCGGATCGCGGGCGCAGCCGGCTGCTGGCTGGCCCTGGCCGTGCATGCGCAGCCGCACGCCTATGCCGCCCCGCCCGCCGGCGAAGCCGCGCACGACGCGATGCTGTACCTGGAACTGGTCGTCAACGCGCGCGCGTCGGGGCAGATCGTTGCGGTGCGCCTGCGCGACGGTGCATATGCGATCCGCGCGGGCGATCTCGCGCAGGCATCGGTGCGGATAGAGGCGCCGGCCGATCAGTGGCTCGATCTCGGCCGGCTCGACGGGGTGACGATGGAATACGAAAGCACGCTGCAGCGATTGAAACTGACGGTGCCGCCCGGCTGGCTGCCGCATCAGCAACTGGGCGCGGCCGACTCGCGCGCGCGGGTGCCGGCCGAGGTGGGTTTCGGCGCGCTGTTCAACTACGACGTTTACGCGGCGGCGTCGGCGCAAGGCCGCAACCGCGCGTCGGCGTGGCTCGAACAGCGCGTGTTCGATCGCTGGGGCGCGCTCGTCAATAACGGGGTGTACCACGCCGACGGCAGCGCCCCGGGCGCGCGCTATCTGCGCTACGACACGTCCTGGCGCTATGCCGACGAGATCCTGATGCGCACCTACGCAATGGGCGACCTGATCACGGGCGCGCTGCCGTGGAGCAGCGCGGTGCGCGTGGGCGGCGTGTCGATCGCCCGCGATTTTTCGGTGCGGCCCGACCTCGTCACGTATCCGCTGCCGCGTTTTTCCGGGCAGGCGGCGGTGCCGACCAGCGTCGATCTGTTCATCAACGGCAGCCGCGCCGCGAGCGGGCGTGCGCAGCCGGGGCCGTTCACGATGGACAACGTGCCGTTCATCAACGGCGCGGGCGAGGCGACGCTCGTCACCACCGATGCGCTCGGCCGGCGGGTCGAGACCGTCGTGCCGTTCTATGTCGCGAACACCTTGCTGCGGCGCGGCTGGTCCTCGTATGCGCTCGCTGCGGGCTTCGTGCGGCGCGATTACGGCCTGCGTTCGTTCGCCTACGGGCGGTTCGCGGCATCCGGCGTATTCCGCCACGGCGTGACCGACAGCCTGACAGCCGAGGCGCACGCCGAAGGCGGCGCGCAACTGGCGCTCGGCGGCGGGGGCCTGACGCTCGGTCTCGGCCGGGTCGGCGTCGTCAACGCGGCGCGCGCGTACGGCCGCGTCGACGGCACGGGCGGCTGGCAACAGGCGTTCGGCTACAGCTATACCTCGCAGCGCGGCAGCGTGGCCGTGCAGCGGATCCTGCGCACGCCGGGCTACGGCGATCTGTCCGCGGATCGGCAGGGGGCGCCGGGCAAGCGCTCCCGGCTGGCGCGCGCGAGCACGCAGGCGACCGGCGCGCTGAGTCTCGGCCGCGCGGGCGGGACGCTCGGCGCCGGCTACTTCGATATGCGCGGGGCGGACGGCGGGCGCTTCCGGGTCTTGAACCTGTCGTATTCGCGGCCGCTGCTGCGGAGCGCGACGCTTTACGCGGCGCTGAACCGCACGCTCGGCGAGCACGGCGTGAGCGCGCAACTGGAGCTGATCGTGCCGCTCGGCGCTTACGGCGTGGCGACGGGCGGCGCCGTGCGCGACACCGACGGGCAGCTCAGCGAGCGGCTCCAGTACAGCCGCGGCGTGCCGAGCGACGGCGGCTTCGGCTGGACCCTCGGCTATGCCGGCGGCGGCGCGCGCTATCGGCAGGCCGACCTGGCCTGGCGCCATCGCGCGCTGCAGGTGCAGGGCGGCGTCTACAGCCACGGCGCGGGGAATCGCTACACCCGCTGGGGCGAGGCGCAGGGCGCGCTCGTGTGGATGGACGGCGCGTGGCTCGCCGCGAACCGGGTCGACGACGCGTTCGTGGTCGTGAGCACCGACGGCGCGTACGGCGTGCCGGTGCGCTACGAGAACCAACTGGTCGGCGTGACGGACCGTTCCGGCCATCTGCTGGTGCCCTGGGCGCCGTCATATTACGCGGCCAAGTACGAGATCGATCCGCTCGACCTGCCGCCCGACGTGCGCGCGCCGGCCACCGAGCGCCGGGTCGCGGTGCGCGAGCGCGCCGGCGCGCTGGTGCGGTTCCCGCTGCGGCGGATCGTGGCCGCGCGCATCGCGCTGGTCGACGCGGACGGGCGGCCGTTGCGGGCCGGCTTGCGCGTCACCCACGTCGAGAGCGGCGACACCTCGCTCGTCGGCTGGGGCGGCGAGACTTACTTCGAGAATCTCGCGGCGGCGAATCGCATGCAGGTCGCGTGGCCGGACGGGCGCGCCTGCGACGTCGCGTTTGCGTTCGACGCGGCCACGGCCGCGGCGGGCGCGCGGCGGATCGGCCCGCTGCGCTGCGATACGACGCACTGAGGTCGGTCCATGAGCCGCATTCGTCCCTTCCTCCGCGCGCTTGCGTTCGCACTGTCGTGCGCGGCCGCGCCGGATGCGCATGCCGACTGCTCGGTCGTCGCCGCGGCGCCGGCCTCGTTCGGCGCCGTCACGTCGTTCGTGCTCGCGAGTCAGCGGCAGACGACCTCGACGACGAGCAGCGGCCTGTCGTGCAGCGGGGCGCTGCTCGGCCTGCTGGCGACGGGCGATCTCATCGAGGCGACGCTCGTTTCACGGCGCGGAGGGCGTCTCGCGGGACCGACGGGCGATCTGGTGCCGTACCAGATCTATGCGGATTCGAGCCGCACGATCCCGCTGAATCCCGGCACGGCCTACAACTGGGCGAGCGACCGCTTGCTGAACCTGCTCGGCGTTTTCAGCGGGCCGTCGAAACTGCTGCCGCTCTATTTCCAGATCCCGTCGGGCCGAAACGTGGCGGCCGGCACCTATCTGGACACGCTGACCGTCTCCTGGCGCTGGGACTATTGCGCGGGGATCGGGGTGGGAAGGCTCTGCTTGCGGCGCGACCGGGGCAGCGGTTCGGCGAGCATGCAGCTGTCGGTCACGGTGACCAACGACTGCCTGATCCGTGCGCCCGATCTCAGCTTCGGCGCGGCGCCGATCGTGTCGGATTTCGCCGCGGTCACGGGCAGCCTCGCGCTGCGCTGCACGAAGGGCATGGCGTACACGGTCGGCATGAGCGCGGGCGGGCAGCCGCACACGAACGGGCGGCGCCAGATGGCGAACGGCGCGCAGCGCCTGCAATACGACGTGTTCGGACCCGACGGCGCGGTGTGGCGGCAGGCGGACAACCGTGCGTCCAGCGACGGCGCGGCCGACGGCCACTCGACCGAACAGTTTCCCTATACCGCGAAGATCTATCCGGATCAGGCCACGCCGCCCGTCGGCGCGTATACCGACAGCGTGATCATCGACGTGCGCTATTAGCCGCCTGGCGCAGGGGGGGCGGAGGTTGCCCGGCGGCATTTCGATTGGAACGACAACATGAAACGCAACGGCTTCGTCGCCGGAAAACATTGGCGCTGCGTACTCGCGCATGCGTGGCTGGTCGGGCTGGCGGTCTGGGTGCTGGCCGCGTTCACGGATTGCGCGCGCGGCTGGGGCGCACTTTGGCCGGCGGCATGCAGCGCGGCCGGCCGCTGGCTGCCGCCCGCGGCGGGGCTGCGCGCGCTGGGCGTGACGGGGCTCGTGATCGCGGGTCTGGGCGGCGCGTGGCTGAGCCGGGAGGCGCGGCGCACCCGCGCCGCGCTGCGGGCGAGCCGGGAGTATCTGGCGATGGCGAGCCATGAGCTGCGCGCCCCCGCCAACGGCATGCTCGCGCTGATCGAGCTGTTGCCGCGCGGTGCCTTTTCGGCGGACGAGCGGCGTCTGCTCACGCATGCCCGGGAGTCCGGCAGCACGCTCGCGCGGGTGCTCGACGACATGCTCGACTACGCGCGGATCGAGGCCGGCCAGGTGACGCTGCGGATGACGCGCGTCGACGTGCGCAACTGGCTCGAAGGCGCGCTTGCGCCGTTCGGCGCGCGGGCGCGGAGCAAGGCTCTCGGTTTTCGCTGGCGGGTCGCGGATGCGGTGCCGATACGCATCGTCACCGATAGCGACCGCCTGCGGCAGATCCTCGTCAATCTGCTCGACAACGCGATCAAGTACACGGCGCGCGGCAGCGTGTCGCTCGTCGTCGACGTGCGCGAGGCCGAGCGGGGCAGGGTGACGCTCGTGCTGACCGTGGACGATACGGGCGCCGGCATCGCGGGCGGCGAGCTGGCGCGGCTGTTCGATCCGTTCGCGCGGCTCGGCGGCGCGAATGCAAGGCGCACGCAGGGCGCGGGGCTCGGCTTGCCGATCGCGCGCCAGCTTGCCCGCGCGCTCGGCGGCGACGTCGCCGTGACGAGCGACGCGCGGCAGGGAACGCGGGCCGAGGCGTGGATTCGTTGCGCGGTCGTCGTGGCGCGCGCCGTCCGGGCGGCGCGCGTGGACACGAGCGAGGGCGACGAGGGCGCGGTGGCCGCGAAGTCGCGCGCCCGGTCCGCGCCGGCATCGCGGGGCGCGGCGTCGGCCTCGGGGCGGGGCGCGGCGGCGGGTGGGGCGCGGCTGCGGGTCGTCGTGCCGGTTCGGGCGGCCGTCGATCCGCCGGGCGCGCCCGGTACGGCCGCGTCCGGTGCGGCGTTTCCCCGCTCGGCGGCACTCGGTTTTGCGCCCCCCAGTTTGGTGACACCCGGCTCGGCGGTATCCGGTGCGGCGATATCCGGCTCGGCGGTATCCGGTGCGGCGGTATCTGGCTCGGCGGTATCCGGTGCGGCGGTATCCGGTGCAGCGGTATCCGGTGCGGCGATATCCGACCCGGCGATATCCGACCCGGCGACACCCGACTCGGCGACACCCGACTCAGCGACACCCGACTCAGCGACACCCGACTCAGCGACACCCGACTCAGCGACACCCGACTCGGCGACATCCGACTCAGCGACATCCGACTCAGCGACACCCGACTCAGCGACACCCGACTCAGCGACACCCGACTCAGCGACACCCGGCACGGCGACACCCGGCACGGCGATACCCGGCGCGGCGACATCCAACTCAGCGACACCCAACTCGGCGACATCCAACTCGGCGATATCCGCCGCGGCACGACACGCCTCAGCGCCCCCCGCCCCAGCGGCCCCCGCCACGGGCGACGCGATGGCGCGCCGCCCGCGCGGTCCGTCGTCGGCCTCCCGGATCCTGGCGGTCGACGACCATGTGCTGAACCGGCTGGCGCTCGGTCAGCAACTGCGCGCGCTCGGCTACGACAGCCGTCTGTGCAGCGACGGCGCGACGGCGCTGGCCGCCCTCGAGGTCGCGCCGTTCGACGCCGTGCTGACCGATTGCGTGATGCCGGGCATGGACGGCGCGGCGCTCGCGGCCGCGATCGCCGCGCATCCGGATCCGCGCGTGCGCGCGACGCCCGTGATCGGGGTCACGGCGCTGGCGGCGCGAGACGAGGTGGCGCGCTGCATCGCGGCCGGGATGGTCGCGTGTCTCGACAAGCCCACCTCGCTCGACGCGCTGCGGCGCGCGCTGGCCGACGTCTGCGCGGGCGGCGGCGGTTTCGATCCCGAGCGGCTCAACAGTGCGGCGCTGCTCGACGGGATCGGCTGCGTGCCGGTGCGCGGCGCATGCCGGCGCGAGTTCCTGGAGGCCTTCGCCTGCGCGCTCGAACACGACCGCGCGACGCTCGAACGACAACTGCGCGGCACGCTGCCGGGCAACGCGCTGCGCGCGTGGTGCCACACCGCGCGCGGCACCTTTGGCCTGTTCGGGCAGCGTCACGTCGACGAACTGCTCGACGAACTGAAACGCCGGCTCGACGGCGAGCCCGAAGCGCTGCGCGCCGCCGTCGCGGACGTGCTCGCGATGATCCGGCATCTGCAGCGTTGCGTCGCGTCCGCGGCGTGCGAACGCGACGCCATCGTGGTATCGCGCGAAGAGAAAGGAGAATGAACATGCGTGTACTGATTGCGGACGATCATCCGATCGTGTTGATGGGGATTCGCCAGGTGCTGTCGCAGCGTCCCGACGTGTCGATCGTCGCCGAGGCCAAGGATCCGGCCGCGCTGCTGGCGGCGCTCGCGGCGCAGCCCTGCGAT
>NZ_JAAGNW010000168.1:6318-14501 GCF_010645215.1 Burkholderia multivorans | reverse complement strand
CAGCGATGCACCGGGTCGGGCGTGCTTGTGCACGAGCGTCTCGGGGGCGACGGGGGATGGGGACATCCGGTATGCTCCTCCAAAGTCATATATGCGCCCGTTGTGCATATGGTGCGCAAATCAACTCTGTCTTGATTGATTGCCGTTGACGATAAGCCGATCGCGGCAGCGTCGCAATAGGAAATGAGTGTGCATAAATGATTGAGATCGAATGCGACGCACACTTGTACGTGCGCGACAACGCAGGTCGGGTCGCGAGCCTCACCGACCTCGCGCCGCTGCTGGAATCGATCGCGGCGACGGGCAGCATCGCGCGCGCCGCGCATCGGCGGGGGCTGTCCTACCGGCACGCGTGGGGCCAGGTGCGCGCGTTCGAGGCGTGCGTCGGCGGGGCGCTGATCGAAACCGTGCGCGGCAAGGGCACCACGCTGTCGGCGCTGGGGCGCGCGGTGGCCGATGCGCAGCGGCTCGCGGGCGAGCGGCTCGACGGCAACCTGCGCGCCTGCGCGGCGGAGATCGCGGGCAATCTCGATCGGTGGCTGACGCGGCGCGCGGAGGGCCTGCGGATTCACGCGTCGCACGGCTATGCGGTCGCGGCGCTCGCCGCGGCCTGGGAGCGCGGCGGCGCGCCGCTCGATCTCAAGTACCGGGAAAGCGTGGAGGCCGTGAAGGCGCTGGCGGCCGGCGAGTGCGACCTGGCGGGCTTTCACCTGCCGCGCGGGCCGCATCGCGCGGCGTGTGCGCGGATCTACCGGCCCTGGCTCGACGAAGAGCGGCATGCGCTGATCCACCTCACGCGCCGCCGGCAGGGGCTGTTCGTGCCGCATGGCAATCCGCGCGGAATCGCGGGGCTCGCGGATCTCGCGCGCGGCGACATCCGTTTCGTCAATCGCCAGCCGGGCTCGGGTACGCGGATGCTGTTCGAGCTGGCGGCGCGGGCGGCCGGCGTCGATCCCGCGCGGCTCGGCGGCGCGGCCTCGACGGAGCTGACGCATTCCGCGATCGCCGCCTTCGTCGCGAGCGGGATGGCCGACGTCGGGTTCGGCGTCGAGCCTGCTGCGCGCCACTTCGGGCTCGATTTCATCCCCGTGGCCGACGAGGACTACTACTTCGCCTGCGAGCGGGCGCGCCTGACCGACGCACCGCTCGCGGGCGTGCTCGCGCTGCTGCGCGAAGCGGACTACCGTGCCGACGTCGCGCGACTCGACGGCTACGACCCGGCCGCGTCGGGCTCGCTCGTGAGCGTGTCCGACGGCCTGGCCGGAACGGCGGCGAAACGTCATGCTCGGTAATGGGGGCGAGGGCTATTTCGCTGCACGGCGGCCGCGTTTGCGCTACGCTTTCCGCTCATCGATGTTTCATCCGCTACGCCGTCGCGGCGTTTTTCCTTTATGAAGCCATTCCTGACCCTTACCGCCGCCGCCCTCAGCGCGGGCGTGCTTGCCGCCACCGCCTCGCTCGCGTTCGCGCAGAATTCGCCCGGCGTGCCGGGCGGCATCCTGAACGAGCAATTCCGTCTGAACGAACATCCGCAGATGCAGTTCGCCGCGTCGTCGCCGTCGCAGAAATACCAGGGCAGCAAGAAGTCGGCGCTGCGCAGGAAGGGCGACATGGGCGATCCGAACGGCTGCAACCTCAAGTGTCCGATGGACGGCCAGTAAGTCTGCCGTTCGCCGCTGCCGGCTTTCCCGGCTTTTCCGGCATTTCGGCTCTCGCCCGCGCGTCCGAGTGACGCACCCCGGTCCCGCGCGCCTTGGTGCGCGGTCGGACTACCAAGGCTGGTAGTTGTCGGCGCGCGCGGGTCCGCGTGAAATCCCCCTGTGTCCCGCCACGCCGGTTTTGCCGGCCGATCGTCGCCGTCCTGGCGCGCGGGGCGCGTATTTCGCGCTGAATGAGAGTCGAACGATGGATCACGCTTTGCAGCACGCGTCGCAATGGTGGGACGCTGGCGACACCGAACCGGGTGCCCGTCCGGGTCCCCCCGCCGAGGAAACCGCATGGCATGCGGTGGCGTCGGGCGGCCTGCGGCCCGCCGCCGAGGCGTGCCGCGCGCTCGGTCCGTACGACCGCGCGGCGCTTGCCGCGCTCAACCGGCACCGTGAGCTGAGTGTGCAGGCGACGTGCGCGGGCGCGTCGCTCACGCTCTACGTGAATGCGCTCGGGCGTTTGCATGTCCGCCCGTCGGACGCGCCGAAGATCGCCTATACGCCGGACGATACCTGGTTCGAACTGGGGCACGTGGCGGCGGGCGCGGAGGTGCTGGCCGAGGTCGACGCCCGTTTTGCCGACTGGCAACTGCGCGACCGGCAGTGCGCGGCACGGGTGCGCGCGACGCTCGACCGGGCGCACGCGAGCGGCGAACTGGCGCGCGTGCTGCAGGAGGCGCGTGCGTGCGTCGCGCAGATCGAGCCCGCGTGCTTCTACATCGATGACCGACTATATACGCTCGCTGCCCGCTACGAACAGGTCGTGGGCGGGACGCGCGGCGCGCTGCTGCTGGCGTCGTTGCGCGAGCGCGGATATCCGGCCTGGAATGATGACGAGCGCTTGATCGTCGCGGCGCTGTATGCGTTGAAGACCGCCGGACGGATCACGGCGTTCGCCGACTTCAACGGCGCGGTGCTGAGCGCCGGCGCGTTGCTTGCGTGTCTGCGCGCCCTGGCCGTCGAGTGCGGTGCGGGCGAGTGCGATGACTTGTTCGACTGGGCGCGTCGGATCCACGACGGCCTGCTGCGCTCGGCCGGGGAGCTGTGGCTGCGCTATCGCTGGCGCGGTGGTTTCGAGTTCAGCTGCGCGGCGTCACGGTCCGGGGCCGGCGTCTTGACGCCGCCCGACGCTGCGCCGCTGTCGCGGCGCGCGCGCTGGTGGCGGGCAGCACGGCATATCGGCGCGCGGCTTGGTTTCGCGCGGGGGCGCACGTCGCGCGCCGGCGCGGTATCGCGCGGCTAGGCGGGGCCGGCCGGGTACGGCCGAGTCACCACGGCCGATCAGGCGCGGCCCGAACCGATCAGTCCCGGGACCAGCCGGCCAGCAACGCGGGCAGCGCTTCCATGTCGGTAAACACCGCCGCGACGCCTGCGTCGCGCAGCGCAGCCGCGGCATCCGCACCGGCCGGTGCGGGACAATAGCCGAATACCGTCGCGCCGGCGGCGACGCCGGCCGTCGCGCCCGTCACGGTATCCTCGACGACCGCGCAGCGCGCCGGGTCGACGGCGAGCGAGCGCGCGGCGCTCAGGTAGACATCCGGATGCGGCTTGCTGCGCGGCAGATCGTGGCCGCTGAAGACGTGCTCGCCGAAGTAGTCGCTGATGCCGACCTTGGCCAACTGCATCCTGACCTTGCGCAGATCCGCGCCGGAGGCGACCGCGACGCGGCCGGCGACGGCCTGATGCACGGCGTGGAGCGCGGCCGGCGCGCCGTCGATGGCGACCAGTTCGGCCTCGAGCGCGGCATCGCGGCGCGCGCGGAATTGCGCGAGCCAGTCCGCCGTGATCGCGACGCCGGTGTGTTGCTCGATGCGCGCGGCTTCGTCGCGCACGGCCTTGCCGACGAAGATCCGCATGGTTTCGGCCACGCTGATCGCCCACCCGAGTTCGCCGAGCATCTCGGCCAGCACGCGGTTCGTGATGGGTTCGGAATCGACCAGCACGCCGTCGCAATCGAACAGCACGGCATCAAACGGGAAGGACGTCATGGGCGCATCGGAGAGGGCGGTAGGAGCGGGCCAGGATACACCGGACGCGGCTGGGACCGGTTGCTGGCCGGGCGCGCCACCAGTAAAAAACCCGCGCAGCCGGGAAGCTGTCGCGGGTTTTTGCCGTCGCGGTGGGGGCCGCGAGCGGGAGAATGTGGTGGAGGCGGCGGGAATCGAACCCGCGTCCAGAAGCGTTCTACGATCAGTTCTACATGTTTAGTTCTGTCGTTTGATTTAACCGTAACGTCGCGGACGAACACGCTCCGGTACGGCGATTCACTAGGTTTTCGACCTCGGCGTCGTGACGCCACCGAAGCTTAACTGACGTATATGACCTCTGGCGGTATTGCTACCGGTCTTGCGACGCTAGCCCGTCAGTGAACTAGGCAGAGGACGGCGGCCCTTAGGCTGCCAGTGCGAACGTTTCGTCGTTTGCAGTTACGTTTTTCCCATTGATTAACGAGGTGACGGGTCCTCGACATGCCCTGACCGCTTCACAACCCCTGTCGAAACCAGGTCGCCCCCGCGGACCGATCATTATAGCCCAACATCGCGCAGGAGCCGCTGCAATTCGTCGGGCGTGGCGACCAGGTGCTGCGCCTGCCAATCCTCGGGCGCGACGCCGTCGCCGCAATAGCCGTAAGCGGCCGCGATCGTCGCCATGCCCGCCGCGCTGCCGGCCTGGATGTCGCGCAGGTCGTCGCCGACGTACACGATGCGTGCAGGGTCGGTCTGCAGCTGTTGGGCGGCATGCAGGAGCGGCGCCGGATGTGGCTTGGAATGCGGCGTGGTGTCGCCGCTGACCACGCAACCGGCGCGTGCGGCGAGCCCCAACTGGTCGACGAGCGGGTCGGTCAGCCGCGCCACCTTGTTGGTCACGATGCCCCAGCGCACGCCGCGCGCGTCGAGGTCGTCGAGCAGCGCGCCGATGCCGGCGAACAGCGTCGTGTGCACGCACAGGTCGGTCGCGTAGTTCACGAGGAATTCATCCCGCATCGCATCATAGCCGGGGCTGTCCGGCGCGATGCCGAACGCGCCCGCGAGCAGACCCCGCGCGCCGGCCGACGCGAGCGGGCGCAGCACCGCGAGCGGCGTTTCCGGCAGGGCGCGGGCGCGCTGCATCTTGGTGACCGCGGCGGCGAGGTCCGGTGCGGTATCGGCGAGCGTGCCGTCGAGATCGAACAGTACGGCGGTGCAGGCGTCGAGTCGCGGCGCGACGCCGGACGAAGGAGCGAGGGAAGTGTTCATGACGGGAGGCCGCGGACTCAGGCGTGTCGGCGGCAGGCGACCAGATAGTTGATGTCGGTGTCGTTCGACAGCGCGAAGCGCTTGCCGATCGGATGATAGGTGATGCCCTTGATCTCGACCGTGTGCAGGTCGGTCGCGCGCACGAAGGACGCCAGCTCGGACGGGCGGATGAAGCGCGCGTAGTCGTGGGTGCCCTTCGGCAGCAACTGGGCGATGTACTCGGCGCCGATCACGGCGAACAGGTACGACTTCAGGTTGCGGTTCAGCGTCGAGAAGAACACCCAGCCGCCCGGCTTCACGAGGCTCGCGCACGCGGCGACCACGTTGGCGGGAGACGGGACGTGCTCGAGCATCTCCATGCAGGTGACGACGTCGTAGGTGCCGGGCTCGCGGGCCGCGAGCGCCTCGGCGGCGATCGCCTCGTAGTCGACCGTCACGCCGCTCTCGAGGCTGTGCAGGTCGGCGACGCCGAGCGCCTCGGTCGACAGGTCGATGCCCTTGACCTGCGCGCCGAGCCCCGCCCTCGATTCGGACAGGATGCCGCCGCCGCAGCCGATGTCGAGCACGCGCTTGCCGGCGAGGTGCGCGTGCGCGTCGATCCAGCCGAGCCGCACCGGATTGAGGTCGTGCAGCGGCTTGAACTCGGCGTTCGGGTCCCACCACTTGTGGGCAAGGTCACTGAATTTCTGGAGTTCGTGCGGATCGGCGTTGGTCATGTCGGCAAGCGGAATACGGGAAGGGCGGAGTCCGCCCGTCAATCAAGCCCCGAGTATATAAGGGGGCGGGGCGGCTTGCACGGAAACGTCCGGTGCGGGATGCGCGGGAATAAAAAAAGCCCCGCCGGAGCGGGGCCTTGCTGCCGGGTGATCCTGGGATCACCGCAACATGTCTTACTTCTGAACCTGTTGCGTGCCGACCACTTCGACTTCCACGCGACGATCCGGTGCGAGGCAGGCGATGAGTTGCTTGCGGTTCTTCTGGTTGCAGCCGGTCGTGACCGGGTTGCGCTTGCCCTTGCCTTCCGTGTAGACACGGTTGGACTCGATGCCCTTGCTGACCAGGTACGACTTGACTGCTTGCGCACGGCGCAGCGACAGACGGTCGTTGTACTTGTCCGAACCGATGCGGTCGGTGTAGCCCGTGGCCACGACGACTTCCAGGTTCATGCCCTGGATCTTCGCTGCCAGCTCGTCCAGCTTCTGCTTGCCCAGCGGCTTGAGGGTCGCCTTGTCGAAGTCGAACAGCGCGTCAGCTTGATACGTGATCTTCTGGCTCGTGATGGCCGGAGCAACCGGAGCGACCGGCGTCGGTGCCGGTGCCTGGGCGACCAGTGCGCCATCGCACTTTGCGTTGGCGGTGGCCGGCGTCCAGAACGCATCGCGCCAGCAAAGCTCGTTCGTGCCGTTCATCCACACGTATTCGCCCGTGCCATTCACCCAGTTGTCGTTCACGGCTTGTCGCGACGCCGGCACCGACTGTGCCGAAGCGGATGCAGCCATAACTGCGGTAGCTGCAATGAACGCGAGCTTTGAAAGTTTATTCATATTTCTCCTCTCGAAATTGAGATTACCGCAGGTTTACTGCGAGCCTGTTGACGATGACAAGTCATACATTGCTCGAAGTATAACATTGGTGCGGCACAAAAAACGCGGGGCCGCTCTGTGTAGACTTCGAGCAGCGTCTAACTTTCAGTGCGTTGGCATTTTGCCATATCGTTCCCTTCCCACGAAAAAAAATCCTCCCCACCCTAAGATCGGTCTCCTGAATGTGGTGCATGTGCAACACCGGCCTGCCGCAAGTTTCAGAAATTGTCAAGGACTGAACAAAAAAATAGCGCGTGGGAAACCGCATCGGCCGAATTGTGAATGAAAGCGAAACAGACTCGGCAGGATCCGCGGGGGTGGGCGGGCGCTGCGCGGCGCGCTGCCGCTATATGTATATAGAGGGGCGGGCGTTGGGGCGGATTTGGCGCATGCTAGAATCGCACGTTGCGTCGCGTTTTTAGCGGCGCTCACGCGAAAGGCGGTCCCGTCTTCGCTCCGAAAAGATACACGGATACATGGATCAATTCGCCAAAGAGACCCTGCCCACCTCCCTAGAGGAGGAAATGCGCAAGTCGTATCTCGATTACGCCATGAGCGTGATCGTCGGACGCGCCCTCCCGGACGTCCGTGATGGCTTGAAGCCTGTGCACCGGCGTGTGTTGTTCGCAATGCACGAACTCAACAACGACTGGAATCGCGCTTACAAGAAATCGGCGCGTATCGTCGGCGACGTGATCGGTAAATACCACCCGCACGGTGACACCGCGGTGTACGACACGATCGTCCGGATGGCGCAGGATTTCTCGCTGCGCTACATGCTGGTCGACGGCCAGGGCAACTTCGGTTCGGTCGACGGCGACAACGCCGCCGCGATGCGTTACACCGAAATCCGCATGGCCAAGATCGGTCACGAGCTGCTCGCGGACATCGACAAGGAAACCGTCGATTTCGGGCCGAACTACGACGGCAGCGAGATGCAGCCGCTGATCCTGCCCGCGCGGATCCCGAACCTGCTGATCAACGGCTCGTCGGGGATCGCGGTCGGGATGGCGACCAACATCCCGCCGCACAACCTGAACGAAGTCGTCGACGCGTGCCAGCACCTGCTGCACAACCCGCAGGCGACCATCGACGAGCTGATCGAGATCATCCCCGCGCCCGATTTCCCGACGGCCGGCATCATCTACGGCGTCGCGGGCGTGCGTGACGGTTATCGCACCGGCCGCGGCCGGGTCGTGATGCGCGCGACCACCCATTTCGAGGAGATCGACCGCGGCCAGCGGATGTCGATCATCGTCGACGAGCTGCCGTACCAGGTGAACAAACGCTCGCTGCTCGAGCGGATCGCCGAGCTGGTGAACGAGAAGAAGCTCGAGGGCATCTCCGACATCCGCGACGAATCCGACAAGAGCGGCATGCGCGTCGTGATCGAGCTGAAGCGCGGCGAAGTGCCCGAGGTGGTGCTGAACAACCTGTACAAGGCGACCCAGCTGCAGGACACGTTCGGCATGAACATGGTCGCGCTGGTCGACAACCAGCCGAAGCTGCTGAACCTCAAGGAAATCCTGCAGTGCTTCCTGTCGCACCGGCGCGAAGTGCTGACGCGGCGCACCATCTTCGAACTGCGCAAGGCGCGCGAGCGCGGCCACGTGCTCGAAGGCCTCGCGGTGGCGCTCGCCAACATCGACGAGTTCATC
>NZ_JAAGNW010000168.1:3236-6308 GCF_010645215.1 Burkholderia multivorans | reverse complement strand
ATCGCGATCATCAAGGCCGCGCCGACGCCGCCGATCGCGAAGCAGGAACTGATGATGCGCGCGTGGGATTCGTCGCTCGTGCGCGAGATGCTGACGCGCGCGGAGACCGAGAACGCCCTGGCGGGCGGCCGCGAGGCCTATCGTCCGGAAAACCTGAGCCCCGCGTTCGGGATGCAGGGCGACGGCCTGTACAAGCTGTCGGACACGCAGGCGCAGGAAATCCTCCAGATGCGCCTGCAGCGCCTCACGGGCCTCGAGCAGGACAAGATCATCGGCGAGTATCGCGAGGTGATGGCGCAGATCGCCGACCTGCTCGATATCCTCGCGCGGCCGGAGCGGATCACCACGATGATCGGCGAGGAGCTGACGCAGGTGAAGGCCGAGTTCGGCGATGCGCGCCGCTCGAAGATCGAGCTGAACGCGACCGAACTGAACACCGAGGATCTGATCACGCCGCAGGACATGGTCGTGACGATGTCGCACGCGGGCTACGTGAAGTCGCAGCCGCTGTCCGAGTACCGTGCGCAGAAGCGCGGCGGTCGCGGCAAGCAGGCGACCCAGATGAAGGAAGACGACTGGATCGAGACGCTCTTCATCGCGAACACCCACGACTACATCCTGTGCTTCTCGAACCGCGGCCGCGTGTACTGGGTCAAGGTCTACGAGGTGCCGCAAGGTTCCCGTAATTCGCGCGGCCGCCCGATCGTCAACATGTTCCCGCTGCAGGACGGCGAGAAGATCAACGTCGTGCTGCCGGTGCGCGAATTCTCCGAGGACAAGTACGTGTTCATGACGACGGCGCTCGGCACCGTCAAGAAGACGCCGCTCGAAGCCTTCAGCCGTCCGCTCAAGAAGGGCATCATTGCGGTCGGCCTCGACGACGGCGACTACCTGATCGGCGCCGCGATCACCGACGGCGCGCACGACGTGATGCTGTTCTCCGATTCGGGCAAGGCGGTGCGCTTCGACGAGAACGACGTCCGGCCGATGGGCCGCGAGGCGCGCGGCGTGCGCGGCATGCAGCTCGAGGACGGGCAGCAGGTGATCGCGATGCTGGTGGCGGGCAGCGAGGAGCAGTCGGTGCTGACCGCGACCGAGAACGGTTTCGGCAAGCGCACGCCGATCACCGAGTACACGCGCCACGGCCGCGGCACGAAGGGGATGATCGCGATCCAGACCTCGGAGCGCAACGGCAAGGTGGTCGCCGCGACGCTCGTCGATCCGGAGGATCAGATCATGCTGATCACCACGGCCGGCGTGCTGATCCGCACGCGCGTTTCGGAGATCCGCGAGATGGGCCGCGCGACGCAAGGTGTTACACTCATCAGCCTCGATGAAGGCACCAAGCTCTCGGGTCTGCAGCAGATCGCCGAGGCTTACGCCGAGGGCGACGCCGACGAAGCGTCGGAGGGCGACGACGCCTGATTCTGGTTGTAACGGCCGGCGGCGTCCACGCGAAGCGCAACGCCTCGGCTGGTAGACAGTTCATATTTCCATGAGGGAGTGATGATGCAAAAACAATTCAAGCAACTGGCCCTGCTGGCAGCTCTGGTGCCGACTTTTGCAATGGCGCAGTCGCTGTCCAACCAGGCGCCGGCTGCGGCTCCGGCTGCTGCTGCTGCTCCGATCGACGCCGACAAGAAGGCGGCGATCAAGGACCTGCTCGACGCGATCGACGCGCCGAAGCTCGTGTCGGCTATTGCCAACAGCGCTGAAATGCAGTCGAAGCAACTCGTGCCGGCGATCCTCTCGGATGCGCTGTCGGAGAACAAGACGCTGAACGACAAGCAGAAGCAGGCCGCCGTGCCGACGCTGCAGAAGAATGCCGTGCCGAAGCTGGTCGACAACGCGGGCAAGGTGTTTGAAACCTCGCAGTTCTCGAACGATGCGATGCAGTCCCAGTACGACGCGTACGCGAAGTACTACAGCACCTCGGAAATCAAGGACCTGACGACGTTCTACAAGAGCGCGACGGGCCGCAAGTTCATCCAGGTGCAGGATCAGGTTGGCCGCGACGTCGTGAACGGCCTGATGCAGAAGTACATGCCGCAAGCGATCAAGGCGACGCGCGACCAAGCCGACAAGGAAGTCGCAGCAGTCAAGCCGGGCAAGTAAGCACGTTGCGCCGGCCCCGGGGCGCAGGCGCCCCGGGTTTGGCGGGTTCGATACGACAGTGCGATAATGGCCGTTTGCGCAAGTGCGCAAGCGGCCATTCCTTTTTCTGGCGCGGCTTTTGCCGGCGTGTGCCGGCCGCGTCCCTCAGAGGTTCTCACGATGCGCGTCTATAACTTCTCCGCCGGCCCCGCGGCGTTGCCCGAAGCGGTGCTGCGTCAGGCCGCCGACGAAATGCTCGACTGGAACGGCAGCGGCATGAGCGTGATGGAAATGAGCCATCGCGGCCGCGAGTTCATGTCGATCCACGAGGCGGCGCTCGCAGACCTGCGCGAGCTGCTCGCGGTGCCCGAGCACTACCGGATCCTGTTCCTGCAGGGCGGCGGGCTCGCCGAGAACGCAATCGTGCCGATGAACCTGCTCGGCACGCGGCGTACGGCCGATTTCGTGATCACCGGTTCGTGGTCGCGCAAGTCGCTCAAGGAAGCGGAGAAATATTGCACGGCGCACGTCGCCGCGAGCGGCGAGACCGAGGCGGGCTTCACGCGCGCGCCGGCGTTCTCGACCTGGCGCCTGTCCGACGATCCCGCCTATGTCCACCTGTGCACGAACGAGACCATCGACGGCGTCGAGACTTTCGAGGTGCCCGACCTCGGCGACGTGCCGCTCGTCGCGGACGTGTCGTCGCACATCCTGTCGCGGCCGCTCGACGTCACGCGTTACGGCGCGTTGTTCGGCGGTGCGCAGAAGAACATCGGCATGGCGGGTGTGACGCTCGTGATCGTGCGCGAGGACCTGCTCGACCGTGCGCTGCCGATCTGCCCGTCGGCGTTCGAATGGAAGACGGTCGCCGAGAACAATTCGCTCTACAACACGCCGCCCACCTATGCGATCTACATCGCGGGCCTGGTGTTCAAGTGGTTGAAGGCGCAGGGCGGCCTGCCGGCCATCGAGGCGCGC
>NZ_JAAGNW010000168.1:0-3226 GCF_010645215.1 Burkholderia multivorans | reverse complement strand
ACGACACGATCGATGCGAGCAGCTTCTATCTGAACAAGGTCGAGCCGACGTCGCGTTCGCGCATGAACGTGCCGTTCTTCCTCGCCGATGAATCCCGCAACGAAGACTTCCTTGCCGGCGCGAAGGCGCGCGGGCTGCAGCAGCTGAAGGGCCACAAGTCCGTCGGCGGCATGCGGGCGTCGATCTACAACGCGGTGCCGTTCGAGGGCGTGCAGGCGCTCGTCGAGTATATGAAGGAATTCGAAGCGCGCCACGCCTGAACGCCGGGCGGGCCGCTTCATCAGCACGGCTCTTAACGCATGGACGACGATCTCAATTCCCGCTTGAAACCCTTGCGCGAGCGCATCGACGAGATCGCCGCGCAGCTCATCGCGTTGCTGAACCAGCGCGCCGCGGTCGCGCTCGAAGTCGGCGAGGTGAAGAAGCATTTCAACGCGCCGGTGTTCCGGCCCGAGCGCGAGCACCAGGTGATCACGCGCTTGCAGGACATGAGCGCGGGGCCGCTCGCGAGCGACCACATCAGCGCGATCTGGCGCGAGATCATGGCCGCGAGCCGCGATCTCGAGCAGACGATTCACGTGGCCTTCCTCGGGCCGGTCGGCACGTACAGCGAGCAGGCAATGTTCGAGTACTTCGGCCAGTCGATCGAAGGCTTGCCGTGTCCGTCGATCGACGAAGTGTTCCGGTCGGTCGAGGCGGGCGGCGCGTCGTTCGGCGTCGCGCCGGTCGAGAATTCGGCCGAGGGCGCGGTGTCGCGCACGCTCGACCTGCTGCTGCACACGCAATTGCTGATCGGGGGCGAGATGTCGCTGCCGATCCACCACAACCTGATGACGCAAACGGGCAGCCTCGACGGCGTGCGGCGCGTATGCGCGCATGCGCAGGCGCTCGCGCAGTGCCAGCAATGGCTGTCGGCGAATGCGCCGCATCTGGAGCGGCAGGCGGTGGCGAGCAACGCCGAGGCGGCGCGCATCGCGGCCGACGCCGCGAGCGTCGCGGCGATCGCCGGCGATCGCGCGGCCATTCATTACCGGCTGCAGATCGTCTACGCGCTGATCCAGGACGATCCGCACAACCGCACGCGCTTCGTCGTGCTCGGCCGCGAGCCGACCGGGCCGAGCGGCCACGACCAGACCTCGCTGATCGTCTCGGTGAAGAACGAGCCGGGCGCGGTGTTCAAGCTGCTCGAACCGCTCGCGCGGCACGGCGTGTCGAGGACGCGCTTCGAGTCGCGGCCGGCGCGCGTCGGCACGTGGGAGTATTACTTCTACATCGATATCGAAGGACATCGCGACGACGCGGCGGTCACGGCGGCGCTCGCGGAACTCGGCCGGAAAGCCGCGTTCCTGAAAGTCCTCGGCTCGTATCCGCGTGCCCGTTGAGGGCCGCCGCCGTGCGCCTCGCCCCATGACAGCGCGATCCGGTCCGTCGAGCCGCGCGCGGGCCGCCCTGGCGGCGCCGCGCGGCCCCGGGCGGCGTCCCGCCCTTGATCCGCGCGTGCCGGGCTTGCCCGCGCGCGCATTACCTGGCGTCTGCCGTGTCTGGTTTCTCTTTCAATAAGCTGGTGATTTTCGGCGTCGGCCTGATCGGCGGCTCGCTCGCGCGCGCGCTGCGCGAACGCGCGGGCGCGGCGGGCGAGGTGGTGGGCGTCGGCCGTTCTCCCGGGTCGATCGCGCGGGCCTGCGAGCTGGGCGTGATCGACCGCGGCGCGACGCTGGACGACGACGCGCAGCTGGGCGATGCGTTGCGCGGCGCGGACCTCGTGCTGCTCGCGGCGCCGGTCGCGCAGACCGGGCCGATACTTGCGCGCGTCGCGCCGTTCCTCGAGCCGTCGACCCTCGTCACCGACGCGGGCAGCACGAAGTCGGACGTCGAGGCGGCGGCCCGCGCGGCGCTCGGCGCGCGCATCGGGCAGTTCGTGCCCGGCCATCCGATCGCCGGGCGCGAATCGAGCGGCGTCGAGGCGGCCTTGCCCGATCTCTACGTCGGGCGCAACGTCGTGCTGTGCGGGTTGCCCGAGAATCCGCCTGCCGCGCGCGAGCGGATCGCCGCGATGTGGCAGGCCACGGGCGCCGAGGTGCGAACGATGGACGCCGCGCAGCACGATCGCGTGTTCGCGGCGGTGAGCCATCTGCCGCACGTGCTGTCGTTCGCGCTGGTCGAGCAGATTCTCGGCGAATCCGATGCCGAACTGAAGTTTTCGTATGCTGCGGGCGGGTTCCGCGATTTCACGCGGATCGCGGCGTCGAGCCCCGAGATGTGGCGCGACGTGTGCGTGGCGAACCGCGTCGCGCTGCTCGACGAACTCGACGCCTACGCGCGCGTGCTGGCGCGCCTGCGTGCGGCGATCGACGCCGGCGACGGCGCGGCGCTCGAGGCGGTGTTCGCGCGCTCGCGCGACGCCCGCACCGCATGGCAGGAGCGCGGCGGCCACGCCGCGCCCGGTTCCGTTCAGTCTTAACAGGATCAACAGGATCACTTCACTCATGGATCATCTCGATCTCGGCCCATTCTCCCGGGCGTCCGGCACGGTGCGGCTACCCGGCTCGAAGAGCATTTCCAATCGCGTGCTGTTGCTGGCGGCGCTGGCGGAAGGCGAGACCACCATCACGAACCTGCTCGATTCCGACGACACGCGGGTGATGCTCGACGCCCTCGGCAAGCTCGGCGTGCGGCTGGCGCGCGACGGCGACACCTGCGTGGTGTCGGGCACGCGCGGCGCGTTCACCGCGCGCACGGCCGATCTGTTCCTCGGCAACGCGGGCACGGCGGTGCGGCCGCTGACGGCCGCGCTCGCGGTCAACGGCGGCGACTATCGCGTGCACGGGGTGCCGCGCATGCACGAGCGGCCGATCGGCGACCTCGTCGACGGCTTGCGCCAGATCGGCGCGCAGATCGACTACGAGGAGAACGACGGCTATCCGCCGCTGCGGATCCGGCCGGCGTCGATCTCGATCGACGCGCCGATCCGCGTGCGCGGCGACGTGTCGAGCCAGTTCCTGACCGCGCTGCTGATGACGCTGCCGCTCGTCAAGACGAAGGACGGCGTGACGATCGTCGAGGTCGACGGCGAACTGATCTCGAAGCCGTACATCGAGATCACGATCAAGCTGATGGCGCGCTTCGGCGTGACCGTCGAGCGCGACGGCTGGGCGCGCTTCACGGTGCCGGCCGGCGTGCGCTACCGTTCGCCCGGCCGGATCATGGTCGAGGGCGAGGCGGCGGC
>NZ_JAAGNW010000167.1 GCF_010645215.1 Burkholderia multivorans | reverse complement strand
ATTGCGCTCGATGTGCGGCGTGATCAGCAGCACGATCTCGGACTTCTCGTCGCTGGTCGCCTTCGAGCCGAACAGCCGCCCCACCACCGGCAGGCCCGACAGGCCCGGCAGCCCCACCATGTCGGAGGTCTCGCTGCGCTTGACCAGGCCCGCGAGGATCTGGGTCTCGCCGTTCTTCGCGGTCATCAGCGTTTCCGCGTTGCGGGTGCCCAGCGAATAGGCGACGAGGCCCGTCTTGGTGGTTTCCTTCGACAGGATGTTGCTGACCTCCAGGTTCACCTTCACGCTCACTTCGTCGTTGAGGCTGATGCGCGGCTCCACCTTGAGGATCAGGCCGACGTCCTGGTAGCTGACCGACTCGCTGACCACGCCGTTCGCATTGGTCGTGGTGACGATCGGCACGCGCTCGCCGATCTTGATGTTCGCCTTCTCCAGGTTGCGCACCCGGATCTTCGGATTGGCGAGCGTCTTGGTGCGCCCCTGCTTCTGCAACAGGTTGATCGCGGCCGACAGCGCGCCCGCGTCGCCCGAGACGCCGATCCGGTCGCGGTTGATCCGCAGCAGGTCGCCGAGCGTCATCGGCAGCGAGCCGTCGCCGGTGCCGAGCGCATCGAACTGGATCCGGCCCGGGTACTGGACGCCGAGATCGAGCTTGTCGTTCACGTTTACTTCCAGCACCTGCACGTCGAGCGTGACCTCGGACTGAGGGATGTCGAGACCCAGCACCACGCGCTCCGCGACCTGGATCGTCTCGGGCGTATCGCGCACCACCACCGCGTTGATCCGCTCGTCCACGTACACGTCCTTCGGCTTGATCATCTGCCGCAGCGCGGCCATCACCGATTTCGCATCTGCGTGCGACAGGAAGAACGTGCGCAGCGCGAACTCCTGGTAGGTGCGCGCCTTGTCGGCCTGCGCCGGATAGATCAGCAGCGTGTGCCGGTCGAGCACCTTCTTGTCCAGCTGGTTGGTGCGCAACAGCAGGTTGATCGCGTCCTGCGCGGTGGTGCGCTCCGCGAGCAGCGTCGCCGGCAGGTCGACCTGCACGTCGCGGTCGAACACGAAGTTGACGCCGGACACGCGCGAGATCACCTCGAAAATGCTCGACAGCGGCTGCTGGCGAAAATTGAGCGAGACCGGCTTGCGCAGCGCATCCGACAGCTGCGGACGCGCCGTGCGGCTCGCCTGCGATTCGCGCAGCAGCGCATCGCGCAGGCGGCGCGCCTCGACATGGTTCGGTTGCTCGGCCAGGATTCCGCGCGCGATCTCGAGCGCCTCCTGCGGACGGCTGTCGCGCAGCCGCTCCGCGCGCGCCAGTTCGACGCGCATCTGCTGGCGCCGTTCGAGCCGCCGCAGGTCCTGCTGCGCCTTCAGGTTGCCCGGATCCTGCTCGATCGCATTGCCGAGATGATCGATCGCGGCCGAATAATTGCCTTGCGCGGCCTCGTCCTCGGCCTGCCTCAGCTCGGCGCGCACGTAGTCCGGCCTGCGCCGCTCCAGCGCAAGCTGCGCATCGACGTCTTCCGGCGCGGCCTGCTGCCGGGTGCGCAGCGCGGCCAGCTCGTCCGCGGGCGAGCCGGCCGCGTCCGGCGCGGGCTTGAACGGCGTGCCCGCGCAGCCGGTCAGCGCAACCACGGCGACCAGGGCAAGCAAACTGACGGTTCGTTTCATGATGTCTTCCAGATGCTTCGAAACGCTCGAAGCGAGTGAATGGGGTTCAGGGCTCGACGCCCGGCATCGGCAGCGTATGGGTCGCGCCGTCGTCGGTCCGGATCAGCACGCCGTCCGGCCGCACCGCGTCGAAGCGATAGCCGGGCGCGATCTCCTCGCCCGGCCGCACCGCGTCGCGCAGCGCGCAGCCCCGCTCGCACAACAGGCGCAGGCCCGGCGCGCCGTCGAGCACGAAGATGCGCCGGCCGTTGTCGCGCCATTCGCCGCTCAGCCGGAACGGCAGCGGCGCGGCGGCGGGCGGCGCGGCCTCCGCCGCGCCGAATGAATCGGGATCGATCTGCGCCGGCAGTTCGGGCACGGGCGCGGGCGCGGGCGTCGGCTCGGGGGTCGGCGGCGGCGCCTCGACGCCCAGCTCGGCCCAGCTCTGCGCCGGAAACACCTCGATCACCACGCGCGACGGCACGTCCGGCGGCACGGCCAGGCCCGTCGCCGCACCGAGCAGCAAGGGCGCGGCCAGCGCGGCTGCACGCCAGGTCCTGACGGCGGCCATCATGCGTCCGGCCCCAGCAGGCTGATGCGCAACGTGATGTCGAGGAGCGGGCTGTCGATCCTCTCGCGCTCGAACGTGACGCTCTCGATCCGCGCCATCGGCTGGTCGGCGATCGCGCGCAGCGCCTCGCGCGCAGCCTGGTAGGTGCCCGACGCCGCGATGCCGATCGTCAGCCGCCGCAGCTGGCCCTTGACCTCGGCCTCGCGGCGGTAGGTCGCGTGCTTGCGCTCGACGCCATGCTTCATCAGGATCTCGAACACCGAATAGGCCTGCTCGCCGCTGCGCAGCCGCTGCACGTCGCGCAGCGTCATACCGCCCGCGCCGTGCGCGACGCCCGGCTTCGGCAGCGCGGCGAGCGTGCGCCGGTGCTCGGCGCGCGCGGCTTCGAGCCGCTCCGTCTCCGGACCCAGATGGGCCGCGTACAGCAGCGGCGACATCGCGAGCACGGCGCCCGCGAGCATCCCGAGCGGCCCGAGCCTGCGGCCCGCCGCAAAGACGGTCCAGTTCAGGCGCGCGCGCAGCGCGCCGGTATCGATCGCACTCAGGCGTTTCATGGCGACTCCACGCTCAGGCTGAAGAGATAGATGGGACGGCCGTCGATCACCTTGGTCCGGTGCTGCAGCAGACCGGTGCGGCGCTCCGCATGCCGATCGTTCAGACGCGACACGAACAGGTAGATGTGCGACAGGTCGGACGCCGCGCCTTCGATGCGCGCTTCCTTGCCGGCCTTCTCGACGACGATCGACGTCAGCGCGACCTGCGGGGTCCACGCGTGTTCGATCCAGTCGACCACCGGCATGCCGGATCCCGTCATCTCCATGCGCTGCTCGCGGATCACGCGCTCGATGCGTTTCTGCTCGGGCGTCAGCCTCTTCTGGCGAAGCTGCTCGCGCTCCGCCGCGCGCTGCCGCTGCTCGATGCGCTGCTCGATCTGCTCGACCTCGTCGCGCACCCCGCCGAGATCCGCGAACGCCTGCGCGACCAGCAACGCCGCGCAGACGGCCGCGCCCAGGGCCGCGGCGCCCCACGGCGTCAGCCGGCGGCGCGGCGTCGCGAAATCGATTGCTTCGGCGCGCCTCATGCCGGTACCTCGTCGGCGACGTCGCCGAGCAGCACGACGTCCCCGCAATCGGACGGCGCGCAGGCGACATCGTGCGCATACAGATAGATCGGCCCGGCCACGTCCGCCTCGCTCACGAGCGCCGCCGCATCGAGCAGGTCGCTCACGCGCTGGCCCCGCTGGCGCGGCAGGGTGACGAGGTCGGCCCACTCGCCGCCGCGCCGGAACAGGCAGGTCAGCGCGCCCGGCTGCAACAGCGCGATCCGGCAGTCGGCCTCGACCCGCCGCGCCGCGTATTCGCGCAGCACGAACGACAACAGGTCGCGACAGCGCGTCAAGGTCCAGCCCGCCGCGCGGCTCGCCTCGGCCAGCGCGCCCGGCAGGTCCTCGCGCATTGCGATCGCGAGCCGCGCGCGGCCGAAGCCGACGTGCGCGACGCGCACGCTGAGCGGCGCGCCCGGCGCATGCGGTTCGAGCAACGCGCGCGCATAGGCGTCCCACCCGGCGGACGAACACAGGCCGTCCTGCCACGGCAGCACGACGCCCTGCGCCCACGGATGCGCAAGCAGCACCTGCACCCGGTTGCGCAGCGCAGGGCGCGCCTTCGGCAGCTCCGCCAGCGCACGCGCGAGCGATTCCGCCGGTTCGCCGCCATGCGCGGCCGCGAAACACGGCTCGCCGCCGCAGCGCGCGCCCGCGTCCGGACCGGCCCACACGCGCAGCAGGTCGGCATCCACCATCACGTGGACGTCATTGAAGAGCGATCGCACGCTGCACCTCCTGGAACGTGGTCAGGCGCTGGCGGATCGCGGCGAGGCCCGCCACCCGCATCGACTGGTACTCGCTGCTGTCGGCCAGCGCACGCGCACGCTTCTCGAGCGAACGTTCGAGGAGGGCCGCCTTCATGCTCGCGTCCATCGGCAGGATCTCGGCCAGGCCGATCCGGCCTTGATAGCCGGTGCCGCGACAGGTCTCGCAACCCGCGCCCGGCCGCACCAGATGCTGGAGGTCGGCGAGCGACGCGTCGCCAAGCGCCTCGCCCTCGCCCGCCGGCGCGCCGCAGTCCGGGCAGATCCGCCGCACGAGCCGCTGCGACACCACGCCGTTGAGCGCTTCGAGAAACGTCGACGGTTCGACGCCCATGTAGATGAAGCGATCGATCACGCTGAAGCCGTCGTTCGCGTGCACCGTCGACAGCACGCGGTGGCCCGTCAGCGCCGACTGCACCGCGATCGACGCGGTCTCCTCGTCGCGGATCTCGCCGACCATCACCGTGTCCGGGTCGTGCCGCAGGATCGCGCGCAAGCCGCGCGCGAAGGTCAGCCCCTTGCGGTCGTTGACGGGGATCTGCAGCACGCCCTGCAGCTCGTATTCGACCGGGTCCTCGATCGTGATGATCTTGTCGTCGCCGGTATTCACTTCCGACAGCACCGCATAGAGCGTGGTCGACTTGCCGCTGCCGGTCGGGCCGGTCACGAGCATCAGCCCGTACGGCAGGTGCGCGAGCGCGCGGATCCGCTGCGCCGTGCGCGCATCGAAGCCGAGTATGTCCAGGCTCACCTTGTCGCCGCGCTGCGACTTGTCGAGCACCCGCAGCACCGCGTTCTCGCCGTAGGTGCCGGGAATCACCGACACGCGAAAATCGATCTCGCGGCCCTGCAGCACCACCTTGAAACGGCCGTCCTGCGGCAGGCGCTTCTCGGCGATGTCGAGCGTCGCCAGCACCTTGAGGCGCGCGAGCGTCTGCGTCGCCACCTCCACCCCGGGAATCCGGCGGATCGACTGCAGCACGCCGTCGATCCGGTAGCGAATCGACAGCCCGTCCGGCACGGCCTCCAGGTGGATATCGCTCGCGCGGCTTTGCAGCGCGTCGTACAGCGTCATGTTGACGAGCCGGATCACCGGGCTCTCGTCCTTCGCGATACTCGTCAGCGTGATCGACTCGATCGCCTGCGCGAGCGAGTCGCCGTGACCGTCGACCGTCACGTCGCCGTCCATCAGGCGCTCTCCGGCTTCGGCTTCGCCGAGCAGCCGCTCGACCTCGCCCGGCAGGCTCATCGCGAGCCGCGCCGCCTGGCGCGCGAAGCGTGCGAACAGCGCATCGCGCACCGAGCGCGCGAACGGATCCGCGAGGACCAGACACGGTGCGCCTTCGAGTTCGACGGGCAAGACGCGCAGGGTCAGCGCATCGTGCAGCGGCAGCAGATCGAAGCGCGTCGGCGCGCTGCGCAGGACGTCGGGCGCGACCGCGGCGAGCCCGAGCGAGGCGGCCGCGTCGGTCAGGCCCGCCGGCTCGGCCGCGAGCTTCCGGCCCAGGTAATCGGCCAGCCCCAGGCCGGCGTCAGCCGCCCCGCCGCGCCAGCTTTCCACGATAGAGTTCGCTTTCATGTGCAATTTTTCCTGTTCTGTATGGCGCGCGGCCCGCGCGCGTCCTGCCAGGTCAGCCGATGCTGCCCGCCAGTTCGAAGATCGGCATGTAAAGCAGTACGACCACCGCGCCGACCGTCGCGCCGACCGCCAGCATCAGCACGGGTTCGAACACCTTGCTGAGCATCTCGATCGCGCGATCGAGCGCGCCGTCGTGAAATTGCGCGATGTGCTCGCACATCCCGCCGAGATCGCCGCTCTGCTCGCCGACCCGCAACAGCCGTTCGGCGACCGAGGTGGTGAGACCCTGCCCCGCCAGCACGGCCGATACGGGCCGGCCGGCGCGCAGCGCCGCGAGCGCGGCGGCCAGCCGCGCATGGAAGTGCGCGGGCAGGATCTTGCCCGCCAGTTCCAGCGCGGCGAGCACCGGCGTGCCGCCGCCGATCAGCAGGCCGACGGTGCGGTAGAAACGCGTCAGCGCGAACAGCGTCGCGATGTCGCGCAGTTTCGGCAGACGCCACAGCAGCTTCACGCCGAGGCGGCCCGCGAGCCCGCCGCGCACCGCCGCGACGGCCGCCGCCACGAGCGCGACGAGCGCCGCGCCGATCGCGACGCCCTGCGCCTCGAGCAGGCGCGACCACCACAACATCGCCTGCGCGGTCGCGGGCAGCGTGCTCATCGTCTCGAACACCGCCGAGAAACGCGGGATCACGAAGAACGCCATGAACATCAGGATGCCGACCCCGACGCCGATCACGAGCGCCGGATAGACGAGTGCGCCCGTCACCCGCTTGCGGATCTGCGCGATGCGGGTTTCGTACTGCTGGTAACGCTTGAGCACCATGGGCAGCTGGCCGCTGCCTTCGGACGATTCGACCGTCGCGACCAGCAGCGCGGGAAACGCGTCCGGCTGCTTCGCGAGCGCCTTCGAGAACGGCTGGCCCTCGACCATCACGGCGAGGATCCGGTCGATCACGGATTTCGCGCCCTTGCCGCCGCCCGTCTTGTCGCGCAGGGCTTCGAGCGCCTCGATCAGCACCAGCCCCGCGTCGAGCAAGGTCGACAGCTCCTGCAGGAACAGCGCCAGCTCGAACGCCGGCCGCCGGCCGCGCGCACCGGAGCGGCCGCGCCGCCGGACCTGCAGGACGATGCCGGCCGCGCCGCTGCAGGCCGCGCGCGCATCGGCCTCGTCCGCGGCCTGCACGGTGCGCTCGACGACCTTGCCGCCGTCGAGCAGGCGAACCTGGAACGTGTGCATGCTCACCTCCGCCACTCGGCCAGCAGCGCGAGGCTGCCGGCCCGATCGCGGGTCAGCTCGCGATAGACCTCCCACACCCGGGTCGCATAGGCCTTGCGCGCGGGCGCGCGTTTCGCCGCGGAGCCGGCGTTGTACGCGCCCACCGCATTCCAGGTGTAGCCATGGCGCTCGACGAAGCCCGCGAGAATCGCCGCACCGGTGTCGATCGAGGTACAGGGCTCGTCGACCAGGCGCTGGCGCGTCACGCCGACCTTCACGAGGCGCGGCAGATGCGTGCTGTTGATCTGCATCAGGCCGATGTCGTAGGTGCCGTTGCGGTTGCGGTTGAAGGCGCGCGGATTCATCGCCGATTCGACCTGCGCGATCGCCACCAGCAGCAGCGGATCGAGGCCGTGGCGGTCGCCCGCGCGGGACCAGCAGTCCTGCGCCAGCGCGCCCGACGCGCAGCCCGCGAGCAGCGCCGCCGCGACCAAGCGACGGCAGGCGGCGCGCAGGCCGCGCTTACATGCCATGAACGAGGTCCGCATCGACGCCGCTCCCGCCCGTGCGACCGTCGCGACCGAGCGAGGTCAGTTCCGCCTCGCCGTCGCGGCCCGGTACGTTCCATTGATAGGCGCGGCCCCATGCGTCCTTCGGCACCGCCTTCGCCAGATACGGCCCGCTCCAGCCGTCCGCGCCCTGCGGCTGCACGACCAGCGCGTCGAGCCCCTCGTCGGCGCTCGGATAGCGGCCGGTGTCGAGCCGGAACTGGGTCAGCGCATCGCCGAGCGTCTTCATCTGCGCCTCGGTCGAGCGCACCTTGGCCTTGTCGACCTGGGAGAACAGCTTCGGGCCGACATAGCCGGCCAGCAGCGCAATGATCAGGAGTACGACGAGCAATTCCAGAAGAGTAAAGCCGCGTTGCACGCCGCGACGTACTGCACGATTCAGTTTCACGGTAGATATCCTTGGTGATGACGCGAGCGAGGTCGCGTGGAATCCGGCGCTTGAATCACGCGGCGCGTGCCGCTGTCGTTACATGCGTCACGCCGGACAGGTGAACGAAGATTGACGGGGAAAGGGTATTTTCCGGGGGCGCCGCGTTCGCCTCAAACTTGCTCAAAGAAGTCTCAACGCGGCGCCACCGCAATGAGACGGGCCGCGCACTCGCAAGAATGCGCGGCCCGTCGGGTGGGTCAGATCAGCGGCTGCGGCTTACTTCGTGCACGCACCCAGGTCCTTCCACACCTTGCCGGTGTAATCGGCGCCCGTCGTATCCGGCGAGCCCGGAACGTCGTTCTGGGTCCACCAGCGCGCCTCGTAGGTGCGGCCTGCGTGCTGCACCTTCGCGCCGCCCGTGTAGGCCGTGCCTTGCGTCCACGCCGACGCGCACTGCGCGCCTTCGCCGCCGCCCGAATCGCCGACCAGCTTGAACGTGCCGGATTCCTGCACCAGCTTGCCGCCGTCGATCTGCGAGGTCGCCACGACCGTGTGCGTACCGGCGTTCGCCTTCGCGATGTCGACCGACAGTTCGCCCTGCGACTTCATCTTGGCGCTCGTCGAGCCGACCATCTTCTGGCTGCTGTCGAACACCTTGAGGCCGACGTCGGTTTCCTTCGTGTGGTTGAACTTGAGGAAGAACTTCGCGGTCGCCTTGCCGTTCTCGATCTTGAATTCGCCGTTGTTCGAGATGCTGAAGCCCTCGTCGATGCCGCCTTCCGGCTTCTTCTCGACCGTGGTCTCGGTGCGCGTGACGCCGCTGCCGTCCTTCGCGTACACGTCGTTCATGCCCGGCACCGGTTCGATCGCGCCGCCGTTCTTCACGCCCGCCATCAGCTTCGCCGACTGGGTGCGGTTGATTTCCTTCGCGAGCAGCATCGGCCACATGTTCTTCTCGCCGTTCTGCGCCGACGTGATCGTCATCGAGGTCTTCATGCCCGCGATTTCGCCGCCGGCCCCGAACACGCGGTTATGCACCTTGTCGCCGACTCCGAGGTCGTGCTGCGACGGCATGATGTCGCCGACATCCTTCCAGCTCGGCTTGCCCGGATCGGTCTCGCCGCCGTCGTTCGTGATGTTGACGTCGGCGACGTTGTAGAACATCCCCGCCGTATCGCCGACGTGCCACGTCGACAGGATCACGTGATGGCCGGTGCGATCGGACGGGATCGTGCAGCTGTGCGGCCCGATCTCGTCGGCCTTCTTCATCCCGCCGTCGATCGTGCAGAACGGCGTCAGGTCGAACTGTTCGCGCGTCAGCACTTCGTTCGGGTTCCAGCCCTGCTTCGTGATGTAGTACTTGAATTCCTTGGTGACGTGCGGCGCCGTGAACGTCCACTTGAAGTCATGCCGGCCCGGCTTCAGATCGAGAATCTTCCAGCGCACGGCGTTCTGTTCGTTCAGTTCGCTGAACTGCACCACGCCGCCGCTCGGGATCTGGCCGTCCGGCGCGCCCGCCTGCGGGAAGCCCTGCTTGCCTTCGACGCTCTGCGGTTCGTAGGTGACGGAGCCGCAATTGGCGTTCTGCGGCGAGCCTGCCTTCGAGCTGCACAGCAGGTTGCGCGACGGCGGATCGGACAGGTACCCGTGTGCAAACGCATGTTGCGCGAAGAACATCGTTGCGCATGCGACGAACGGCGAAAGTTTGAATAGCGTACGACTCGCTGAATGCTTACTCATAAGGTGGGTTTAAGGAATCGGTTGATCGAAAATTCGTTCGAGAGTTACTCAATACCGGCGGCAAGCCCCGGCGCCCATGCATCACGCTTTCCTGTATTGCCCGATGCGGATTGCAGTGTGCGGGCCGCCCCGATTCCGCCCAACCATCCTGAATGATTTATCAAAGTCCGGCGCCGCGATTGAGCAAGCGTTGAGATTCTTTGCCGGGAAATACGTATTGAAAAAAAATGCGCGGGTCGATTCAGACACCCTTTTCATCACTCAAGGATGACCCGCAAATTGAAGATGCCCAACACGCAACATCGCTCGTCGTCGCGCTCCCCGCATACGAACGAGCGCGCGCAGACGCTGATCTGCGCGACGATCGCGGCGGCCAGCGCGCTGTGTTTCGCGAACGCTGCGCTCGCCGCGCCCGGCGTACCGAGCCTCAAGGCCTATGAAATCACCTCGCAGCCGCACGGCTTCGTGGAGATCGACCTGCAGAAGGCCGGCAGCGCCCCGTACAAGGAAGTCGTCAAGCTCAACAAGGACGTCAACGTCCCGCTGCCCTTCGACATCTGGAGCAACGGCACTGCCGTGAAGGCGCTCGCGGTGGTCGACGGCGTCGTCGATAGCGATTCCGAGATCAAGCTCACGCCGGGCGGCACGCAAAGCGGCAAGGTGGTCACCCAGATCAAGACCCCGGGCGTGAAGAAGATGCAGGTCCGCGTGGTCGATGTGAACGGCGCCTCGACCGACAGCGCGCCGCTCGACGTGATCGTGTTCGACACCGTTCCCGAACTCGCCGATCCGCTGCCGAACAACGCAAGCAAGAACCACAAGCCGTTCGCGAACAGTTCCGACTCGGTGGTCGGCACCTACTTCGCGACCTGGTCGGTGTACGAGCGCAAGTTCAACGTCGACAACGTGCCGGTCGAGAACCTCACGCACATCCTGTACGGCTTCGTGCCGATCTGCGGCGGCGCCGACATCAACGCCTCGCTCGCGCGCGACGTGCCGAATTCGTTCCGCGCGCTGCAGCAGACCTGCGCGGGGCTGCCCGACTTCAGCGTTGCGATCCACGACACCTGGGGCGAGATCGGCATGACGCTGCCGGGCCAGACCGCCAAGTCGCAGCTCAAGGGCGTGCTCGGCCAGATGATGGCCGCGAAGAAGCGCAACCCGAACCTGAAGATCCTGCCGTCGATCGGCGGCTGGACGCTGTCCGATCCGTTCTTCCACCTGCACGACGCGGGCAAGCGCAAGGTGTTCGTCGATTCCGCCGAGCAGTTGCTGCGCACCTGGAAGTTCTTCGACGGCATCGACATCGACTGGGAATTCCCCGGCGGCAAGGGCGCGAACGGCGCGCTCGGCAATCCGCAGACGGACGGTGCGCTGTACGTGACGCTGATGAAGGAACTGCGGCAGATGCTCGACCGCGTGTCGAAGGACACCGGCAAGACCTACGAGCTGACCTCGGCGATCGGCGCGGGCAAGGACAAGATCGACGTGGTGAACTACAAGGACGCCACGCAGTACATGGACTACATCTTCGACATGACGTACGACTACTACGGTGCGTTCAGCATGACGGAGCTGGGGCACCAGACCGCGCTCTACGCGCCGGCGTGGAAGCCCGACACCGCGTACACGACGGACAACTCGATCAAGGCGCTGCTCGACCAGGGCGTCGATCCGAAGAAGCTCGTGGTGGGCGCGGCGGCCTACGGCCGCGGCTGGACCGGCGTGTCCGGCTATACCGACGGCAACCCGTTCACCGGCACCGCGACGGGGCCGATCGGCGGCGGCTGGGAGCCGGGCATCCTCGACTACAAGGCGATGGTCGCGAAGATGATCGGCCCGAACGAAACGGGCATCAACGGCTTCGAGTTCCACTACGACCAGCAGGCCGAAGCGCCGTACGTGTTCAACAAGAGCACGGGCGAACTCGTCACGTACGACAACGCACGCTCCGTGCACGCGAAGGGCGACTATGTGCGCAAGCATCGGCTGGGCGGCATGTTCTCGTGGGAAATCGACGCGGACAACGGCGACATCCTCAACGCGATGCACGAAGGCCTCGGCCACGGCGGCGGCGGTACGCCGAACCGCCCGCCGCTCGCGGACGCGGGCACGGGCGCGACGGTGACGGGCGCGCAGACGGTGGCGCTCGACGCATCGAAGTCGCGCGACCCCGATGGCGACAAGTTGACCTACCGCTGGGAACAGATCCGCGGCGCGACGCTGACGATCGCGGATCCGACGAGCGCGAAGACCTCGGTCAAGGTGCCCGCCGTCGAACAGGACACGAGCTTCGCGTTCCGCGTGACGGTCCAGGATCCGGCCGGGCTCTCGGCGAGCGCCGACGTGACCATCACCGCGAAGGCGGAACCCGTGACCGAGCCGGGCGAGAACCACCCGCCCGTCGCCAGCCTGAGCGGCCCGGCGACGGCCGTGGCGAACCAGTCGGTCACGCTGTCGGCCGCGAAGTCGAGCGACCCGGACGGCGACAAGCTGAGCTTCAAGTGGAGCGTGCCGAACGGCATCAGCGCACAGCCGAACGGCGCGACGCTGAATTTCAAGGCGCCGGCGCTGACGGCCGACCAGACCTTCGAATTCGCGGTGACGGTCAGCGACGGCAAGCTCGCGTCGACGGCCAAGCATGCGGTGCGCGTGAAGGCGCAGGACAACGGCGGCGGCGAAGGCGGCCAGCATCCGCAATACCAGGCCGGCACGCAGTATCAGGCAGGCGACATCGTGTCGAACCTCGGCAAGCTGTACCAGTGCAAGCCGTTCCCGTACAGCGGCTGGTGTTCGGGCGCGCCGAGCGCCTATGAACCCGGCAAGGGCTTCGCATGGAGCGCTGCGTGGACGCTGATGGGCGAAGGCGGTGGTAACGGTGGTGGTGAAGGCGGCGGCGAAGGCGGCGGCAACGGCGGCGAAGGCGGCGGCGGCAACCACCCCGCGTACCAGGAAGGCACCCCCTACAACGCCGGCGACATCGTATCGAACGACGGCAAGCTCTACCGTTGCAAGCCCGCGCCGTTCAGCGGCTGGTGCTCGACGACCAAGTGGGCCTACGAACCCGGCAAGGGCAGCGCCTGGGATCAGGCATGGGAGGTCCACAACGGCAAATGACGACGATGCCATCCGTGCAGACGGATGACCCAGCGTGAAAGACGGGAGCCGGCCTGGCCGGCTCCCGCGCGCCGGGGACGATCCGTGCAAGCGTTTCTGCCCATCCGGGCCGCGAGCGCTTGCGCGGCTTGTCCGCCCGGATCGCCGCGACCAGGTTCCGATTCGCGGCGTCGGGATGCTCGACAAGCAGGAAGTCGCGCAACCATTGCAAGCCTCGGCTTGCCATCGGCATGACGATCACTTCATGGACCAACCACGCAGCAAAAGGCAGGGCCCGCAACGATGCAAGGCGCAAGCTGCCGACGTCCGGTTGCCCCGATCATTACGCCGCATCGCTCGGAACGACACGACCTGCGCATCGGCGTTTCACCGTGACGCGCGCGCCGCCATCCGTTGCATCCGCAACCGGATGACCGGCGCGCACGCCCCCTACGCTCACGCCTTCCGCACGAATTCCGTCTTGAGGCTCATCGCGCCGAACCCGTCGATCTTGCAATCGATGTCGTGATCGCTGTCGACGAGGCGGATGTTCTTGACCTTGGTGCCCATCTTCACGACGCCGGACCCGCCTTTCAGCTTCAGGTCCTTGATGACCGTCACGGTGTCGCCGTCGTTGAGCACGTTGCCGGCGGCATCGCGATACACGCGGCCGGCCGCTTCGGCCGGCGCGGCGTCCTGCGCGGACCATTCGTGCGCGCAGGACGGGCAGACCAGCAGCGCGCCGTCCTCATACGTATAGTCGGCCTGGCAGTTCGGGCAGGGGGGCAATGCGCTCATCGGCAATCCTTCGGGTGATAATCAACAAAGCGCGCCAGTATAGCCGCCCGCGCGCCCGGCCCAGGACGAGCCCGCTCGCCTGCGCGAATCGGCCGCATGCGCCGCGCGCCCCGGCTCACTCCTCGATCAGCGACGCTTCGGTGCGCGCGAGCCGCACCGTGAAGCGGCTGCCCTCGCCCAGCACCGATTCCACCTCCACCCGCCCGCCGTGACGCGTGATCACGGTCTGCACGAACGGCAGGCCGAGTCCGACGCCCTGGCTCGCATCGGTGCGCGCGCCGTCGACCTGGAAAAACGGTTCGAACAGGCGCGGAATCGCCTCCGCCGGAATCCCGAAGCCATGATCCTCGATGCCGAGCGCGACCTCGTCGCCATGCCGGCGGATCCGGACGTCGATCGCCGTGCCTTCGTTCGAATACTTGATTGCGTTGTCGAGCAGGTTCACGAGCGAGCGCAGCAGCATGTCGCGATGGCCGAGCACGAACAGTTCCTCGCCCTCGTCGTGCGGCCCGCCGACCTCGATCCGCTTCGCGGTCGCGCTGTGCCAGACCTGATCCACGGCCTCCGCCGCGAGATCGTTCAGCGACACGGGCAGATAGCTGCGCGCATCGAGATGCTCGGCGCGCGCGAGCTGCGTGAAGTCCTGCGCAACGCGCAGGCTGTAGTCGACGAGCCGGTGCAGATCGCCGAGGAAATCCGCGTCCGCGCTCGCACTCGCGCCGCGCGCGCTGCGCTCCTCGAGCAGGGCCAGCATCGTCGCGAGCGGGTTGCGCAGATCGTGCGCCATGTTCCGCAAAGTCAGGCGGTCGCTCTCCGCCGCGGCGCGAATGTCGTGCACGTCGACGAAGCAGATCATGCTGC
The DNA here is from genome assembly GCF_010645215.1 of Burkholderia multivorans. Classification (GTDB taxonomy): domain Bacteria; phylum Pseudomonadota; class Gammaproteobacteria; order Burkholderiales; family Burkholderiaceae; genus Burkholderia; species Burkholderia multivorans_A. The sequence continues at coordinate 335 of NZ_JAAGNW010000167.1, read as the reverse complement.
CCGCGTCGCCGGGATCGTCGCCGTCGCCGAACGGCGTCACCATCATCATGTGGATGCGGCCGTCGAGCTGCAGCTCGACCGTCCGGATCTCGCGCGCCGCCTTCGCCGCGCGGATCTCGTCGCGCGCGAGCGCGAGCATCGCGCGGTCGCCGTCGCGGCCGCCGTCGGTGCCGGCAAGGCGGGCGAGCACTTCCTGCCCCTGCTCGTTGCTGAGCACGAGCTGCGCCCCTTGCTCGACGAACACCGGATAAGGCAGCGCGCGGATCAGGTCGACATACGCGGTGCGCGACGCGCGGATCTGCTGCATCAGCTCGGTGATCTCATCGATCGGCGCC
>NZ_JAAGNW010000166.1:9613-14854 GCF_010645215.1 Burkholderia multivorans | reverse complement strand
CTGGGGCCAGCGCAAGGCCACGATCACGCACGAGGACACCAAGACGCGCGCCCACACGGCGATCCGCATGCTGCGCGATCACGGGATCCAGCACGTGCGCACCCATGTCGACGTCACCGACCCGACGCTGGCCGCGCTCGCCGCGATGGTCGAGGTGCGGGAAGAGGCGCGCGGCCTGATCGACCTGCAGATCGTCGCGTTTCCGCAGGAGGGCATCGAGTCGTTCGACAATGGCCGCGCGCTGATGGAGCGGGCGGTCGAGATGGGCGCGGACGTGGTCGGCGGCATTCCGCACTTCGAGAACACGCGCGAGCAGGGCGTCAGCTCGATCCATTTCCTGATGGACCTGGCCGAGCGCACGGGCTGCCTCGTCGACGTGCACTGCGACGAGACGGACGATCCGCATTCGCGCTTCCTCGAAGTGCTGGCCGAGGAGGCGCGCGTGCGCGGGATGGGCGCGCGCGTCACGGCGAGCCACACCACGGCGATGGGTTCGTACGACAACGCGTACTGCTCGAAGCTGTTCCGGCTGCTGAAGCGCTCGGCGATCAACTTCGTGTCGTGCCCGACCGAGAGCATCCACCTGCAGGGCCGCTTCGACACGTTCCCGAAGCGCCGCGGCGTGACCCGCGTCGGCGAACTGGACCGGGCGGGGCTCAACGTCTGCTTCGGGCAGGATTCGATCCAGGACCCGTGGTATCCGCTCGGCAACGGCAACATCCTGCGCGTGCTCGCGGCGGGCCTGCATATCTGCCACATGATGGGTTACGACGACCTGCAGCGCAGCCTCGATTTCGTGACCGACCACAGCGCGAAGGCGCTGAACCTCGGCGAGCGCTACGGGATCGAGGCGGGGCGGCCCGCCAACCTGCTGGTGTTCGACGCCGACAGCGATTACGAAGCGGTGCGCCGTCAGGCGAAGGTGCGCGTGTCGATCCGGGGCGGCGAGGTCATCCTGCGGCGCGAGCCCGAGCGGCTCAGCTATCCGGCGAGCGCAGCGCAAGGCGCGTGAGCGACGGCGGCGCGTGCATCTCATGCATTGGGTGCATTGATTCAGTCAAAGAATCAATTTGCCTCATGAGTAGGCCGCGCCTACGATGAGCGCCAGCCATGAGGCGCCGGGCGGCGCCTCGGTGATTCTCGTCGAGCGCTGCCATGTCGGTTTCCTCCCAGTCTTCCGTTCCCGCTGAATCGTTTCTCACGCCGCGCCCGCCTGGGCATGCGCGGGCCGCGTTCGCGCTCGCCGTGGTGCTGACGGGCGTGGGCGCGGGGCTGGGCGGGATGGCGCTCGCGTTGCTGCTGCATGGGATCCAGCATCTGGCCTACGGCTACAGCGCCGCACACCTGATCAGCGACGAAAGCTTCCTGCAAGGCGTGACCGGCACCACACCGCTGCGTCGCGTGCTGGTGCTGATCGGCTGCGGGCTGATCGCGGGCGGCGGCTGGTGGGCGCTGTACCGCTTCGGGCGGCCGCTCGTCAGCATCCGGCGGGCCGTGGCGTCGGACGATCCGCGTCTGCCGCCCGTGAGCACGACGATCCATGCGCTGCTGCAGATCGTCACGGTCGCGCTCGGCTCGCCGCTCGGGCGCGAGGTTGCGCCGCGCGAGATCGGCGCGCTGTGGGCCGGGTGGCTCGGGTGGCGCGCGGGACTGTCGCTCGAGGAGCGGCGGATCCTCGTCGCCTGCGGCGCGGGCGCGGGGCTCGCGGCGGTCTATAACGTGCCGCTCGGCGGCGCGGTGTTCGTGCTCGAAGTGCTGATCGGTTCGTTCGGCTGGCGCGCGCTCGCACCTGCGTTCGCCGCCTCGGCGATCGCGGCGCTGGTCGCCTGGATCGGGCTCGGCAACGAACATCAGTACCGGGTGCCGGCGCTCGCGCTGACGCCGTCGCTGGTGGTCTGGGCGGCCCTGTGCGGGCCGCTGTTCGGCGCGGCCGCCTGGGGTTTCGCGCGGCTCGCCGAACGTGCGCGCGGCGCGGCGCCGAAGGACCGGCGCCTGCCGGTGTTCGCGCTGCTCAATTTCGCCTGCATCGGCGTGCTGGCCATATGGTTTCCGCAATTGCTGGGCAACGGCAAGGGGCCGGCCGGCCTGAGCTTCGACAGCGGCCTCGGGATCGGGCTCGCGGCGACCCTGCTCGTGTTGCGGGTGGCGATCACGCTCGGCAGCCTGCGCGCGGGCGCGGAAGGCGGCCTGCTGACGCCGGGCATCGCGAACGGCGCGCTGCTCGCGATCGTGCTGGGCGGGGTGTGGAGCCTCGCGTGGCCGGGCACCGCACTCGGCGCTTATGCGTTGGTCGGCGCGGGGGCGTTCCTGGCCGCCTCGATGCGGATGCCGCTGACGGCCGTGGTGCTGATGCTCGAATTCACGCGCGTCGACCACGATTTCCTGTTTCCGATCCTGCTCGCGGTGGTGGGCGCGATCGTGACGGCCGATGGCCTCGCGCGGCGCGTCGATCGCTGAGAGGATGCGCCGCGTGCTACGCGCGCAGCAGCAGGTCGGGCAGCGCGCGCAGGTCGTCGACGACGATCGGCGGCGGCGCGAAGCGTCCCGACGTCGATTGCGCGAGCGCCCATGGCCCGCGCCGCAGGAAGATCGCGCGCATGCCGGCGCGCAGCGCGGGTGCGATGTCGTTGTCGAGCCGGTCGCCGACATAGGCGATCTCGTCGGCCCGCCATCCCGGCGTCGCCGCGATCATGCGCGCGAAAAACGCCGGGTCGGGCTTCTCGACGCCCCATTCTTCGGATGACGCCACGAGGTCGGCCGGCACGCCGAGCGTGCGCAGCGCCTGCGCGGTCGCGGCGGGCTGGTTGCCGGCGATGCCCAGGTACAGGCCGGCCGCGCGCAGTTGGGCGAGGCACGCTATCGCATCCGGGTAGAAGTCGGTGGGCGTCGGCGCGTAGGCGCGGCCCGCCGCGGCGCGGTCGCGGCTCAGGTCGGCGAACGAGGACCCGGGACGCACGATCCCGAACACGGCGCGGTGAGGCAGGCCGCGTTCGATGACCGCGCCGAGCGCCGCGAACAGCGCGAGACGGGATACGCCGAGGAAGTCGGCCCATTCGCCCCAATCGCGGCTTTCGTCGAGCAGGGTTTCACCGACATCGAAGAACACGGCTCGGATGGGCATGATCGGGATGGCGCGGGCTGGCGGGGGCAAGGCGTCATTATGCGACCGCGTCGGCGTGGGCGGCATGCTCACAGAACGTTGCGATCACAACCGATTCGACGCGATTGAAGGCAAGCTGTCGCGCAGCTTGCGTGCAGGGTGCCCGCTCGCGTATCGCGCGGCCGGCGAGGGCAGCAATTCAAGCGGTTTTATGCAAGAATCCGCCGGGTTGCCGCGCGCAGTCGCGAATACCTAGATAGACAAGAGACGAGGAGACAACGTTGATCCAACGCATTTCGAGCTTTTTCACCCAGGTCGTGCACCGCGTGCTGCCCGATCCCTTGATTTTCGCGGTGCTGCTCACGATCGCGACCTTCGCGCTCGCGTTCGGCCTCACGCCGAAGACGCCCGCCCAGCTGGTCCTGCTGTGGGGTTCCGGATTCTGGAACCTGCTCGCCTTCTCGATGCAGATGGTGATGATCCTCGTCACGGGCCACGCGCTGGCCAGCTCGGGGCCGGTCAAGCGCCTGCTGGTCGCGCTCGCGAGCGCCGCGCGCTCGCCGGGCCAGGGCGTGATGCTGGTCGCGTTCGTCGCGGCGCTCGCGTGCGCGATCAACTGGGGTTTCGGCCTCGTGCTCGGCGCGATGCTCGCGCGCGAGGTGGCGCGCCGCGTGCCGGGCACGGACTACCGCCTGCTGGTCGCGTCCGCCTACATGGGCTTCCTGAGCTGGCACGGCGGGCTGTCCGGATCGATTCCGCTCGTGGCGGCGACCAAGGGCAATCCGATGGAAAAGACGATCGGCCTGATCCCGGTGTCCCATACGATCTTCACCGGCTATAACGCGTTCATCACGATCGGTCTGATCGTCATGCTGCCGTTCCTCGCGCGCTTGATGATGCCGAAGCCGGAAGACGTCGTGACGGTCGATCCGAAGCTGCTCGAAGATCCGCCGAGCGTCGAGCGCAAGCTCGGCCCGGACGCGACGCTCGCGGAACGCATGGAGGAGAGCCGGCTGCTGTCCGCGTTCGTCGCGCTGCTGTGCTTCGTCTTTCTCGGCGTGCGTTTCGCGCAGAAGGGCTTCGCGCTCGACATCGATACCGTCAACCTCGCGTTCCTCGCGGCCGGCATCCTGCTGCACAAGACCCCGATGGCCTACGCGCGCGCGGTGGCCGGCGCGGCGCGCGGCGCGTCCGGCATCATGATCCAGTTCCCGTTCTACGCGGGCATCCAGGCGCTGATGGATCATTCCGGGCTGGCCGGCGTGATCACCAACTGGTTCGTCGACGTCGCCAACGTCCATACCTTCCCGCTGCTCGCGTTCCTCAGCTCGGCCGTGATCAATTTCGCGGTGCCGTCGGGCGGCGGCCACTGGGTCGTGCAGGGGCCGTTCATCATGCCGGCCGCGCAGGCGCTCGGCGCGGACCTCGGCAAGGCGGCGATGGCGATCGCCTACGGCGAAGCCTGGACCAACATGGCGCAGCCGTTCTGGGCGTTGCCGGCGCTCGCGATCGCGGGCCTCGGCGTGCGCGACATCATGGGGTATTGCGTGACCACGCTGCTGTTCTCCGGCATCGTGTTCGTTGCCGGCATGTATTTGTTCTGAGCGGGGCCGCGCCAGCTGAATCTGTCCGTCGGCGGGCGCTTTCGCCGCGCCCGTCCGGACCCGAAACACCGGAACACCCGCTTTGTTCCCCGCCGGGAAAAGCCTGGCCGATCGACTCGACAGGAAGCATCGGCCGGAACCTGGCGCGAACGACGTATCGATTGGCCTTGAAAGCGGAGCCATAGCCGCGCGCGCCCTCTATCGTGACGACTCCTTCTTCTCCGGAGTCACCCATGAAAGCCCATGTCCTGTTGCCCGATGCCGTGAACCACGTGACGCTCGACGGCGTCACGGTCCGCAAGGGCAGTGTCGGCGCGTTCCTGGCGAGCGCGCGCGTCTGGGGCGATCCCGCCGGCTCGGCGGCCGCGCGCGAGGAAGCGGCGCGCGACCTCGCGGAACTCGTGCCGGCGCTGCGCGCGCTCGGCCTGTTCGACGTGTTCGAAATCCGCGACGCCGCGCTCGCGCGCTTCGTCGCGTCGTGCTGAGCGCCGCGTCCGCGTTCAGCGTGCCGGTTCGTCGGTGAGCGTTTTCAGGAAC
>NZ_JAAGNW010000166.1:9011-9603 GCF_010645215.1 Burkholderia multivorans | reverse complement strand
ATCGCCGGCTGATCGCCGAACTTGCGATCGAACGGCGCATCGGTCACGTCGACGTTCGCCTGGTATTGCGCGGGAATGTCGTCGTACTTGAGGATCTTGCCGTCGGGCCCGCGCGGATAGAACTTGCCGGGATCGGTGTTGCGCGCGTTGTAGAAGTCCATCACCTGATCGAGCGTGTGGTACACGCCATTGTGGAAGAACACATGGCGTGTGGCCGCGTTGCGCAGCGTCGGCGTGAGGAACATCGCGCAGTACTGGGTCTGGTCCTTGAGGTCCTGGCGGAACGGCCCGCAGACGCCGAGATCGTAGAACGCCGGGTTGTGGTTCTGCGCGAGCGCGCGATTGCGCGGCACGCCGAGCGCTTCGTACTGGTAGTCGGTGAACATCGGCGGCAGGCCGTCGGCGCTCGGCTTCGACAGGTGGCAGCCCGCGCAGTTGGCCTTGCCCGGGTCGTTGAACAAACGCAGGCCGCGCAGCTCCGCCTGCGTGAGCCGCGCGCGGCCTTCGAGCCAGTGATCGTACTTGCTGCTGTAGGGATGGAACGACGGGTCCTCGACCTGATAGCGCGCGATCGCGAACATCGCCTCCGATA
>NZ_JAAGNW010000166.1:8086-9001 GCF_010645215.1 Burkholderia multivorans | reverse complement strand
TGTCGATGTCGGGGTTGGCCATCTCGACCGGGTTCAGCAGCGGCCCGAATGCCTGCTGCTGGAGCGTGTCCGCGCGGCCGTCCCAGAACATCCCGCCTTGCGGCACCATCTGCGGCGCGGCGGCCACGCCCGCCGTCTTCTGCGCCTTCACGACATCCGCCGACGAGGCGGCGAGCTGCGCGACGCTGGCCGCGTCGTCGTTCTCCGAGGTGTCCGGGCCGATGCTGAAGTTGGGCTGGCGATACAGGTAGGTCAGCGACGGCGGCGGGCGATAGCCGGGCTGCGACAGCGCGCTGCCGCCGAGTTGCACCTCGAGATCGTTCGGCGGGCCGTACGCATGCGCGGGGCTGTGGCACGACGCACACGACTGGCGTCCCGACGCGGACAGCGTCGGATCGAAGAACAGTGCCTTGCCGAGTTGCGCGACCGCGCTGAGCGGCGCCGCGGCGGGGCGTTGCAGCACCACCGGGTGCGGGTTCGCGCCCGTCAGGTTGCCGACGAATTCTGCGGCCGGCGCGGGCAGCGCGGCCGGGAATGCAGCGGCGAATGCCGCGCCGCCGAGCGCGACGGCCGCGACGAGCCACGCGACGATGCGCAGCGGGCGGCGCGCACGCTTGGGAGGAGAGTCGGACGACGGGCCGGCGGCCGGACGGGAAGCGGAAAACTCGGTCATGCTGAAGCGGTCTCGTGGCGAAGTGTCGGGCTGGCGCCGTGGCGCCAGATAGGCAAAAGGCCGGCGCAAGGCGCCGGCCGCTCGAACGGGCGGGAAGCCGCCCGTCTGGCTCAGGTCAGATCGACGGCGGCGTGGCCACGGCCGTGCCGAGCGTCGGATCCAGATACAGCGTGGTGCTGTTCGCGCTGCCGCTCAGGTTGAGCAGGTCGCGAAGATCGCCTGCCGTCGCATCGAACGAACCG
>NZ_JAAGNW010000166.1:5077-8076 GCF_010645215.1 Burkholderia multivorans | reverse complement strand
CCAGTTGTCCTCGATGAAGCGGACCACCGAGGCCTGGTCGATCAGCGTGTGGCTCACGTAGTTCTGCTTCGCCCACGGCGAGATGACGACGAACGGAATGCGCGTGCCCGGGCCGCAGCGGCCGTTGACCGTCGCGCCGCCGACGCCCGTCGTCGCAGTACCGGAGCCGCACTGGGCGTTGCCGTTCAACTGGTCGATCGCGTCGAACGAGGCGCGCGTCGGCGAGGCGTAGGCGTGGTCGTACCAGCCGTCCGAGTCGTCGTAGGTGACGATCACGGCGGTGTTCTGCCAGTCCGGCTGCTGCTGCAGGAAGTTGATCACCTTGGTCACGAAGGCCTGCTCGTCGAGCGGATCCGAGTAGCCGGCGTGCGCATCCTGGGCGGCCGGGGCCTTCAGGAAGCTCACCGACGGGAAGTTGCCGGCCTTCACCGCCGCGAAGAAGTCATCCGTGTCGTACTGGTGGTTCGCCGGCTCGGCCGTCTTGCCGTCGCTCTGCACACTCGACCCGACCGCTGCGAGCGAGCTGGGGCGCGTGTGCTGCGGATTGGACGTCGATGCGTAGTACTGGAACCAGTTGTGGTGCGGGATGTAGTCGGCGGTCGCGGCGTTGACGGCGGTCGCGATCGTGCTGCGCTTGCAGCCCGTCGTGCCGTTGCTGTTCGTCGTCGACAGGTTGAAGCCGCCCATGAAGCCGCCCCACGTGACGCCCTGTGCGTTCAGCAGGTCGCCGATGTTCTTGCCGGACATCATCGCCTGGTCGGTCGTGCTCGAGCACACGTCGTAGCCCGGATCGACGTCGTTGATCATCGTGTAGCCGGACTGGCCGTCATTGATGTAGTACGAGCTTTTCGCGAGCGTCGACACGGCCTTCGAGGTCTTGACGATCTGCATGCCGTTGGTCTGGCCGGAGATCACGTTGAGCGCGCCCGGCGTCGACGGGCCGTAGGTCGAGGTATAGGCGTTGTCGCTCATCGCGAAGCGCTGCGCGTAGTTCCACAGTGCGGTCACCGTGTTGCCGTCGAAGTAGCCCATCACCTGGCCGGTGGTGCCGAACGCGCCAGCGCCGCCGCTCGAACCCGAGCCCGTGTATTTCGGGAACAGGTCGGCGAGGCCGTTGTCGTAGGCCTGCTGTTCGGCCGTGTACGCGTGGTTCTGGTCGGCCGTCGCGGCCTGCGTCCGGTCGAGACGGAACGGATTGGCGGCGCCCGTGCCGTTCGCGCTGTTGGCCGCGTTCGGATTCGAGTTCAGCAGCGCGGCCGTGAGGCCGTTGACGGTCGGCGTGCCCGACGCGGCGTTGAAGGTCGGCTCGCCCGACGGGTTGGTCGCGTTCGGATAGGTGCCGAAGTAGTGGTCGAACGATACGTTCTCGCCATAGATCACGACCACGTGCTTGATGGGCGTGGCGGTCTTGAGCGCATCCTGCGACGACACGACCGGAGCGGTCGGCGACGCGGCGGGCGACGAACTGTCGGTACCGCCACAGGCGTAGAGGGCGATGGCCGAACCGGCACACGCCGTGGCGATCAAAGCTCGACGAAGCATCTTGTGGGACTCCATTGGAAAGCCGTCCGTTTGTTGACATTCCCGTACGGGACGGCTCTTGTGGGACGGCATGAACCGAATATGTTTCGGATGTCGCATCGATGCCGGTCGTACGCGGTTCGCCCGGGCGCGGCTTCGAAGCAGCAGCATTGAAACAGTTAGGTATGAAGTTATGGAGTCGAAGGGCTTTCGCGGGCGTTACTGCGAATTGTCGAAGCAATTACAACGAGGGCGGGCGGGGGCGCGCGCCGCGACCGGCGCAGCATGAAGGTCGCGGCGCGGCTGCGTCAGAACGGACGGCGCGTCGTGCTGTCGTTGGTGAAGTACGCGTCGATCACCTGATAGAAGCCCATCGCGGTGTCGGCGACTTCCCAGACCGCGAGGATCACCTGGTAACCCGTGCGCACCGGCAACTGGCACTGGTGAATGGTCGGTTGCTGCGGGACCAGGTTGGCGTTCGGATCCCAGTACGGCTGGCCCGGATTCTGGATCGTGCAGAACGGCGTGGCTTCGAACTGCGCGCGCGTGAGCTTCTGCGTCGGATCCCAGTTCGCGCGCGTGATGAAGTAGTTCCAGCGGCGCGTCTTGTGCACGGCGCTGAATTCCCACTTGAAGCTCTGCACCGCGCCGGAGCGCAGCGGCACCTTGGTCCAGCGATCGGGCGACTGTTCGTCGAGCACCGTGACGCTGCCGCCCGTGCTCGCCCCCGCGATGTCGCCGTCGGGCGGCGGCGGCGCGTTCTTCGCATCGGCCGGCGCGAACGGGTCGGTCAGGCCGCCCTGGGTCGCGGGGAAGAACTTGCCGTTCTCCATCGCGTTGGCCTGCCATGCGTCGATATCGCAGTTCGGGTTCTGGCCCAGCGTGCACAGCACGATGCGCGACGGCGGATCGGTGATGCGGCCGTGCGCGCCGGCGGCGGCGGCGAAGCCGACCAGCAGCGCGCCGGCCAGCATGCGCACGGCGGCGGAAGTGAGCGGACGTCGGATCAACTGCTTCATGTAACCCCCTCGGATCAAGTGAAGTGACGTGAGGCGGCGCGGCGCGCGGCGAACCTGGCACGGGTCGTCGCGGCGCGTCGCAGGTATCCCGCGTGACGGGATCGGTTGGTCCGGTTCCGGCGCGCAGCCGCGCCGGCGCGCGACGATGCGCCTGACGGCTCGCCTGCCGGAATCCGGATCGGGTCATGCAATCGTAAAGCGGGCGACGGCGCCGGAGCGGCGCGCGGCAAGCGCCCGTGCGGCCTGATTGCACGGGCCAAGCTTAGCCTGGATGGGATGGCGGCGGCAGCTACCTAGAATTGGTAGTGTCGGGGAATTGTCGGATATGCAAAACTCGACGCTTTCATTTCCGTATCGGGGCGGCGCGGTGTGGGGCAAGCTGAAAGCGCGCGCCGCTGCCGTGCCGGTCTGCTTCGAATCGCTGCGGCGAGCGAAGCAACGCTTCTCAACCCGAGCGAT
>NZ_JAAGNW010000166.1:2227-5067 GCF_010645215.1 Burkholderia multivorans | reverse complement strand
ATCGCCACGCCGATTCCGCCACGGTTTCACGACCTGTTGGTTGACCTGTCTTGAAGGGCAATAAGGATTGACGACGTCAGGCGCGACGGCATGCGCCGGGAGCGGAATCAATCTTTCCGGTGGATTGGCGAGACATGACGATATCCGAACGGATCAGTGGGGTGGTTGCTCTGGTGTCGGCGGTGATTGCCGTTGCGACTGCAACCTTGCCGATCCAACCGGAGTATCCGGCGGTGAAGCTGATCGGGGTGTACAGCGTCGCCATGCTGCTGTCTTCGATATGCGCACTCGCGATCGCGCGGCGCGGCGGACGCCCGAGGCTTCCAGTTGCGCGCCGCGGTGTTGCTGCTGCCGCACGACATCGATCGAACGACTTACGAATCGCTGGTGCGCGATCAGGTGACGGACGTGCTGAACCCGCTTGCCTATCTGCACAGTGCGTTTCCCGAGGCATTCGATCGCATCGTCAATCGCGATCTGGAGGAGGCGAGGCCGAACGCGGAGGGCCGCAAGAAGGCCTTGATACAGGTGCGGGACGCGGTTAGTAGCGCGTCATCCGCATGACCGCAGCATGACAGTCGCGCGTCACTGCAGCGCACACCGGATCGTTTTCGACGTCCCGCCCGCACCCCAAAAAGCGCTGGCGAAATATTCCGCCGGGCTCACTTACACCCTCTATATTTGGATTGCGAAACAATCCGACTCCGTGGGGACATGCCCGCGATGCTGAGGGCATGTCAAAAAAAATCGCATGGTCCGCGTTCCGCCGATACGATGCGCGACACGCCGCCACGGTGTCTTCGTTCGAACGAGGAAACCATGAACAAGGAGACACCATGGCTACCCGATATCCCAGAGGTTGTGATCTTTCTCAAGTGCCCAAGGCAGCGGACATCGCGAAGGTCGATCTGTCCACGATTCTTGGCGTGGACAGTTCCAATCCCATGCTGCGCCAGTTGAGAATCCAGCAAGGCTTTCTCAAGGCCGAGACCTTGCCGACCGAACTGCGCGATGTGGCGCTTCCTCCGCTTGCCGGGAAAGGGGACGTCAAATGAGCTCGAGTTCGGTGGACTGGCGCAATCGCTGGGGCTGGCCCTGGCTCACGAACATCAAGGACCAGGGCGGCTGCGGGTCCTGCTACATCTTCTCGGCGGTGGGCGCTTTCGAGGCAATGCTCAGGATCGAGCACGGCGTCTGGTGCCCGCGTTCGGAAGGCGACGTGGGCGATGCGATCTCGCTCTTCTTCGGCGCGCATTCGAAATGCGCGGGCGGCTCGCCCAATGGCGTGCTCGACTGGATCAAGACCAACGGCGTGGCGGATCCCGGCTGCTGGCCTTACGAACAAACGAGCAGCGTGGCGGAGCCGAGCGCCGATCGGCTCGGCCGCACCTGCAAGCTCGACGGCTACGTGACGCTGGGCGGCGCGGCCGACATGAAGACCTGGATCGACACCAACGGCCCGATCACGGCCTGCTTCGCGTGTTATCCGGAGTTCGACGGCGCTTGCCAGAACAACGAAGTCTATATCTACAAGAACCCGCAGAACCTGCCGAGCGACGGCCATTGCATCGTCATCGTCGGCTATGACGATACGAAGCAGGCCTGGCTGATTCGCAACAGCTGGGGAACCTCATGGGGAACCGGAGGCTACGGCTGGTTCGGCTACGGACAAGGCGAGCACGGGCTCGAGTACTACTCGTGCTGCGGCATTCTCGGTTCCGCGACGAACCCCGATCCGTGGTCGAAGCGCCGGCTGCACAACGGCAATATGTACGAGAGCGGCGACGGCAACCTGCACCGCAATTTCGAAGTGTGGGGGCCGGGCCCGGAGAACGAGATCCGCCATTACTCCCGCAACGGCCAGACGCAGGCCTGGACGCTGGTGGAGACACTGCCGAAGGTGTCGCTCGCGCCGAACTTCACCACGAGCGGCTACGATTGCGCGGGCGTGCCGAGCTTCCTCGGTTCGACTTACTTCCGCAACTTCGAGGGCGTCTATCTGAGCACCGCGAAGCAATTGCGCCATGCCTTCTTCAATCAGCTGTCCAACCAGTGGGTGGATGGCGGCATATTCGGCCCGAAAGACGCCGCGGGCGTGCCGGGCTTCATCCAGGTCAACAGCAGCGGCCCCGGCAATTTCGAAGTCGTGGTGCGACGCGCGACGGGCGAGCTGGAGAACTGGTGGCGCGACAATGCGGACAACAACGGCCAGTGGGCATCGAAAGCGACCTTCGGCAGCGGTATCCTGTTGAGCGGCGCGACGTTGACGCAGCGCTGGGCCGCGGGCGGCAGCATGACCATCGGCGCGCCGGCGGGCCTCGACCTGGTGTGCGTGGCGGCCGGCAACAAGATGCAGCGCTGGTGGCGCGACGACCCGAACAACAAGGGCTGGGTCGCTTGCGAGACCTTCGGCGCCGATGTCGCGAGCCCGCCCGTGATGATCCGGTCGCAGTACGGCGCGAGCGAGGAAACCGTCCCCGGCAACTACGAGCTGTGCGTGGCCGTGAAAGGGCAGATCCAGCACTGGTGGACGCCGGGCAATCCGCAGCCCGGCACGAGTTCCGAATGGACTCAGAGCGCGACGTTCGGCACGAATGTGTCCGGCCAGACGGTGACGGCTGTGCTGGGGCTGATCGAGTCGAGCTTCCCGTTCAACCTGGAGCTGGTCGCGGAACTCTCCAACGGCTCATTGCAGCATTTCTGGCGCGACGGAGGCGGGTGGCACGCGGGCCCGGTGTTCGGGTCCGTGCATTGACGACGGAGTCGCATGGAGCATCTCGAACTGAAGGTACAGGAGCGCCGTGTCGTGGTGCTGCAAGGGCTCGGCGCCGCGGGTTATC
>NZ_JAAGNW010000166.1:1566-2217 GCF_010645215.1 Burkholderia multivorans | reverse complement strand
TATCGATGGACGGCGTCCGTCGATAACCCCGGCGTCGTGCGGGTCGAGCGTGCGGCGGCGGAACTGGAGGCTGCGCCCGGCGCGCCGGGAAGCCGCAGCCTCGACGAGCGGTTCGAGATCATCGGCCTCGCGGCCGGCAGGACGATCGTCCGCTTCGCCCAGGCGCGCGCGTTCGAGCCGCATGCCGCGCCGCGTGCCTCGCATGAGATCGAGGTGAATGTCGCCTGAGCATCGGGCTCGGGCGTCGCATGCGTGGGCCGGCCCGTGGGCGGGCCCGAGCCACGTGCGCGACCCGGCGCGTCCGCGCCGCTCTCAGGCCTGAATCGGCATCGCGCTCGTGCACTTGATCTCGTCGAGGCACACGCTCGACTGCACGCCGCTCACGCCGGGAATGCGCATCAGTGTGTCGAGCAGGAACGTCGACAGTCCCTTCAGGTCCTCCGCGACCACCTTCAGCACATAGTCGATGTCGCCCGTCACCGAGAAACACTCCTGGATCTGCGCGAGTTCGGCCACGAGCGTCTGGAACTTCGAGAGGTCGCGGATATGGCCGCGCTCCATCGTCACCTGCACGAACGCGGTGACGCCGAAGCCGAGCGTGTCGGGGTCGAGGCGGGTTTCGTAGCGGCGGATCGCGCCGATTTCCTCCAG
>NZ_JAAGNW010000166.1:0-1500 GCF_010645215.1 Burkholderia multivorans | reverse complement strand
TGGCGGTCGATGCGGTCGAGAACAGGTTCCTGCATTTTTATTTCCTCAGACGTCTCCTGGATGCAATCTTATCTCATAATGTAGGGTTTGCATGAAGGGCGTACGAAACCCCATTTCATCGTGTCAGCGCTACACTGAGCGCCGATTTTTGTGCTGGATCAAGAAATCGGTGCGCCGAGGCGCGACGGACGCGGGGGGAGTCGGCCCGCTGGACGGACGATGAGGCTCGCTGCATGAAGATTGCAATCCCCGATTCGGTGCCGCGCGTAGGGACCACGCATGGCTGCCGGTAACAGTAAAACAGCGCCCGGAGCGGCTCCTCGCGAGCCCGCCCGAAGGCGCGCCGCTTTCGAGCAAGGCGGAGCGTGTGGAGAAGACATGGGTTCGGATCACAATCAGGACGGCCTCAAGCGCGGGCTGAAGAATCGTCACATCCAGCTGATCGCGCTGGGCGGCGCAATCGGCACCGGGCTTTTCCTCGGCATCGCCCAGACCATCAAGATGGCCGGCCCGTCGGTGCTGCTCGGTTACGGCGTGGCCGGCATCGTCGCGTTCTTCATCATGCGGCAGCTGGGCGAGATGGTGGTCGACGAGCCGGTGGCCGGCTCGTTCAGCTACTTCGCGAACAAGTATTGCGGGCACTTCACCGGCTTCCTGTCGGGCTGGAACTACTGGGTGCTGTACATCCTCGTCAGCATGGCCGAACTGTCGGCCGTCGGCATCTACGTGCAGTACTGGTGGCCGGGCGTGCCGACCTGGGTGTCGGCGCTGGTGTTCTTCGCCGTCATCAACGCGATCAATCTCGCGAGCGTGAAGTCGTACGGCGAGACCGAGTTCTGGTTTTCGATCATCAAGGTGGTCGCGATCATCGGCATGATCGTGTTCGGCGCTTTCCTGCTGTTCACCGGCCAGGCCGGACCCGAGGCCGGCGTCGCGAACCTGTGGCGGCACGGCGGATTCTTCCCGAACGGCGTGAGCGGCCTCGTGATGTCGATGGCGGTGATCATGTTCTCGTTCGGCGGCCTGGAGCTGGTGGGCATCACCGCGGCCGAGGCCGACGATCCGCGCCACAGCATTCCGCGCGCGACCAACCAGGTGATCTACCGCATCCTGATTTTCTACATCGGCGCATTGGGCGTGCTGCTGTCGCTGTATCCGTGGGAGAAGGTGGTGTCGGGCGGCAGTCCGTTCGTGCTGATCTTCCACGCGCTCAGCAGCAACCTCGTCGCGAACGTGCTGAACCTCGTCGTGCTGACGGCCGCGCTGTCGGTGTACAACAGCGGCGTGTACTGCAACAGCCGGATGCTATACGGCCTCGCGCAGCAGGGCAACGCGCCGCGCGCGCTGCTCAAGGTGAACCGCCGCGGGATCCCGCTCGTCGCGCTCGGCGCGTCGGCGCTGGCCACCGCGCTGTGCGTGGTGATCAACTACTTCATGCCGGGCAAGGCATTCGAGCTGCTGATGGGGCTCGTCGTGTCGGCGATCATCATCAACTGGGCG
>NZ_JAAGNW010000165.1 GCF_010645215.1 Burkholderia multivorans | reverse complement strand
GGATGCCGCGATGCTGTTCCTGAAAAATGCCGCCGGCGCGCTGCGCCGCAACCTGTCCGATACCGCCCACCATGCGTTTGCCGGCCCGCACCGCGGCTGGAAGATCGCGCTCTCCGTCGCGATGCTGGTGGTGCCCGGCGGTTCGCTCGCGGCGCTCGGGTTCGCGTGGTTCGATCACCGCCGGCATCGCGCCGCGCAGGCCGGCGCGGGGCAGGGCGGCGAGGCGGCACAGGAGCCGTCGACATGGCCCGCCGCCGCGCACTGCCACTGAGGTCTTCCCGCCGCCGTTGCGCCCGCGCGCGTAACGGACGGTAAACCGGCCTGCCGCGCCGGTAACACATCGCGCCCCGTCCCCGCTTTACCCTTCCGTCTGCGCATTCCCGTATCCGTCAGTTACCATTCCGGCCACCCGCCGCGAACACGGCCGCCCCGCCCGTTTGCCCATGTCGCAGACGGCGCCGCCCCGAAGGAATCCAGACCATGCCGCAAGCTCCCTTTCCGCGCGCTGCCCGCACGCTGAGCGCCGCCGTCGCCGTCGCGACCGCCGTGCTGCTCGCCGGCTGCGCCGTCGGCCCCGACTACCATCGCCCCGACACCGCGATCCCCGCCGCGTTCAAGGAAGCGCCGGCCGGCTGGAAGGTCGCGCAGCCGGCCGACCGCACCGACCGCGGCGCCTGGTGGACGGTCTACGGCGATCCGCAGCTCGACGCGCTGGTCGCGCGCGTGAACACCTCGAACCAGACCGTCGCGCAGTACGCGGCCGCCTACCGGCAGGCCCGCGCGCTCGTCGACCAGGCCCGCGCCGCGTACTTCCCGACCGTCGGCCTGACCGCGAGCGGCAGCCGCGCGGGCAGCGCGCTGTCGTCGGGCGGCAGTTCGGTTTCGGCGGGCACCCCGCGCAGCGTCGGCAACAGCTACAACGTCGGCCTCGACGCATCGTGGGAACCGGACCTGTGGGGCAAGGTGAGCCGCACTGTCAGCGCGCAGAAGGCGGGCGAATCGGCCGCCGCGGCCGATCTCGCGAACGCGCGGCTGTCCGCGCAGGCGACGCTCGCGCAGACCTATTACCAGCTGCGCGCCGCCGACGCCACGCAAAAGCTGCTCGACGACACGGTCGCGTCGTACCAGAAGTCGCTGCAGCTGACCGAGAACCAGTATGCGCAGGGCGTCGCGGCGCGCTCGGACGTGATCCAGGCGCAGGCGCAGCTGCAATCGGCGCAGGCCGCCGCGATCGACAACGGCGTGGCCCGCGCACAGTACGAGCACGCGATCGCGACGCTCGTCGGCGAACCCGCGTCGACCTTCTCGCTGCCGCCGATGCCGCTCACGGCCGAACCGCCGACCACCCCGCCCGACGTGCCGTCGGCGCTGCTCGAACGGCGCCCGGACGTGGCCGCCGCGGAACGCCGCGCAGCCGCCGCGAACGAGCAGATCGGGGTGGCGATCGCCGCGTTCTTCCCGACCCTCACGTTGTCCGCGACGGGCGGCTTCCAGAGTTCGGTGTGGTCGTCGCTGTTCACGCTGCCGTCGCGCTTCTGGACGGTCGGCCCGCAGCTCGCCGCGACGCTGTTCGACGCCGGCCTGCGCCGCGCGCAGACCGAGGCCGCGCGCGCGACCTACGACCAGGACGTCGCGACCTATCGTTCGACCGTGCTGTCCGCCTTCCAGGACGTCGAGGACAATCTCGCGTCGCTGCGGATCCTCGAAAACGAAGTCGTCGTGCAGCGGCAGGCGGTCGATTCCGCGCAGCACGCGCTCGACATCACGCTGAACCAGTACAAGGCGGGCACCGTCGCCTACCTGAACGTGCTGACCGCGCAGACCACCGCGTTCAGCACCAAGCAGAAGCTCGCGAGCCTGGCCGGCCAGCGGATGGTGGCGTCGGTGGGGCTCGTGAAGGCGCTGGGCGGCGGCTGGGATGCGTCGCAGATGGCGCGCGAGACGGGCGGCATGCAGGCGCCCGCCGGCTTGCCCGCGTCAGGCGCGGCGGCCGCGCCGATGCCGCTCGCGCAGGAGTAGGCGGTCAGGGAGGCGGGGCCTCGGGAACGAGGCCGTGACGGTCAGACCCCGAGAGCAAATCGCCGGGAGCGGCCCCCGGGCGCATCACGCTCAGGGCGCGCCGCCCCCGTAGATCAGCGACACCGAGCCGTCCCCGACCGGGTGGCCGAGCAGGTTCAGCAGCCCGGCGAGATTGTCGCGCTGCTCGGGCGTTGCGCTCGCATTGCCGCGGAACGAAGCCTGATTCGGGCCGAAGTCGCCGCGCCCGGTCAGCGTCAGCGGCCCCTTGAGGGTCGCGAGATCGAGCGTCGAGGCCGCGCCCTGCGCCTGCAGCACCGCGCGATAGTCGCCGAGCGGCTTCACGCGCGACACCCGCGAACTCATGCCGGTGATCGTCACGGTCAGCTGGCCGAACGCGTCGTTGCCGATCAGCCGCCAGTCGGTCCAGCCGATCCGCACGTCGCCCTGCAGGTCGAGCGTATTGAACGGCGTGCCGAGCCCCGCGAGCAGCGAGGCGGGCACGGCCATCGCGCCCGCCGACAGCGTCGCGCCGCGCAGCGTCGCATCGAGCGTCACCGGATCGGGCAGCGCATCGGTCTGCAGCATGCGCATCCGCACCCGGCCGCCGAACAGCGGCCAGAATTCGGTATGCCACTCGACCCGGCCCGGCAGCAGCGTCGACGCGCTGCGATCCGCGCCGGGCGCGAGCAGCAGCGTCGCCGAGCCCTGCCACAGCGAGCCGGACGGATTGACGAGATTCACATGGCCGCCCGTCGCCCGCGCGAACTGCGGGGTGACCCAGGCGGCGGGCAACAGCGTGACGAGCATGATCCCCACCGCGACCGCGCCGACGGCAAGCCACGGCAGCGCGGCCCGCGCGCGTATCCGGCGGTTCATCGGCGCGATCGCTCCCGCCGCGCCCGGCATTCGATCGTCGTGCTCACTTGGCCCCCGCCGGCTGCAGCACCGCGGTCAGGTCGACCTGGCCGTCTTCCTTGAGCGCGGTCGCGTGCGCCTCGACCACCTGCGCCTTGAACTGCCGGCGCACGTCGTCGAGCCACTGCGTCCACAGCGGAAACGCGGCGTTCTTCAGCTGGATCTGCACCCCGTTGCCCACCACCTGCACCTGCGCGCCCACGAAGCCGTGGTCGGACAGCGAGGCGGTCAGCGCATCCTTGAGCGCGAGGCCCGTCGGCGCGACGCCCTGCGCGGCCGCCGCGAGCGGGCGCGCCTCGTTGGCCTGGGCCGTCATCTGCGCGAGCTGCTGCTGCATCACCGGCAGCGCGCGGCGGATCTTGTCGCGGCCTTCCTGCGCGGGCGACCACAGCACGGAATAAGCGATCACGAGCGCGAGCACGCCGCCGCCCCAGCCGATCAGCTGCTTCTCGCGGTTCGTGCGTTCGTCCCAGAACTGGGTCAGGGTTTCGTTCAGCTCGGTCTTGTTCATGAGCGGCTCCGGATGGTCCACTTGCCCGTGCTGCTGTCGATCTCGCCCGTGAGACCGTTGCGCGCAAGCCGCTGGTTGAAATCGGGATCGACCTTGATCTCGGGCTTGAAGCCGACGTCGAGGCGACGGTCGTGATAGTCGAGCGAGGCGATGCCGTTCGCCGGCAGCGGCCCGAGCGAACGGGCCACGCCGCTCGCGAGCGCGAGGAAGTCGTTCGGCGACAGCTCGCCGGCCGCGACCCGCAGCTGGTCGAGCTGGCGCGACATCTGCGCGGACGGATCGAGCACCGTCGTGGTCTTCGGGAAGGCGGACAGCAGCGTCTCGGTGATCTGCGCGGACAGCGCATCGCGCTCGCGCGCAAGCCGCCACCAGTCGAAATTCATGCCGATCACCGCAACCACGAGCGTCAGCGCGGCGAGCCCGATGGGCAGCCGCAGCCGCCGCAGCGTCGCGCGGTCGAAGCGCCACGGCGTGACCTCGAACTCGAACTGGCACAGGTCGAACGATTCGTCGAGCGCGCGCCGCGCGAACGCGTCGAACGGCAGCACGGTCGCCCCCGGCAGCAGGCGCGCATCGTCGCGCGGCTTGATCGACGACAACTGCGGCTCCGCGCCCGGCTCGCCCAGTTCGTACAGATCGAACGGCAAGGGGCCCGCGAGCGCGGCGAGCGTCGCGCCCGCCGCCGGGGCCGGCGCGGCGAAGCCTTCGCCGAGCGGGCCGCGCGCGATCGCGAGTTCGAGCCGTGGCGCGAACGGCGCGGCCGGCACGTCGGTCGCTTCTTCCGCGAGCGACGGTGCGCTGGTCAGTGCGACGCCCAGCACCGCCGCGACGAACGGCGCATGCCGTTCGTCCGCACCGGCCGCCTCGGCGCCGTCCTCACCGTCGGCGAGCGCGGCGGCGGCATCCGCCGTCGCGAGCACGGCCACGTCGTGCGGCGCCGTCACCGCGCGCGGCAGCGGCAGGCAGCGGGTCGCGGGCACCGCGCGCACGTGGCGATGCCCCGCGCGCGCGAACGCGTCGATGACGAAGCGGAACCAGGTGCGATCGATGACGGCCAGCACGCGGCGGCCGTCGGCAAGCGCGGCGGGGTCGAGCGCGATATGGCAGCCCTGCGGATCCTGGATCAGCTGATCCTCGATGATGTTCGGCAAGGCCTGCCGCAGCTTCGGGCCCCTCAGCGGCGGCACCGCGGCCGCCAGCATCAGCAGGTCGCGCGCGGCGACGACGAGCACCGTCGACGCGGCCTGCGGCAGCAGCGTGAACGCGGCGCGGCCCGCGCGCTGCAGATGGCCGGCCTTGTCGACGAGCGCGAACGACAGCTCGGGCCATTGCCACTCCTGCAAGGACGCGGCCGGCTCGCGCGGCGGCAGTAAAACGATCAACGTGCTCAAGAGCTCCTCTCCCGAATGGCGTTGTTATAGCTGGTCGCGGATGCGCACGATGCGCGTCGTGTGCGTGGTCGGATCACGATACACGAGCGACGTGCGATCCACCTCCGCGCGATCGTGCTCGATACGGCCTCGCACGATGAAATAACTGGTCGTGACGTCGATCTGGCTCGAATCGAGGTTCGCGTTCGGCGCGCCGGCGGCGCGCAGCGCGAGCTGCACGTCGCCGACGTTGCGGAAGAACACGGTCTCGCGGCGCGACACCAGCATCTGCGCGCTCGACACCGACAGGCCCGGCACCAGCGCCGCGATCACCTCGGCGGGCGCGGTGTTCAGGTTGACGGGCGTGGTCGTCGGCAGCACCGTGACGAACGGGCGCAGCCGCGCGACCATCTCGGGCGTGACGCCGTCGACGTCGAGCAGCGAATCGACGCTCGTCATCATCAGCGGGATCGCGCCGCGGTTGTCGTTGCTGTCGGACAGGCCCGGGTCGTCGCTGAAACTCTCGCTGCCGGTCGTGCCGCTGCCGTCCGGCATCACGACGGGCGCGCTCGCCGTGCCCGGCAGCGCCGCCGACTGGAAGCGCAGCGCCGATTGCGACAGCGCCTTGCGCATATGGCGCGCGACCGTCTTCGCGAGTTGCGAGTCGAGCCCGAGCGAGGTCAGCAGCCGCTGGAACGTCTGCACCTGCAGCGCGTTCAGCTGCAGCTTGCCGGGCGCGGGCGAGGTCACCAGGTTGCGCAGGTTGAACTTCGCCTGCGCATCCTCGATCGAGCCCGACAGATAGGTGTCCGTCGCATCCTGCGCGCCCGGCGCGCCGATCCGCCCGAGAAACTCGGACAGCTTGGTCTTCGCGATCGGCACCGCCCAGATGCCGCCCAGGTAGGTGACGGTCGGCGACGTGTCGCCTTCCGAGCGCAGGATCATGCGGGTCCAGTCGAGCGCGCCGCGCGCGACCCACTGCGCCTGCGCGATCAGCCGCTGGTTCTCGATGCGCCGCACCTGCACCTGCTGGCGCCACAGCATGCCCGACACCAGGATCGCGGCCAGCGCGACCACGAGCAGCGCACTGATGATCGCAACACCGCGTTGCGGCGCGCTGACGGCGCGGCGCGCGGTGCGCTTGAATGGAATGGAAAGCGGGGCGCGCATGTCACTCTCCGACCAGGAAGACGCGCGCGATCGGCGCCTTCAGCGAGGTCGCGCCGATGCTGACCTCGAGGCCCGTCACCGCGCGCGGCGGCGGCGCATTGCCGAGCATCGGCACCTTCAGTGCGTTGTTGTTCTGCGCGAGCGCGTCGTCGGCGTCGGGCATGCTGGTGGTCCAGCCGACCCGCGGCACGTACAGGCGCGCGGTGATCGCGCCGACGCCGCGCATCAGCGGCACCGAACTCCAGCCCTCGGTGCTGTCGCCGTGCAGCGCGCTGCGCAGGTCGCCGATCGTGCCGAGCGGCGGCGACGCATAGCGCACGACGCGCCCGCCCGAGATCCGGTAGCGCACCACCTGCAGGCGCGGCGCCGCGCCGGGCGGGTCGAGGTCGCGCACGATCTGCAGCGTGTCGCCGGCGACCCGGATCGCCGGTTCGCCGACTTCGTCGTCGGTGGCCGCGCGGCGCGCATCGGTGCGCATCTGGTCGAACATCTGCGCGAACACGCGCTCGTCCTCCATCGCGCCCGCGACCTTGTCGCGACCGCGCATCACCTGGTCGAGCCCGCGCCACGACAGGATCGCGACGACCGCGAGGATCGTGATCGCGATCATCATCTCGATCAGCGTAAAGCCGCGCACGCCGCGCGGCAGGCGTTCAGAGCGAGCGGCTGGTTTCATTCGCCACCACCGTCACCATTTGGGCGAGCATGCCCTTGCGGCCGTTCTTCGACACCGACACCTCGACGCGCCGGAACACCGGATTCGGCGTCGCGCTCACGCGCTGCGTGCAGGTGAGCGGCACGTTGCCCTGCGAACAATCGAAGCTCTGCTCGCCGATCTCGGGCCAGGCATGCGCGAGCCGCAGCTGGGCCAGCGCGTTGTCGGCGCTCCAGCCCGCGAGCAGGCGTTCGTGCAGTTCGGAGGCATCGCTGGCCATGGTGCCGACCGCGCGGATCGACGCGGCGGGCGCGACCGCGATGATCGCGAGCGCGACCAGCACCTCGATCATCGTGAAGCCGCCGACGCGGCGGCGGCCCGGCACGGCGGGCAGGCATCGGGCGCGCCGCATCAGCGCACCTCGTACCGGCCGTTGCCGGTGCCGACGATCGCGATGCTGCCGACCGCCGAATAGAGCGTGACGCGCACCGGCGTATCGATCGCCTCGGTGCCGAACACGACGCGCTCGGGCTGGGTGTCCGAGCCGGGATAGTCGATCGCCGCGCCCGTCACGCCGCCGTCCCAGCCGCGCGGACGCAGCAGGTCGTCGCGCAGCGGACGCCAGCCGTCGGCCGTGCGCACGTCGAAGCGGAAACCATGCTCGGTCGGCTGCCACGCGATCGGACGCGCACGCACCTGGGCCTCGTCGCCGGCGCTCTCGAACAGGAGCGCGAGCCGCTGCGCCTCCTCGCGCAGGTCGGTGCGCGGATTGCGCCGCATCGACAGCGCCGCGAGCGACACCAGCAGGCCCGCGATCACGAGCACGACCAGCATCTCGAGCAGCGTGAAGCCGCGCGCGCGGCCGCGCGGGCCGGGGAGGGGAGTCGAGCCGTATCCGTGCATGAAGGACTGGACGTAGGGAGCGGGCGGGCGGAGCGGCGAACGCCGTCACGCGTTCATTGCCACGAGCCGATGTCGGAGTCGTTGCCTTCGCCGCCTTCCTTGCCGTCCGCGCCGTAGCTGAACACGTCGATCTCGCCGTGCACGCCCGGGTTCAGGTACTTGTACGCATTGCCCCACGGGTCGTTCGGCAGGCGCTCGAGGTAGCCGCCGTCCTTCCAGTTGTTCGGAATCGGATCGGTGCTCGGCTTCGCGATCAGCGCGCCGAGGCCCTGGTCCTGGGTCGGGTAGCGGCCGTTGTCGAGACGGTACAGCTTGAGCGCCTGCATGATGGTGCCGATGTCCTGCTTGGCCGCGACTGCGCGCGCCTGGTCCGGACGGCTCATGATCTTCGGCACGATCAGCGCCGCGAGGATGCCGAGAATCGCCACCACCACCATGATCTCGATCAGCGTGAAACCGCGTTGGCGGCGCGCGTGTTGCGAGCGGCGAGTGATCCACGTTTGCATGACTGAAACCTCTTTTTTCAAATAAATAAATGACCGGTGAGCGGAAGTCGCGGGCCGCGCGCCGGATCATCCGCACGCCCGCGTGAAGCCGCATTGTAAGTCGCGTGCGGCTGGTGACTTCCACCCAACGCAAATTTCACATTCATCCGTACAATAGGGCGCATGAACGCGCTCTCGATCCGGATCCTTTCCCTCGCCCTGTTTGCGGCGCTGTGCGCGACGGCCACTTATTGGGCCGTCACGCTATCCGCGCATCAGGCCCCGCTACCGGCCGCCGCCGCCCACGCGCCGCTGCGCACCGAGGAGGCCGCCGCGTTGTTCGGCGGCCAGCTCACGCGCAGCCCGATACAGGACATCCACCTGTTCGGCATCCTCGCGCTGCAGCGCGGCGCGGCCGCGATCATCGGCATCGGCGGCGACGCCCCGCGCGCCGTGTCGCTCGGCGCCGAGGTCGCGCAGGGCGCGAAGCTCGCCGAAGTCCGCGACCGCTCGGTGATCGTCGAGCGCAACGGCGCCCGCTCCGAGATCTTCCTGCCCACCAACACCCCGTCGCCCGCGATCTACGTGCGCTGAATGCCGGCGCCGCCCCCTCGGCCGGGGCGGCTCCCTGTCGTCGTGTTTCGTTACTGCACCATGTTGTTCAGTTCGCGAGAATCAGGAGCGGTTCCAGCAGGCTCGTCAGGAACATCGTGCGACGCTCCAGCTCGCGCGCCTCGCCGTCGGCCGCGCGGTCGAGCATCGTGGTCACGTCGCCCGTCGCTTCGCCCGAGCGGATCAGGTGCACCAGCACCGGCGGAAAGGTCTTCACGTTGTTGAGCGCGCGCGACAGCGCCGAGCCCTCGCGCACCCGCACGATCGCATCGTCGATGTTGACCCGCAGCGCGCGGTTCGACAGCGTTTCGCCCGCCGCCTGCAACGCGCGCAGGATCGGCACGCCGGCCGCGCTCAGGATCCCGAGCGTGCTCGCGAAGCGCACGGTGTTGTAGCCGCGCACCAGCTTGCCGAGCAGCGGCGCGGTGAGCAGCCAGCGGTCGAACGCGAGCCGCGGCCCGTCGCGCGACAGCGTCGCCTTCACGAGGTAGGCGACGAGCGCCACCGCGATCAGCATCGCCCACCACCAGTGCCGCACGAAATCGGACAGCGCCATCATCACGATCGTGAGCATCGGCAGCTGCTGCTTGGTGCTCGCGAACACGTTGACCACCTGCGGCACCACGTAGCTGAGCAGGAACGTGACGATGCCGAGCGCGATCAGCGTGACGATCGCCGGATAGGTGAACGCCAGCACGATCTTCTGCTTGAGCGCGTTGCGCTGCTCGATGTAGTCGGCGAGCCGCGACAGCACCACGCCGAGCTTGCCGGTGTGCTCGCCCGCCGACACCAGCGCGCGGTAGATGTCCGGAAAATCGCGCGGATGCTCGGAGAGCGCATTCGCGAGCGAGTGGCCGCCCAGCACTTCGGCGCGGATCGCGGCCATCAGTTCGCGGATGTAGTCGCGTTCGGCCTGCTCGGTCAGCACCGAGAGCGCCTCGTCGAGCGGCAGGCCGGCCGTCAGCAGGCTCGCGAGCTGGCGGGTCAGGATCGCCTGTTCGCGCTGCGACAGCTTGCGGCCGAGCGCGAGACGCTGACTGCGCTCGCCGCGCGTGCGGCTGGCGGCCGGCTCGACCACGAGCGGCGTGAGCCCCTGGGTGCGCAACTGGCCGCGCGCGGCGCGCGCGCTGTCGGCGTCGATCACGCCTTTCTGCGCGCGGCCCGCGGAGTCGATCGCTTCGAAACGGAATGCCGGCATCGCGCTACGCGCCTCCCGTCACGCGCAGCACTTCCTCGAGCGAGGTCGCGCCCGCCGCGAGCCAGCGCTCGGCGTCGTCGCGCAGCGTGCGCATTCCGTTCGCGCGGCCGGCCGCGAGGATTTCCGAATCGGGCGCGTTGCGGTGGACCAGCGCGCGGATATCTTCGTCGAGCACCAGCAGTTCGTAGACCCCGCGCCGGCCGGTATAGCCCGAATGGCTGCACTTGTCGCAGCCGACCGGATGCCAGACGACGCGCCCGTCCTCGTGACGCTCTTCCTTGCAGGCCGGGCACAGCTGCCGCACCAGGCGCTGCGCGAGCACGCCGAGCAGCGACGACGCGAGCAGGTAGGGCTCGACGCCCATGTCGGTCAGGCGAGTCACGGCGGACGCCGCGTCGTTCGTGTGCAGCGTCGCGAGCACCAGGTGGCCCGTCAGCGACGCCTGCACGGCGATCTGGGCGGTTTCGAGGTCGCGGATTTCGCCGATCATGATCACGTCGGGATCCTGACGCAGGATCGAGCGCAGCGCGCGCGCGAAGGTCATGCCGATCCGTTCGTTGACCTGGGTCTGGCCGATGCCCGCGAGGTCGTACTCGATCGGATCCTCGACCGTCATGATGTTGGTCGTGGTGGTTTCGAGCCGCGACATCGCCGCGTACAGCGTGGTCGTCTTGCCCGAGCCGGTCGGCCCCGTGACCAGCACGATGCCGTGCGGCTTGGAGATCTGCTGGTCGAATTCCACGAGCGTGTCGCGGCCCATCCCGAGCGCTTCGAGATTGAGGCGCTGCGCGTCCTTTTCGAGCAGACGCAGCACCGCGCGCTCGCCGTGCCCGGTCGGCAGCGTCGAGACCCGCACGTCGACCGGCCGGCCGCCGACCCGCAGCGTGATCCGGCCGTCCTGCGGCAGGCGCTTCTCGGCGATGTCGAGTTGCGCCATGATTTTGATCCGCGAGATCAGCGCGCCGTGCAGCGCCTTCTTCGGGCGCACCACGTCGCGCAGCGTGCCGTCGACCCGGAAGCGCACGACCGAGGCGTTCTCGAACGGCTCGATGTGGATGTCCGAGGCCTGTTCTCGCGCGGCCTGCGTGAGCAGCGCGTTGATCATGCGGATGATCGGCGCGTCGTCTTCCGATTCGAGCAGATCCTCGACCTCGGGAATGTCCTGCATCAGGCGCGACAGATCGACCTCGCCCTCGACCTCGCCGACCACCTGCGCCGCGCTGCCGTCCTGGCGCGCGTACGCATGATTGATCGCGAGCGCGAGTTCGTCGGCAGGCAGGCGCTGCACCGACACCGCGCCGAAATTGCGCGCGACCTCGGCGAGCGCCGCGCCGCTCGTGCGTTCGCTGATCCACACCTCGAGCGTGTCCGCGTGCTGGTGCGCGCTGAGGATCTGGCCGGCCTTGGCGAAGCCGTAGGGCAGCAGGCGCGCGGCCAGCGGCGAGGGCGCCGCGCGCTCGCCCGCCGGCCCGCCGGCGCCGCCGGACTGGCCGCCCATCGGGGCGGCGAGCGTCGGCGTCACGGCTGCGCTCCCGGTGCGGCGGTGGTCGGCACGGTGCCGAACGGCACGGCGCCGGCGGGTGCCGCGGCCGGCTGGCTGGCCGGCGCGGGCGGCATCGCTTGGTGGCGGCGCATCTTGTCGAGATCGAACAGGTTGAGTGCCGACCCACCCTGGCTCGGGCCGAGCGGCATCGGCGGAACGACCGGATCGTCCTTGTCCCTGATGATGTTGTTATCCGATTTGTATGAGCCCGTCACACCCTGGATGTAGTCGTAGCGGTTCGCCGTGACGGCCTGCGCGGTCTCGCGATCGGTAATGATCACGGGACGCAGGAACACCATCAGGTTGGTTTTCTGACGGGATTTGGCTTCCGAGCGGAACAGCTGGCCGATCCACGGAATGTCGCCCAGCAGCGGCACCTTGTTATTGCTGACCGAATATTGATCCTGCATCAGGCCGCCGAGCACGATGATCTCGCCGTTGTCCGCGAGCACGGTCGACTGGATCGAACGCTTGTTGAACGTCGGTCCGGGCGAATTGGCCGCCGTGCTGACGGTCGATTGGACCACGGACGAATCTTCCGTGTAGAGCTGCAGCTTCAGGATGCCGCCCTCGGTGATCTGCGGCTTCACGTGCAGTGTGAGGCCGACGTCACGACGGTCGTAGGTATTGAACGCGCTGGGCGTCGTGCCATTCGTGAGATTCGAGTACGAGCCCGTCGGAATCGGGATGTTCTGGCCGACGACGATCTTTGCTTCTTCGTTGTCGAGCGTGACCAGGTTCGGCGTCGACAGCACGTTCGCGTCGCTCGAACCGGCAAAATACTGCAGCAGCGCACCCAGCCCCTGCACCCCGAACATATTGTGCAGCCAGCCGATGTTCAGGCCGCTCGTGATGTTGCTCAGCGAATTCAGCGCGCCACCCGTCGCCGCGCCGGCCGTCAGGTTGACGATGCTGTTGCCGAGCGCCGCCCCCCCGATCGACGTCCCGCCCGGCAGGTTCGTCCCGGCAAACAGCGCATTGTTTGCGACCTGCCACTGGATCCCGAGGTTGCCGAGCGTCGTCGCCTGCAGTTCGACGACCAGCGCCTCGCTGTACACCTGCGCGCGACGCGCGTCGAGCTGGTCGATCACCGCGCGCAGGTTCCGGTAGACCGGATCGGACGCCGTGATGATCAGCGAATTGGTGGCTGCGTCCGCCTGGATCATGCCGCCCGGCTGGTTGTCGTCGCCCTTGTCCTTGTCGCCGCCGAGCAGGCCGCCGCTGCCGCCGAGGCCGCCGCTGCTGCCGCCCGACGAACCGCCGTAGCCGCTGCCCGACGACGAGCCGCCCAGGCCGCCCGACGGCAGCGGCGGGTTGCCCGACGAACCGGTCCCGAAGTTGCTGCTGTTCGACGACGAGCCGTTCTGGTTGAACGAATTGGCGTCGTTCGAGCTGGCCGACGAATTGCTGTCGCCGCTGCCCTTGCCGAGCATGCCGCGCAGCGTCTTCGCGAGCTTCGTCGCGTCGGCGTTGCGCAGCGGCACGACGTGCATGTTGCCTGGCACGCCGCTCGGCGCGTCGAGCTGCTGGATCAGTTTCTTCGCGGCGGCGAGGCGCGATGCGTTCGACGCGCGCAGCAGCACCGCATTGGTCCGCGGGTCGGCGGTCACCGTGACCTTGAGGGTCGCGTCGGTGTTGCCGATCGCACCCGGGTCGAGCAGCTTGCCGAGCTGCGTGGCGATGTCGATCGCGTTGGCGTTGTGCAGCGGCACGACCACCACCTGGGCGCCCGCCGCGGTGTCCACGCCGGAGATGATCTGCGCGATCCGGCGGACATTGTCGGCGTAGTCGGTGACGACGATCGTATTGTTGGCCGGGTACGCGGTGATCGTGTTGTTCGGCGAGATCAGCGGCCGCAGCACCGGCAGCAGGTTGTTGGCCGACTCGTTGCGCAGTTCGAACACCTGCGTGATGACCTGATCGCCGCGCGCCTGCGGGGTGTTGCCGATATAGGTCGGCACGCCCTGCAGCTTGGCGTCGGCTTCCGGCACGACCTTGAGCACGCCGTGGTCCTGGACGAGCGAGAAGCCCTGCATGCGCAGCGCCGCCTGCAGCGTCTTCAGCGCCTGATCCTCGGGCACCGGCCGTTCGGATACCAGGTTCAGCTGGCCCTTGACGCGCGGGTCGACGATGATCGTCTTGCCCGTCGCAGCGCCGATCGCCTTGGCGACCTGGTCGATGTCCGCATTGGCGAAATTGAGCGTGACCTGTGCGTGGACGGCCTGTGCGGCGACAATTCCGGCGACGACGAGCGCCGTCGAGACGCGCCGCAAAACAATGCGAGTTCTTGTCATGGAGTAGTAGATCGAGGCCGGCGGTGGCCGTTTCCGACGGTAATGCGTTGAGTCGTTTTCAAAACGCAGACATTAGCAGCTTTTCATGTCCGAAATATCACATCGAACTGAGTACTGTCTCATATACGACATAAAAAATTGATGTGCGCGACGTATGCAACATGTAAGCATCCTCTTTCGCCTGGGAATCGCTTTCTTCGTTAATTTGATAAGAACTGAAACGAAAATGCGGTATAAACGGCTACTGTCAGATTCCGCCGGCCCGCTTCGGCCGCCCTCGTGGCCCGCCCGGGTGCCGGTATGATACGGGCGCCTCAGTGGGCCACGCGCGAAAACTGTCTGCGGGTTTTCCCGATCTCGAGCGGCTTGGGCGCCTGATTCGACACTATTGGTAAACAATCAACAATCAGCGGTTAATTTTTGGGATGATGAAACGGCCTTTCCTGATCGCAGTGCTCGTTGCCGGCGCCGGATTCGCCAGCGCATCCGCGCGTGCCGATTGCTACGACGAAGCCGCCCGTTATCAGAAAGTCAATCCGCTGATCCTGCGCGCGATCGCCTGGCAGGAGTCGCGCAATCGCCCCGATGCGCTGAACAAGAATGCGAACGGCTCGACCGACTACGGGATCATGCAGATCAATTCGATCCACCTGTCGGTGCTCAAGCAGTACGGCATCACGCGCGACACGCTGATGGAGCCCTGCAAGAACGTCTACATCGCGGCGTGGCACCTGCGCCAGAAGATGAACAAGTACGGCAACACGTGGCAGGCGATCGGCTCGTACCACTCGGAAACGCCGTCGCTGCGCGACAAGTACGCGCGCCAGATCGCCGCGATCCTCACCCAGTGGAAGCTGCTGCCGGCAGCCGACCCTCGTCAGTAGACCGTCAGCAGACATGCGCGGCCGCGCCGCGCCAAAGGCGACCCACCGTCCCGTTTGATGCACAATGCGGCTTTCACGCCGCGCATGCACGGCGCCCGCCTTCGCGGCCGGGCACCGGTACGTCCCGTTTCGGGCGGCGCAGCCGCTATTCCCTCTTTTCTTGGTTCGTACCGCGATGAACCAGCCATTGCCCGTCACCGTGCTGTCCGGCTTCCTCGGCGCCGGCAAGACCACGCTGCTCAACCATATCCTCGCGAATCGCGCGGGCCTGCGGGTCGCCGTGATCGTCAACGACCTCGCCGCGGTCAACATCGACGCCTCGCCCGTCCGCGAT
>NZ_JAAGNW010000164.1:8486-14907 GCF_010645215.1 Burkholderia multivorans | reverse complement strand
GACCGTGTCGATGGGCCTCGGCCCGATCATGGCGATCTACCAGGCGCGCTTCATGAAGTACCTGCAGGCGCGCGGCATCGTGACGACCGAAGGCCGCAAGGTGTGGGCGTTCCTCGGCGACGGCGAGACCGACGAGCCGGAATCGCTGGGTGCGATCGGCATGGCGAGCCGCGAGAAGCTCGACAATCTGGTGTTCGTGATCAACTGCAACCTGCAGCGTCTCGACGGCCCGGTGCGCGGCAACGGCAAGATCATCCAGGAACTGGAATCGGAATTCCGCGGCGCCGGCTGGAACGTGATCAAGGTGATCTGGGGCAGCCGCTGGGACGCGCTGTTCGCGCGCGACAAGTCGGGCGCGCTGATGCGCCGGATGATGGACGTCGTCGACGGCGAGTACCAGACCTACAAGTCGGAGTCGGGCGCGTTCGTGCGCGAGCACTTCTTCAATTCGCCCGAGCTGAAGGCGCTGGTCGCCGACTGGTCGGACGACGACATCTGGAACCTGAACCGCGGCGGCCATGATCCGCACAAGATCTACGCGGCGTTCCACGAGGCGAGCAATTCGAAGGGCGCGCCGACCGTGATTCTCGCGAAGACCATCAAGGGTTACGGGATGGGCGAGTCGGGTCAGGCGATGAACATCACGCACCAGCAGAAGAAGCTGCCGGTGGAGCAACTGAAGAAGTTCCGCGACCAGTTCCGCCTGCCGATCTCGGACGACGTGATCGCCGACGTGCCGTACGTGAAGTTCGAGGAAGGCTCGAAGGAACTCGAATACATGCGCACGCGCCGCATGGACCTCGGCGGCTACCTGCCGCAGCGCCGCCAGAAGGCGGAATCGCTGCCGGTGCCGGCGCTCGACATGTTCGAGCCGCTCCTGAAGGGCACGGGCGAAGGCCGCGAGATCTCGACGACGATGGCGTTCGTGCGGATCCTCAACATCCTGCTCAAGGACAAGGCGCTCGGCAAGCGCATCGTGCCGATCGTGCCCGACGAGTCGCGCACCTTCGGCATGGAAGGCCTGTTCCGCCAGATCGGCATCTGGAACCAGCAGGGCCAGAAGTACGTGCCCGAGGATTCCGACCAGCTGATGTTCTACAAGGAATCGGAAAGCGGCCAGATCCTGCAGGAAGGCATCAACGAAGCGGGCGGCATGTGTGACTGGATCGCGGCGGCGACGTCGTATTCGACGCACGGCGAGATCATGGTGCCGTTCTACATCTTCTATTCGATGTTCGGCTTCCAGCGGATCGGCGATCTGGCCTGGGCGGCGGGCGACATGCGTTCGCGCGGCTTCCTGCTCGGCGGCACCGCGGGCCGCACCACGCTCAACGGCGAGGGCCTGCAGCACGAGGACGGCCATTCGCTGCTGTGGGCGGCGTCGGTGCCGAACTGCGTGAGCTACGACCCGACCTTCGGCTACGAGCTGGCGGTGATCGTGCAGGACGGCCTGCGCCGCATGGTGTGGGAGCAGGAGGATGTGTACTACTACATCACGGTGATGAACGAGAACTACGAGCACCCGGCGATCCCGCAGGGCGAGCACGTGGCGGCCGACATCATCAAGGGCATGTACGCGTTCCGCAAGGCCGACGCCGACAAGAAGGCGCCGCGCGTGCAACTGCTCGGCGCGGGCACGATCTTCAACGAAGTGATCGCCGCCGCCGACCTGCTCAAGAACGACTGGGGCGTCGCGGCCGACCTGTGGAGCGTGCCGAGCTTTACCGAGCTGGCCCGCGAAGGCCATGAGGTCGAGCGCTGGAACCTGCTGAACCCGACCGCGGAGCGCAAGCTGTCGCACGTGCAGCAGTGCCTGAAGGACACGCAAGGCCCGGTGATCGCGTCGACCGACTACGTGCGCGCGCTGGTCGACCAGATCCGCGGCCAGGTCGACCGCAAGTTCGTGGTGCTCGGCACCGACGGCTATGGCCGTTCGGATACGCGCGAGGCGCTGCGCCACTTCTTCGAGGTCGACCGCTTCTGGGTGACCGTGGCTGCGCTCAATGCGCTCGCCGACGAGGGTACGATCGAGCGCAAGGTGGTGGCGGACGCGCTCGCGAAGTACAACCTCGACCCGGCCAAACCCAACCCGATGACGGTTTAACGCACGCGCACCGTATGACGCTGCGACGCGGTCCCGTGCGGGGCGGCGGCGCGGCTCAGGAGACACAAACAGATGAGTCAAGCGATCGAAGTGAAGGTGCCGGATATCGGCGATTACAAGGACATCCCGGTCATCGAGGTGCTCGTGAAGGCGGGCGACACGGTCGAGGCGGAGCAGTCGCTCGTCACGCTCGAGTCGGACAAGGCGACGATGGACGTGCCGAGCCCCACGGCCGGCACGGTCAGGGAAGTGAAGGTGAAGGTGGGCGATTCGGTGTCGGAAGGCTCGCTGATCATCCTGCTGGAAGGCGGCGCCGCGAAGGCGAACGGCGCGGCTGCGCCGGCCCCCGCGCCCGCCGCGGCGCCGGCCGCCGCGCCCGCGCCCGCCGCGAGCGGCGGCACGGTCGACGTGAAGGTGCCGGACATCGGCGACTACAAGGACATCCCGGTCATCGAGATCGGCGTGAAGGTCGGCGACACGGTCGAGAAGGAGCAGTCGCTCGTCACGCTCGAATCGGACAAGGCGACGATGGACGTGCCGAGCCCGGCCGCCGGCACGGTCAAGGAAGTGAAGGTGAAGCTCGGCGACACGGTGTCGGAAGGCACGCTGATCGTGGTGCTGGAAGCCGCGGGCGGCGCAGCCGCGCCGGCTCCCGCGCCGCAGCCGGCCGCTGCGCCCGCTCCGGCGCCCGCGCCGGCCGCAGCCGCGCCCGCGCCGTCGGCGGCGCCGTCGGCGGCGCCGGCATCCGCACCGGCCGCCGCGCCGGCTGCGGCGGCGGGCGAATATCGTGCGAGCCATGCGTCGCCGTCGGTGCGCAAGTTCGCGCGCGAGCTGGGCGTCGATGTCGCGCGCGTGCAGGGTACGGGGCCGAAGAGCCGCGTGACCAAGGACGACGTGACGGGCTTCGTGAAGGGCGTGATGACGGGCCAGCGCGCGGCGCCGGCGGGCGCGGCCGCGCCTGCGGGCGGCGGCGAGCTGAACCTGCTGCCGTGGCCGAAGGTCGACTTCACGAAGTTCGGCCCGGTCGATCCGAAGCCGCTGTCGCGCATCAAGAAGATCTCGGGCGCGAACCTGCATCGCAACTGGGTGATGATCCCGCACGTCACCAACAACGACGAGGCGGACATCACCGAGCTGGAAGCGTTGCGCGTGCAGTTGAACAAGGAAAACGAGAAGGCCGGCGTGAAGTTCACGATGCTGGCGTTCGTGATCAAGGCCGTGGTGTCGGCACTGAAGAAGTTCCCGACCTTCAACGCGAGCCTCGACGGCGACAACCTCGTATTCAAGCAGTACTACCACATCGGCTTCGCGGCCGACACGCCGAACGGCCTCATGGTGCCGGTGATCCGCGACGCGGACAAGAAGGGCCTCGTCGACATCGCGAAGGAAATGACGGAGCTGTCGAAGGCGGCGCGCGAAGGCAAGCTGAAGCCGGACCAGATGCAGGGCGGCTGCTTCTCGATCTCGTCGCTGGGCGGGATCGGCGGCACGAATTTCACGCCGATCATCAACGCGCCGGAAGTGGCGATCCTCGGCCTGTCGCGCGGCGCGATGAAGCCGGTGTGGGACGGCAAGCAGTTCGTGCCGCGCCTCACGTTGCCGCTGTCGCTGTCGTATGACCACCGCGTGATCGACGGCGCGGAGGCGGCGCGCTTCAACGCATACCTGGCGGCGATCCTCGCCGATTTCCGCCGCGTGATCCTTTGATGAGCGCGGGGGCGCGCGCGGCGGTCATGCCGTCGCCGTGCGCCCGCCCGTGTGTCTGTCAGCGGTAGTCCATACAAGTAGGGGACAGTTCATGAGTCTCATCGAAGTCAAGGTCCAGCCGGGCGATACGATCGAGAAGGAGCAGACGCTCGTCACGCTCGAATCCGACAAGGCGTCCATGGAAGTGCCGAGCGACGTCGCCGGCGTCGTGAAGGAAGTGAAGGTCAAGGCGGGCGACAAGGTGTCGCAAGGCACGGTGATCGCGCTCGTCGAGGCCTCGGCGGCGGCTGCCGCGCCGGCGCCCGCGAAGCCCGCACCCGCCGCCGCACCGGCGCCCGCGCCCGCGCCGACCCAGGCGCCGCAGGCGGGCAGCTATGCCGGCCCGGTGGACGTCGAATGCGAGATGCTCGTGCTGGGCTCGGGCCCGGGCGGGTACTCGGCTGCGTTCCGCGCCGCCGATCTCGGCATGAAGACCGTGCTGGTCGAGCGCTACGATACGCTCGGCGGCGTGTGCCTGAACGTCGGGTGCATTCCGTCGAAGGCGCTGCTGCACACGGCGCTCGTCATCGACGAAGCGTCGGCGCTGGCGTCGCATGGCATCTCGTTCGGCAAGCCGGAAGTGGATCTCGACAAGCTGCGCGACTTCAAGAGCAGCGTCGTCAAGAAGCTGACGGTGGGTCTCACCGGCATGGCGAAGGCGCGCAAGGTCGAGGTCGTCACGGGCGTCGGTGCGTTCGTCGATGCGCATCATCTGGAAGTGCAGGGCGAGAGCGGCAAGAAGGTGGTCCGCTTCAAGCAGGCGATCATCGCGGCCGGCTCGCAGGCGGTGAAGCTGCCGTTCATGCCGGAGGATCCGCGCGTGATCGACTCGACGGGTGCGCTGGAACTGCGCCAGCTGCCGAAGCGCATGCTCGTGATCGGCGGCGGCATCATCGGCCTCGAAATGGCGACGGTGTACTCGACGCTGGGCGCCGAGATCGACGTCGTCGAGATGATGGACGGCCTGATGATGGGCGCGGACCGCGATCTCGTGAAGGTCTGGGAGAAGTACAACGCGAAGCGCTTCAGCAACGTGATGCTGAAGACCCGCACGACCGGCGCGGAAGCGAAGGACGACGGCATCTACGTGAGCTTCGAGGGCGAGAAGGCGCCGGCGGACGCGCAGCGCTACGACCTGGTGCTGGTCGCCGTGGGCCGCAGCCCGAACGGCAAGAAGATCGGCGCGGACAAGGCGGGCGTCGCGGTGACGGAGCGCGGCTTCATCGAGGTCGACCGGCAGATGCGCACCAACGTGCCGCACATCTTCGCGATCGGCGACATCGTCGGCCAGCCGATGCTCGCGCACAAGGCGGTGCACGAAGGCCACGTGGCGGCCGAGGCCGCGCACGGCGAGAAGGCTTACTTCGACGCGCTGCAGATTCCGTCGGTGGCGTACACGGATCCGGAAGTCGCGTGGGCCGGCAAGACCGAGGACCAGTGCAAGGCCGAGGGCATCAAGTACGGCAAGGCGGTGTTCCCGTGGGTCGCGTCGGGCCGGGCGATCGCGAACGATCGCGACGAGGGCTTCACGAAGCTGCTGTTCGACGAGGCCACGCATCGCGTGATCGGCGGCGGCATCGTCGGGCTGAACGCGGGCGATCTGATCAGCGAAGTCTGCCTGGCGGTCGAGATGGGCGCGGACGCGGAGGACATCGGCAAGACGATCCATCCGCACCCGACGCTCGGCGAATCGATCGGCATGGCGGCCGAACTGTACGAAGGGGTCTGTACGGACCTGCCGCCGCCGCGCAAGAAGGCATAACGCGCGGTTCGCGGAAGGGCTGTCGCCGGAGGGCGCGGCCGTCGTGGTTCACCAAAACGCCCGGCGCATTGCGCCGGGCGTTTTGCATGGTGCGGGCAGGGCGCGTGTACGGGTGTGGGCGTGCGCCCATGAAAAAACCCGCGCGAACGCGGGTTTCTCGATATCGCGTGCCGCCCGGAGGGCGGCGTCCGCTCAGGCCGACTTGGTCGTCGTCGGCGCGGCGGCGGTGGTGCTGCGGCGCGATGCGGCTGCGGCGCTGTTGGCGGCCTTGGTCGCAACGGCGGCGGCGGCGTTGAAGTTCGTTTCGGCGATTTCCACGGCCTGCTTCGCGGCCTTCTGAACCGTTTCGTAGGTCGTCGTCGCGGCGTTGAGCGCCGACTTCAGCGCGGCAACGGCGGTTTCGGAGCCGGCCGGTGCGTTCTTCGCGACGTTGTCGACGAGGGCCTGCACCTTGCGGTTCTGCTCTTCGTACTGGGCTTCCGCGACCTTCGCGAACTCGGCTTGCGTGGCCGATGCGATTTCATACAGGTGGCGGCTGTACGACAGGACCTTCTCGGCGATCGGCTGGGTCAGGCTGGCTTGCAGCGCGAGCAGTTCCTGCGCATCCTTGACGGACAGCGCGCGTTGCACGTTTTCCTGGCTTTCCGCGAGCGTCGACTTCACGACTTGCAGGTTCAGTTCGACGAGCTTCTCAACGCCTTCAAAGGCCTTGGTCGTCAGGCCGAACAGGCTTTCGAAGTGGGCTTTCTGGGCGGCGGCGAATTGCTCGGGGGTCAGCAAAGACATGGTTCACGCTCCTGAAAATCGAT
>NZ_JAAGNW010000164.1:5011-8476 GCF_010645215.1 Burkholderia multivorans | reverse complement strand
GCAACAATGAGAGTTATTTTAGGCCGCCAAAAACGAATGTCAAGGATATTTTGTGCATCGCACAATATCGGTAAATTATCGACAAAACAATGAGTTATCCCGCAACATTGGGATCGGTTTCAGGCGCTGTGCCGCGCTGCTGCGCCGAGTTGGGGCGGGCGGCGGGGCGCACCATGGCGGCGCGCAGGTAAACCAATCGAGGGGGTGGAACGTTTACCCCGAATGTTGGTCGAAACGCGCGCCGTTGGTCGGGCCGCCGGGCGCGCGATGCGCCGGCGCCCCAGCCGGCGGGCCGTTCGGTCCGCCTGGCAGCAGTAGGCAGTATGCGTGGTTTCCCCGCTTCATCCTGTTCCCGGAGTGCCGATAAACCGGTCAGTGAGCGCCGGCGGGTCGGCATCCTTGCATCCCATCGTATTTTTCGATGAAAACGGGGTGGCCGATTGTCTTCAGATGATCGTGTCTTACATTCCGGTTTAACGAAAGACGGTAAGTGCCTAATATTGCTTATTTTTTCCGGTTTAACTACACTTGCGGAAACCTCCCGCCCGCTTTGTTCAGACCCCAATGAAAGCCCAATTGTTTTCACCGTTCAAAATGATGCAGGGCATGGCCCTCGGCACCGCGGTCTCCGTGGCCGTGTCGGTGCTGATGGCCACGGCTGCGATCGCGCCTGCCGAGGCGCTCGCCGCGCCCGC
Source organism: Burkholderia multivorans (assembly GCF_010645215.1). Lineage (GTDB taxonomy): Bacteria > Pseudomonadota > Gammaproteobacteria > Burkholderiales > Burkholderiaceae > Burkholderia > Burkholderia multivorans_A. The sequence continues at coordinate 7,781 of NZ_JAAGNW010000164.1, read as the reverse complement.
GAAGGCATCCCAACCCGCGAAGGGCAAGAAGAAGGCCGTCGCGTCCGCCAAGAAGGGCGTGCGTCCCGCCGTCGCGAAGGAAGCGCCGCGCGCGAAGGCGACGCGCAAGCGCGTGACCTTCGTGTCGAACGGGGGGCATCGCGGGGTGCGCAAGGTGGCGTTCCAGCCGCGCCCGCCGTCGGTCGGCCAGGCCTTCGGCCTGCACGAGACGCCTGACGCGCTCGCGCTGCGTTCGAGCGTCGCGTACGTGATCGACCAGAATTCGGCCGAGCCGCTGTTCGACAAGAATTCGCGCGCCGTGGTGCCGATCGCGTCGATCTCGAAGCTGATGACCGCGATGGTCGTGCTCGATTCGAAGATGGCGCTGACCGACCAGATCGACGTGACGGACGAGGATCGCGACTACGAGAAGGGCACGGGGTCGCGCCTGTCGGTCGGGTCGACGCTGTCGCGGGAAGACATGCTGCATATCGCGCTGATGGCGTCGGAGAACCGCGCCGCGGCCGCGCTGTCGCGCTACTACGCGGGCGGCCGGCCGGCGTTCATCGCGGCGAGGAACGCGAAGGCGAAGTCGCTCGGCATGAACGACACGCATTTCGAGAACTCGACCGGGCTGTCGAGCCAGAACGTGTCGAGCGCGCGCGACCTGGTGAAGATGGTGAACGCGGCGTACCAGTACCCGCTGATCCGCAAGTTCTCGACCGATCGCAGCTACGACGTGTTCACGGGCAAGCGCTCGCTCGCCTACAACAACACGAACGCGCTGGTGCGCAATCCGTCGTGGGACATCGGCCTGCAGAAGACCGGCTTCATCAACGAAGCGGGCGAATGCCTGGTGATGCAGACCACGATCCACGGTCGTCCGATCGTGATGGTGCTGCTCGATTCGTTCGGCAAGTACTCGCGCTTCGCGGACGCCTCGCGCGTGCGCAACTGGCTCGACAACGGCGGCGGCGAACGGCTGACCGCGGCGAACACGGCGACGGGCGGGACCTGATCCCGGCGCGCCGGTTGGGTTTGGTCGACGTCATGAAAAAGCCCCGCGGAAAGCGGGGCTTTTTCATGGGCGCCCGGAAGGCGGCGTCACGCGTGTCTCAGCGCGCTCGCATCGGCATCCTTGGGCGCGTGCTGGTAGCCGAGCGACGCGGAGATCGTCAGCGCGGTGTGGCTCAGCTGGCCGAGCCAGGCGTCCTGCAGCCGGTCGGCCGGCGCGGACAGCGACAGCCCTGCGACCAGCTTGCCGGAATCGTCGTAGATGCCGGCCGCGATGCAGCGCACGCCCAGTTCCAGTTCCTCGTTGTCGCGCGCGCAGGCCTGCTGGCGCACCAGGGTCAGCTCGCGTTCGAGTTTCGTGAGATCGGTGATGCTGTTCTGCGTGTGGCCGGCGAGCCCGGTGCGGGTCGCGTAGGCGCGCACCCGCGAGGTCTCGTCGGCGGCCAGGAACAGCTTGCCGACCGAGGTCAGGTGCAGCGGCGCGCGGCCGCCGATCGCGCGCACCACCTGCATCCCCGAGCGCTCCGAATACGCGCGCTCGATGTAGACGATCTCGTCGCCCTGGCGTACCGACAGATTGACCGTCTGGCCCGTGAGGCGGTGCAGCTCGCGCATCGGCGTCAGTGCCGCATCGCGCACCGACAGGCGCGCCTTCACGAGGTTGCCGAGTTCGAGCAGGCGCATGCCGAGCCGGTAGGTGCCCGGATCGGAGCGGTCGACGAGACGGCAGGTGACCATGTCGTTCAGGATCCGGTGCGCAGTCGACGGATGCAGCTCGGTGCGCAGGGCAAGCTCCTTCAGACTGACCGGATCGGTGTGGCCGGCGAGTGCGTCGAGAAGCCGCATCATGCGCTCGATCACTTGGATCGACGTTTTGGAATCCGGATTCGGGTTGCTCATCGTGAAGGGTCGGTGATGCATCGGACACTGGGATGATCGATTGTATCTCGTATAGTGAAAAAAGCGAACGGCGTTCGAGGAAGTCCTCGTTTGCGGCGGTTGTTTGCGATGCGTTGGTTTCGCGCGGCAAAGCGCGGATAATGAGCGTCGTTTTCTCGAAGGAGTGGCTATGCGAGTCGGTTTGTTCGTGACGTGCCTGATCGACCTGATGCGGCCCGAGATCGGGTTCTCGGCGTTGAAGCTGATCCAGCAGGCGGGCTTCGAGGTGGTCGTCCCGGCGGCGCAGACCTGCTGCGGCCAGCCGGGCTACAACAGCGGCGAGCGCGCGCTCGCGCGCGACCTCGCGGAGAAGACGCTGCGCGAGTTCGAGCCGTTCGATTACGTGGTGGTGCCGTCGGGCTCGTGCGGCGGGATGCTGCGCGTGCATTACGGCGACCTGTTCCGCGACGATCCCGAACTGATGGCGCGCTACGGCCGCCTGCGCGCGCGGGTGTACGAGCTGACCGATTTCCTCGTGAACGTCGCGAAGGTGACGCTCGAGCCGGGCGAGTTCGCGGGGCCCGTGACCTACCATGATTCCTGTTCGGGATTGCGCGAGCTGGGCGTGAAGGCGCAGCCGCGCGCGTTGCTCGCGCAGCGCGGCGTCGAGGTCCGGGAGATGAAGGATTGCGAGCACTGCTGCGGCTTCGGCGGCACCTTTGCGCTGAAGTACGGCGACATCTCGACCGCGATCGTCGACGAGAAGTGCGCGAACGTCCATGCGAGCGGCGCGCCGACCGTGGTGCTCGGCGATCTCGGCTGCATGCTCAATATCGAGGGGCGGCTGCGGCGCACGGGCGACCACGCCACGCGCGTGCTGCACATCGCGCAGGTGCTG
>NZ_JAAGNW010000164.1:703-5001 GCF_010645215.1 Burkholderia multivorans | reverse complement strand
GCAAGTCCAATCGATGCATTTCAAGGCGCGCGCGGGCCAGAAGCTCGCGGACCAGCGCCTGCAGCAGAACCTCAAGAAACTGTCGAGCAAGTTCGTGTCGGCGCGGGCCGAAGCGCTGACGCAGATCGATTTCGCAGCGACGCGGGCCGCGCTGAAGGCGCGCCGCGACCGCGCGCTCGACGATCTCGACCAATGGCTCGAAGCGTTCGAGCGCGAGGCCGCGCGGCGCGGCGCCACCGTGCTGTATGCCGAGACCATGGACGATGCAGCGCAGCTCGTCGCCGACATCGCGCGGCGCCACGACGTGAAGAAGGTCATCAAGACGAAGTCGATGGTGACCGAGGAGATGCGCCTGAACGCGGTGATGGCGGGCATCGGCGTGCAGTCGATCGAGACCGACCTCGGCGAATACATCCTGCAGATCAACGACAACGAGGCGCCGAGCCACCTGATCGCGCCCGTCGTGCACAAGGACCAGGACGAGATCGCGGACCTGTTCGCGAAGACGCACGGGCGGCCGCGCCTGACGGATATCCCGGCGATGACGCACGAGGCGCGCGAGATGCTGCGGCCGCAATTCATGTCGGCGGACATGGGGGTGACGGGCGGCAACTTCCTGATCGCGGAGACCGGCTCGGTCGTGCTCGTGACCAACGAGGGCAATGAAGGGATGTGCACGGTGATGCCGCGCGTGCACGTCGCGGTGACGGGCATCGAGAAAGTGCTGCCGACGCTCGAGGATCTCGCGACCGCGATGCGGCTCCTGCCGCGCTCGGCGACCGGGCAGAAGACCTCCAATTATTTCTCGCTGCTCACCGGCCCGCGCGGCGAGGGCGATGTGGACGGCCCCGAGCACATGTACGTGGTGCTGGTCGACGGCGGCCGCAGCGGGCTCCTCGGCGGCGAGTTCCAGGAGATGCTGCGCTGCATCCGCTGCGGGGCGTGCATGAACCATTGCCCGGTGTACCAGAAGGTCGGCGGGCATGCGTATGGCTGGGTCTATCCTGGGCCGATGGGCTCGGTGCTCACGCCGAGCTACGTCGGGCTCGAGCCGACGCTCGACCTGCCGCAGGCCGCCACCTTGTGCGGCGAGTGCGACAGCGTGTGTCCGGTCGGCATTCCGCTGTCCTCGCTGCTGCGCAAGCTGCGCGAGAAACAGGTGGAGCGCGGGCTGCGCCCCTGGCGCGAACGCGCCGCGCTTGCGGCCTGGGGCTTCTTCGCGCGCCGGCCGACGCTCTATGCGCTCACGACCAAGCTCGCGGTGCGCATCCTCGAGCGGGCGGGCGGCGGCGCGGCCGAGCGGCGCGGGATCCGGCGCCTGCCGTTCGGGGCTGGCTGGAGCGACACGCGCGACCTGCCGACGCCCACCGGCCGGACGTTCCGCGAGCTTTACGCGGCGTCGCGCAGTCATCTCGGCTGACTCCGGGGGCGCGTGGGGACCGACACTGTTCATCCCCACGCAACACTGCGTTCGCTATTCAGATATTTATCTCGATAGGCGTGATCTATAGAATCTCGACATGCAAGCATCGGACACAGGTCCGGCGCTGCTGTCTGGAGAGGTCACATCATGAGAAAGACAATAGCGATGTACTGGCCGTTGGCGATCGTCGTGCCGTTGGCGGCCGCGGCTTACCTGCATGCGGCGGGCAATGCGCACCCGCGCGAACCGCTCGCGATCCATCAGGCTTCTGCCGAACTCGCGCGCGCCGTGTCGTTTGGTCTGGTCGACGACGCGGACGCGCCGGCGCGTCCGGCGGCGGCGAGCGACGCGCCGCTCGCCGCCGCGAAGGCGCTGTGAGCGTGCGGGCGTCCTCAGCGGGCCGGTGCGCGTCTTTGTATAATGGCGTGTTGTCCACTCGCGCGGTTCGCCGCGGCATTCCGGTTGCGTGATGAAATCCGTTGCGATCTGCTTCGTGTGTCTCGGCAATATCTGCCGTTCGCCCAGCGCCGAAGGCGTGATGCGCGAGCAGGTCAGGGCGGCCGGGCTCGCCGGGGCGATTACGATCGATTCGGCCGGCACCGGCGACTGGCATATCGGCGAGCCGCCCGATACGCGCGCGCAGCAGGCCGCGCGCTCGCGCGGCTATGACCTATCGGCGCTGCGCGCCCGGCAGATCGAGTCGGGCGATTTCGAGCGTTTCGATCTCGTGCTCGCGATGGACGCAGCCAACCTCGCGGAGCTGCGCAAGCGCTGCCCGGCGCGCCACCACGGCAAGCTCAGGTTGCTGGCCGAGTTCGGCAGCGACGCCGCGGTGCGCGAGATCGCAGACCCGTATTTCGGCGGTGCGCAAGGATTCGAGCAGGTCCTCGACCAGTGCGAGGACGCCTGCCGCGGCCTGCTCACGCGCCTGACCGGCACCCTCGACGCGCCGCGCGCCGGTAACTAAGCGCTTCGCGAATCCCCTTTTCGAGACAGGGATACTTGACTAAAAGCGTCAGTTATTTATACTTGACCAAAATCGTCAAGATTGCTGCCCCCAAACATCATGAGACTCACCACGAAAGGTCGTTTCGCCGTCACGGCGATGATTGACTTGGCACTGCGTCACGAGCAGGGCCCGGTGACGCTGGCCGGCATCAGCCAGCGCCAGCGGATCTCGCTGTCGTACCTCGAGCAACTGTTCGGCAAGCTGCGCCGGCATGAGATCGTCGAATCGGTCCGCGGGCCGGGCGGCGGTTACAACCTCGCGCGCCGCGCGCAGGACGTGACGGTTGCCGACATCATCATCGCGGTCGACGAGCCGCTCGACGCGACGCAATGCGGCGGCAAGGGCGCGTGCGAAGGCACGAAGCAGCCCGACGGCCACTGCATGACGCACGAGCTGTGGTCGACGCTCAACCAGAAGATGGTCGAATACCTCGATTCGGTGTCGCTGCAGGATCTCGTCGATCAGCAGCGCGCGCGCGAAGGCGCGCCGGCGGTGCTGCGCGACCGCCGCGCGCCGGAGCCGGCCGCGGCGGCCGTCGAGCCGGTCCGGCCGATGCCGCTCGGACCGAACTCGGTCTTCAATATCGCAAGCTCATGATGCGCCGCCGAGTGGCGGCCAGCACAACAAATCGTCCCTGCACTGAACAGAATACCCGGAGCGACAGATGAACAACGAGATTCCCCACCTGCCCATCTACATGGACTACAGCGCAACGACGCCCGTCGATCCGCGCGTGGTCGACAAGATGGTGCCGTACCTGCGCGAGCAGTTCGGCAACCCGGCGTCGCGCAGCCATGCCTATGGCTGGGATGCCGAGCGCGGGGTCGAAGAGGCGCGCGAACAGGTGGCGGCGCTCGTCAACGCCGATCCGCGTGAAATCATCTGGACGTCCGGCGCGACCGAATCCGACAACCTCGCGATCAAGGGCGCTGCGCACTTCTACCAGGGCAAGGGCAAGCACCTCATCACGGTGAAGACCGAGCACAAGGCCGTGCTCGACACCTGCCGCGAGCTGGAGCGCGAAGGTTTCGAAGTGACCTACCTCGACGTCAAGGACGACGGCCTCGTCGATCTCGACGCGCTGAAGGCCGCGCTGCGCCCGGATACGATCCTCGTGTCGGTGATGCACGTGAACAACGAGATCGGCGTGATCCAGGATATCGCGGCGATCGGCGAGCTGTGCCGCGAGAAGGGCATCATTTTCCACGTCGACGCTGCGCAGTCGACGGGCAAGGTCGAGATCGACCTCGCCAAGCTGAAGGTCGACCTGATGTCGTTCTCGGCGCACAAGACCTACGGTCCGAAGGGCATCGGCGCGCTGTACGTGCGCCGCAAGCCGCGCGTGCGGATCGAGGCGCAGATGCACGGCGGCGGCCACGAGCGCGGCATGCGTTCGGGCACGCTGGCGACCCACCAGATCGTCGGCATGGGCGAGGCGTTCCGGATCGCGCGCGAGGAAATGGCGACCGAGAACGAACGTGTCCGCATGCTGCGCGACAAGCTGCTGCGCGGCCTGTCCGAGATCGACGAAACCTACGTGAACGGCGACATGGAGCGGCGCGTCCCGCACAACCTGAACATCAGCTTCAACTTCGTCGAAGGCGAGTCGCTGATCATGGCGATCAAGGATGTCGCGGTGTCGTCGGGCTCCGCCTGCACGTCCGCATCGCTCGAGCCGTCCTACGTGCTGCGCGCGCTGGGCCGCAACGACGAACTGGCGCACAGCTCGATCCGCTTCACGGTCGGCCGCTTCACGACGGAGCAGGACGTCGACTACGTGATCAACCTGCTGAAGAGCAAGATCGCGAAGCTGCGCGACCTGTCGCCGCTCTGGGAAATGCACCAGGAAGGCATCGATCTGTCGAC
>NZ_JAAGNW010000164.1:0-693 GCF_010645215.1 Burkholderia multivorans | reverse complement strand
GAATGGGCGGCCCACTGAATCCTGTCGCGGCGCCCGCGCGCCGCGGCGACGAAACGAAGCAAGGAGTCTGAGTCATGTCATACAGCAACAAGGTTCTGGATCACTACGAAAACCCGCGCAACGTCGGCTCGTTCGAGAAAGACGACGACGCGGTCGGCACCGGCATGGTCGGCGCGCCCGCCTGCGGCGACGTGATGAAGCTGCAGATCCGCGTCGGCGCGGACGGCGTCATCGAAGATGCGAAGTTCAAGACCTACGGCTGCGGTTCGGCGATCGCGTCCAGCTCGCTCGTCACCGAGTGGGTGAAGGGCAAGACGCTCGACCAGGCGCTCGCGATCAAGAACACGCAGATCGCCGAGGAGCTCGCGCTGCCGCCGGTGAAGATCCACTGCTCGATCCTCGCGGAAGACGCGATCAAGGCGGCCGTGGCCGACTACAAGAAGCGCCACGACGGCGCTGCGGCCTGAGCGGCCTCGGAACGCATCACGCAGCGGCTTTAGGAATGCAATACGCGGTCCGCTCGCCACGTTCGGCGGGCGTCTGCGCGCAAGGACATCATGGCAATCACACTGACCGAAAAAGCAGCGCAGCATGTGCAGAAGTACCTGACGCGGCGCGGCAAGGGGCTGGGCCTGCGGCTCGGCGTGCGCACCACCGGCTGCTCGGGCCTCGCGTACAAGCTCGAGTATGTCG
>NZ_JAAGNW010000163.1:14526-15063 GCF_010645215.1 Burkholderia multivorans | reverse complement strand
CACTTCGCCGTGTGCCTGCCGCATGGCGCGCTCGCCGCGACTGCGCGCTTCTACGAGGAGGCGTGCGGCCTGCGCGGGATCTTCGCGGAGCGCACCGTGGTCGGCGCGCAGACGATGGACTCGAAGGTCGTGCAAAGCGCGTCGGGCCGGATCACGCTGACGCTGCTCGAACCGGCCGCGGGGTCGACGTCCGGGCAGATCGTGGAGTTCGTCGAGCGGCACGGCGGCGCGGGCGTGCAGCACATCGCGTTCCTGACGGACGACATCGTCGAGACGGTCGACGCATTGCAACAGGCCGGCGTGGCGTTCCTCAGGACGCCGGGCGCGTACTACGACATGCTGCCGATGCGTTTGACGCTGGCCGCACACGACGTCGACGCGCTGCGCCGCCTCGACATCCTCGCCGACGAAGACGACGACGGCCAGCTGTTCCAGATCTTCACCGAAAGCGCGCACGCGCGCCGCACCCTGTTTTTCGAGCTGATCGAGCGGCGCGAGGCGCGCACCTTCGGCAGCGGCAACATCGAAGCGCTGTAT
>NZ_JAAGNW010000163.1:13297-14516 GCF_010645215.1 Burkholderia multivorans | reverse complement strand
GTCCTGAGCATCGTCCAGCGTCACCGCAGCGACAACATCCATAACGATATTCCTCCGAGGGAACCCCGCATATGTCCGAGATCCAGGAACTCGCGCTGTCGGCGCGCGAGCGCGCTTTGTTGCCGAGCGACGAAGACGTGCAGTTCTACCAGCAACATGGCTGGTGGCTGTCGACCTCGCCCCTGTTCACCGACGACGAGATCGCCGCGTTCGAGGCGGCCGCCGAACACTATTACGCGGGCCATCGCGACCGCCGCCTGCCGGCCGTGCCGCCGAAGATCGCCTACTGGCGTCCCGAGGACGGCGACGTGCAGCGTCACAACGACTACGTGCACTACGAGTCCGACGCATTCCACCAACTGCTGACGAAGCCGTTGATCGGCGCAGTCGCCGCGCGGCTTGCCGGCGCGCCCGACATCCGGCTGTTCCAGTCCACGCTGATCCGCAAGCCGCCGAAGCCGGACGAGCCGTCCAACGTGGTGCCCTGGCATTTCGACCGCCATTACTGGTCGAGCTGCTCGTCGGAGCGGATGCTGACGGCGTTCATTCCGTTCCATCATTGCGACGAGCGGATGGGCACGATCACGATGATCGACGGCAGCCACCGCTGGCGCGAGTTGCCGAGCGACGACACCGTCGTGCGCCATTTCGCCAAGCGCGACCGTGCGACGCTCGAGGAAACGCTGCGCAGCAATGCCGAATACAACCACGATACGGTGCGCAAGGTGCCGGTCGTGATTCCGAAGGGGCACGTGAGCTTCCATCACTGTCGCGTGTACCACGGCAGCGACGCGAACCGCGCCGACCAGCCGCGCCGCGCGATTTCGCTGCATCTGCAGGACGGCGACAATCGCTGGCGTCGTCATGCGCTGAGCGACGGCAACGTGTACCACTACAACCACGACTACGTGGTGCGGCGCACGAGCGACGACGCGCCCGATTACGCCGATCCGGACATCTGCCCGACGATCTGGTCGGAGGCGCGCGCATGAACCGGGCCGAACGCATCATCGGCGGGGCGATCCACGCACAGGACCTGCACGCGTCGCTCGGCGCGCCCGCGCTCCTGTCGATGAATTTCCTGAACGAGGTGACGAATCGCTTTCCCGAGGCCGTGTCGTTCGCGCCGGGGCGGCCGACCGAGGTCGCGTTCGACGCCGCGCTGCTGCACACGTATCTCGATCTCTATTGCGCGCACCTGAGCGACGCGCACGGGTTC
>NZ_JAAGNW010000163.1:12275-13220 GCF_010645215.1 Burkholderia multivorans | reverse complement strand
ATCGATGTGGATCCCGAATCGATCGTCGTCACGGTCGGCGCGCAGGAAGCGCTGTTTCTCGCGCTGCGCGCGCTCGCCGCGCAGCCCGGCGATGCGATCCTCGCGGTGTCGCCGACCTATGTCGGGCTGACGGGCGCCGCGCGGCTGATCGACATGCCGGTCTATCCGGTATCCGCGGGCGACACCGGCCTCGATTTCGCCGACCTTGCCGCGCAGCTGCGCGCGGCCCGAGCGGCCGGCCATCGCCCGCGCGGGCTGTACATCGTGCCGGATTTCTCGAATCCGTCCGGCACCACGCTCGGCCTCGACGATCGCAAGCGGCTGCTGGGCGTGGCGTCCGAAGAGGACCTGTGGCTGCTCGAGGACAATCCCTACGGATTGTTCCGCGACGCCGCCACGCGCCAGCCGACGCTGAAGGCGCTCGATACGGAGCGCCGGGTGCTGTACATCGAATCGCTGGCGAAGAGCGGCTTCCCCGGCGCACGGATCGGCTTCGTCGTCGCCGATCAGCGGGTGGTCGAGGCCGGAGTCGAGGTCGGCTTGCTCGCGGATGAGCTGTCGAAGCTCAAGAGCATGGTGACGGTCAACACCTCGCCCGTTGCACAGGCGCTCATTGCCGGCAAGCTGCTGAAGCACGGCGGGAGCCTGCTGGCCGCGAACGCGGACGAGATCCGCCTGTACCAGGACAATCTGCGGCATGTGCTCGACGGGCTCGCCCGACGCTTCGCCGGCCGCGCGGACGTGAGCTGGAACGCGCCTGCCGGCGGCTTCTTCGTGGTGATGAGCGTGCCGTTCAAGGTGGACGACGCGCTGCTCGAATACTCGGCGCGCCGGCATGGCGTGTTGTGGACGCCGATGACTTACTTCTACGACGGCGCGGGCGGCGACCGGCAATTGCGCTTGTCGTTCAGCGCGCTGGATCGCGCGGGCATCGAGCTTGGCCTC
>NZ_JAAGNW010000163.1:9596-12265 GCF_010645215.1 Burkholderia multivorans | reverse complement strand
GATTACCGTATCGATGTTTCCCGGCCGCAGCGACGAGCAGAAGGCCGAACTGGTCGAGGCGCTGACCGAGGCATTCCTGAACACCTGCGGCGGCAACCGCGACGGCGTATGGGTGATCCTCGACGAGGTGCCGAAGTCGAACTGGGCGGTGGGCGGGCAGTTGCGCTCGGCCGCCGCGCCGAAACCGGAATGAACGGATGAGGAACGGGTTGCCCACATGCTGAAGAACCTGTCGTTGTTTTCGCTCGTCGTCGCGGTATGGGGCAGCACGTGGTTCGCGATCAAGCTGCAAGGCGGCGTCGTGCCGGCCGAGCTGTCGGTCGCCTATCGCTTCCTGCTCGCGGCCGCATGCCTGTTCGTGCTGTGCGCGGCGACCGGTCGTCGCCTGCGTTTCCCGACGCGCACGCACCTGCGTTTCGCGGCGATCGGGCTGCTGCAATACGGGCTCAACTACGTGCTGTTCTACCATGCGTCCGCGCATATGGTGTCGGGCCTGATGTCGGTGGTCTTCGCGTTGTCCGCGAGCTTCAATCTCGTCAATGCGCGCGTGTTCCTCAAGCGGCCCATCCGGCCGGACATCGCGATCGCGGCGGCGATCGGCGTGCTCGGCCTCGGCATCGCGTTCTGGCCGGACATCCGCGCTGCCTCGGCGAGCGGCGACATGCTGCTCGGGCTCGCGCTGAGCCTGGTTGCGACCTTGTCGTTCTCGCTCGGCAACACGCTCTCCGCGAAGGTGCAATCGGCGGACGTGCCGGTCATGTCGGGTGCGGCGTGGAGCATGCTGTACGGAGGCGTCTGGTCGACGCTGATCGCGCTGTCGCGCGGCGCGACGCTGCAGTTCGACTGGAGCCCGGCCTATGTCGGCAGCCTGCTGTATCTGGCGATCGTCGGCTCGGCGGTGGCGTTCGTCGCGTACCTGACCTTGCTCGATCGCATCGGGCCGGGGCGGGCGGCGTTCGCGACGCTGCTGTTTCCGCTCGTCGCGCTGGGTTTTTCCGCCGCGCTCGAGCATTACCACTGGAATCCGTACCTCGGCGCCGGCGTCGTGATCGTGTTGCTGTCGAACGCGACGATGCTGATGCGGCGCTGACCGGCGGCACCTGCGCGGGGCGCGCGTCGCGACCCCGGCGGACTCGATGGGAGACTCTCGGCGCATGCGCGATCCGATCAACGTTGACGACTTCAGGGTGCTCGCGCGCCGCCGCCTGCCGAAGCTGGTGTTCGACTATCTCGACGGCGGCGCGGAAGACGAGACCGGGCTGGCGCGCAATCGCGACGCGTTTTGCCACGTGCGCTTCGTGCCGCGACGGCTGGTCGACGTGAGTCGACGCACGCTGGCGACGACGCTGTTCGAACGTCCGCTCGACGCGCCGTTCATGATCGCGCCGACAGGATTGAACGGCCTGCTGTGGCCGCGCGGCGACATCGCGCTGGCGCGCGCCGCGCGCGCGGCCGGGATTCCGTTCGTGCTGTCGACGGCGTCGAACGTCACGCTGGAGGCGCTCGCGGAGAAGGCCGGCGGGGACCTGTGGTTCCAGCTCTACGTCCTGCATGCGGCGGCGGCCGAGAACCTCGTGGCGCGTGCTTCGCGGGCGGGCTATCGGACGCTGGTGCTGACCACCGACGTCGCGTTGAACGGCAAGCGCGAGCGTGATCTGCGCAACGGCTTCGGCGTGCCGATGCGGTTCGGCGCCCGGACGCTGCTCGATGGGCTCACGCATCCGCGCTGGAGCGCCGGCCTGTTGCGTCACGGCATGCCGCGGCTCGAGAACTTCGCCACGGATACGATCGACGATCCGCAACTCCAGGCCGCGCTGCTGCGACGCGAGATGGATGCGAGTTTCGACTGGGAGGCGTTGCGTCGACTGCGGGACCGATGGCCGCATCGGCTGGTCGTCAAGGGGCTGCTGCACGAGGCGGATGTCACGCGTTGCGCGGCGCTGGGCATCGACGGCGTCGTGTTGTCGAACCACGGCGGGCGGCAACTGGACGCTGCGATCGCGCCGCTCGGTGCGCTTGCGCGGCTCGCCCGGCCCGCGTGCGCAACGCTGCTCGACGGCGGGGTGCGGCGCGGCTCGGACATCGCGACGGCGCTCGCGCTGGGCGCGGACGCCGTGTTGGTCGGGCGAGCGGTGTTGTATGGCCTGGCGGCGGCGGGCGAGGACGGCGCGAGCGAGGTGATCCGGCTGCTCAAGGACGAACTGGATCGGACGCTTGCCTTGCTCGGCTGCGCGTCGGTCGCGGCGTTGGGGCGCGACCTGCTCGACGGCGCGCCGCGCGAGCCGGATCAGGTGCGCCGCGAGGCCGCAGCCGCCACGGGGCAGCGCATCGACGCGCCGTGAAGGTGTGTCGCCAGTTTTAAGAAAAGCTTGCGATGAGTTTGCAGATGACTGGATTAATGAAATAAATCGGCGCGATGGTGGATGACGTTGAATAGTGGATAGGTTTAAATAAAATCGAGCAAGGAATTTTCCGACATGATTTAATTGGAACATTCCTATTTTTCCATTCGAAACCGCTGATGGACGAAACGCCACGGGATGAACGCGTGGCGTTTTTCGTTTCGGCTGCGCGAATCCGCGCAGCCGGCGCAGGGGCCAGCCGCGCGTTGACGAGTGGACGATCCGATCCCGTTCCGAGGGGGATGCCATGCCGCTGATTACCGTTTC
>NZ_JAAGNW010000163.1:1384-9586 GCF_010645215.1 Burkholderia multivorans | reverse complement strand
CCTGGCCGCAGCGATGCGCAGAAGGCCGCGCTCGCCGAAGCGCTGACCGATGCGTTCCTGAGCACCTGCGGCGGCGACCGCGACGGCGTGTGGGTGATCCTCGACGAGGTGCCGAAGTCGAACTGGGCGGTGGGCGGCCGATTGCGCGCCGATGCCGCGCCGAAATCGGAGTAGGCGCGTGACGAAGGTGTGCGCACCATGCTGACGAATCTTTCGCTCTTCTCGCTCGTCGTCGCGGTCTGGGGCAGTACCTGGTTCGGCATCAAGCTGCAGGGCGGCGTCGTGCCGATCGAGCTGTCGGCCGGCTATCGCTTCCTGCTCGCGGCCGCGTGCCTGTTCGTGATCAGCGCGGCGACCGGCCGGCGCCTGCGGTTTCCGGCGCGCACGCACGCGCGCTTCGCGGCGATCGGCGTGCTGCAGTACGGGGTCAACTACATCCTGTTCTATCACGCGTCCGAGTACATGGTGTCGGGGCTGATGTCGGTGGTGTTCGCGCTGTCGGCGAGCTTCAACCTGATCAACGCGCGCGTGTTCCTCAAGCGGCCGATCCGGCCCGGCATCGCCCTCGCCGCCGGGATCGGCGCGCTCGGCCTGTGCATCGCGTTCTGGCCGGACATCCGCCGCAACACATCCGACGACGGCATGCTGCTCGGGCTCGCGCTGAGCCTCGTCGGCACCTTGTCGTTCTCGCTCGGCAACACGCTGTCCGCGAAAGTGCAGGCGGCGGACGTGCCGGTCATGTCGGGCGCGGCGTGGAGCATGCTGTACGGCGGCGCATGGTCGACCCTGTTCGCGCTGTCGCGCGGCGCGGTGCTGCAGTTCGACTGGAGCACGGTGTATGTCGGCAGCCTGCTGTATCTGTCGATCATCGGCTCGGCAGTCGGCTTCGTCGCGTATCTGACCTTGCTCGGCCGGGTCGGGCCGGGGCGCGCGGCGTTCACGACGCTGCTGTTTCCGCTCGTCGCGCTCGGCTTTTCCGCCGCGCTCGAGCATTACCGCTGGAATCCGTATCTCGGCGTCGGCGTCGTGATCGTGCTGCTGTCCAACGCGACGATGCTGACGCGGCGCTGAACGGCCGCGTTCGGCGGGGCGTGCAGGTCACGCGAAGCAGCGGATGGGAAACGGTTGGCCTGTCGTCGCGCGTTCAGCATGCACGAGGGCCCGGCGACGATACGGGGGCGTGGTGGGACGACCGCCACGGCACGGTTGCCCGCGCCGCGCGGTGCGTCAGTGATGCGCGTAGGTGTCCTGCGCGGGCGCACGCCGCGCGTGATGCTTCTTGTGGTGCTTCTTCTTGGCCGCCTTGTGGTGAGGCGCGGCGGCGGGGTGCTGCGGTGCGCCATTCATGGCCGGTTGCGCCGGAGCGGGCGCCGGCGCCGCAGCGCCGCCGTTTCCGGACATCGTCGCCTGGCCTTCGCCGAACTGATAGTTCGTTTGCGCATAGGCGGCGGCCGTCGTGGCGAGCACGGCGCATGCGCCGGCGAGCAGCTTCGTGACTTTCATCGGGAATCCTCCTTATCTGAACCGGGCCAGAGCATACCCTGTCGGGCGGGCGGGATCATGTCGTTTCGGTGACAGCGAAGCATCTTTGACAATTCCGCCCGCGCGGTGTCATTTAGCGCACATGTTCAGTACTGCCGGTAGTCATCCCCGCGGCGCTCGTCGTCCCTGGGCGGATGCGCACGCTCCCACTCGGCGCGTTCCCAGTAACGGTGCCCATCCCAGTAGCGATCGCCGTGCCAGCCGATGCCCACGTTCACATCCACGCCCGGCCCCGGCGCGGCCGGGTAGACCGCGCATCCGGCCAGCGCGATCGTGACGAAGGAGGCCAGCAGCGCCGGCGCAATCAGTTTGTTCATTTTCCAATCCCCTTTTCGAGTCGGGCGGCTGTTCCGCGCACCCTGCCATGGAGCATAAGCACGACGCGCGTCACGCGAAGTAAGGGATTGCAACGATTGATGACGGCGCGCCGCGCTGGCGGTCGCCGCGCCCGACCGCTCAGGGCGCGGGCGGCGGCACGTTCTGCACCACCAGCATTTGCGGGTTCGACAGCTGGATGCCCGCCGCGCGCAGCCGTTTCAGGATCTCGAACAACAGGTCGCTCTTGGTCGACGACGCGATGCGCGGGCTCGCCACGTAGCCCGTCACGCTCAGCGTGATCCCGTCCGGCGTGAGCTGGCTGAAGGTCACCGACGGCGCGGGCTTGTCGAGGATCGCCGGGTGTTCGCGGTACGCCTCCAGCAACAGGTCGCGCACCTGTTCGGGATCGGTATTGAGCGGGAAGGTCAGCACCAGCGTCGCCACGCCCTGCGTGCTGTTGCCCATCGTCACGTTGCGCAGGTTCTGCGAGATCAGCTGCGAATTCGGCACGATCACGGTCGAGCGGTCGCTGAGCTGGATCTCGGTCGCGCGCACGTTGATGCGGCGGATGTCGCCTTCCACGCCGCTGATGCTCACCATGTCGCCGACCTTCACCGGCCGCTCGGTCAGCAGGATCAGCCCCGATACGAAGTTCTTCACGATCTCCTGCAGGCCGAAGCCGATCCCGACCGACAGCGCGCTCACGATCCAGGCGAGGTTGTTCCATTTGACGCCCAGCATCGACAGCGTCATCAGCACGACCAGCACGTAGCCGATGTTGCTGAACAGCGTCACGAGCGACATGCGCATCCCGGGATCCATGCCGAGCGTCGGCAGGAACTTCGTGTCGAGCCAGCGGCGCACCGAGCGCATCACGTACATGCCGATCGCGAAGCCGATCAGCGCGTTCAGGATCTGGTTCGGCACGATGTTGAGCGCGCGCAGCTTGTCGCCGCCGAGCATCGCGAGCAGGCTGTCGAACAGGTCGCTCGGGGTGGTGCCGAAGCCGCCCGTCGACAGCGCCAGCACCGCGAGCAGCAGCAGTACGCTGGTGCCGATCCCCGACAGCACGGTCGAGGCCTGTTCCAGGTGGCTGTCGGTCAGGCCGAACAGGTGCTTGATCAGCTTGCCGCTCGAATGATTCGCGGAGAACACGCTTTCGCAGATGTCGCGCGTCAGCTGCGTCAGCAGGTAGGTGCTGCACAGCACGATCTCGAACCACACCAGCTCGTAGGTGATGAAGCGCGCGACCGTGATGTAGCCGATCAACAGCGCGAGCAGCGACACCACGACCGCCAGCGTGACCGCGGCATGGATCAGCCCCGCCAGCGTCGAGCGCGCCTCGGGCGGCTCGCCCGCGGCCGCGAGCGCGGTGCGCACGCGATTCGCGCGCAGCAGCGACGCGCCGATCGTCAGCACGACCACCAGCGAGACGATGCCGCGCCCGAACAGCGTGACCTGCAGGCTCGTGTCGGCGATCCGGTTGATCTGCTCGAGCGTGCCGGACACCAGCAGCAGCGCGCCGAGGATCGCGGGAAACGGCCGCATCGCGCGCGCCACGGGATCGGCCAGCTCGGGCAGCCGCCAGGTCGGATGCTCGGTGCACAGCAGCGCGCGGCCGAGGCCCGTGATCAGCGCGCAGGTCAGCGTGAGCTTGGTGAACTCCGTCGCGAGATCGAGCAGGGCCGGGGTCAAGTCGTGGTTGAAGAACAGCGCGACGAACATCACCTGCACCGCGACGCCCGTCGCCAGCAGGGTCGACAGTGCGGTCGACAACGCGACCGCACTGCGCCGCAGGCGGCTTTCCGGCAGCTGATTCACGCTGAACCACGCGAGCCCGCGCTCGAGCAGGCGGCGTCCGCCGAGCCACACCGCCAGCGCGAGGGTCAGCAGCAGCGCGGTCGTGATGCGCTGGCCCGGCTGCCAGGCCGTGTGCCACAGGTCGGCGAGCTCGGCGTCGAAGGTGTCGAGGCGTTGCTGGTCTTCCGGCAGCGGCCGGTACAGCGGCGCCCAGAACTGCGCGCCCAGGATGCTGCCCGAGCGCAGCGCCAGCTGGTTCTTGAGCAGGCTGCGCCGCAGTTTCGCGAACTGCAGCGTCAGGTTGAGCAGCTTGCTCCGCTCATCGGCCGCCTGCTTGAGCGCCGCGTCGAGCTGGGACTTGCTGCTGTTCAGATTCGCGCGCTGCTCGGCGACGGCCGGCGTTTCCGGCGCGGTGCCCGCCACGGGCGGCGGCCCGAGCACGTCGAGCTTCGCCTGCAACTGGGCGCGCTGCGGCGTCAGCGCCGTGGTCAGCTTGTCGACGTCGGCGCTCAGTTGCTGGGTGGCGTCGTCGAGCGCATCCAGTTGCTTGCTGCTGGTCGCGGTCGAGGTCTGTTGCTTGATCTGGTCCTGCGCCGTCTGCAGCCGTTTCAGCTCGGCCGCGCAGGCCTCGCGGGACATCACGGGCGTGGCGGCGAGGTCGGGCACGAGCGCGGCGGGCGCGGACGCGGTGAAGAGGGCGGACGCAGCGGAGGCCGCGGAGGCGGGCAGCTGCGCCGCCATCCCGGCGGGCAACCAGTGCAGCAGGACGAGGAGCGCGAGATAGCGCGCGCAACGGGACAGTTTGGGCATGTGCATGGATAACCTTACGAACTGCTGACGATCGTGACGTCAGTGAATGGCCCGTAGCTTGCCACGGTTCGGGCGAACGGCGCGGTTCGGCGGGCCGCGCATGGCGATCCGGCGCATCCGGCGCGCATTTTGCCCAGGCGCGCGCCGGCCGCGTCATGGGCCGGTAGAATGCGCCGGTGTCCCGCCGCGCGGCGCACGCCTACGATCACGACATGCATCCGCCAGGAGACAGCGCCCGATGGCCTTACCGGAAACTTCCCCGCGCGCGTCCGCCACGCCCGCTTTCCCGCTCGACGCCGCGACGATCGCGGCGCGGCTCGACCGCCTGCCCGCCACCCGCAGCATCTGGAAGCTGGTGGTGCTGCTGAGCCTCGGCTTTTTCTTCGAGCTGTACGACCTGCTGTACAGCGGCTATGTCGCGCCGGGCCTCGTCAAGAGCGGCATCCTGAGCGCCACCACTCACGGCCTGTTCGGCACCACGGGCGTCGCGAGCTTCATCGCGGCGCTGTGCGCCGGGCTCTTCATCGGCACCATCGCCTGCGGTTTTCTTGCCGATCGCTTCGGCCGGCGCGCGGTGTTTACCTGGTCGCTGCTGTGGTACACGGGCGCGAACGTGGTGATGGCGTTCCAGGACACGGCCGCCGGGCTCAACTTCTGGCGCTTCGTCGTCGGCCTCGGGCTCGGCGTCGAGATGGTGACGATCGGCACTTACATCTCCGAGCTGGTGCCGAAGCAGATTCGCGGCCGCGCGTTCGCGTGCGAGCAGGCGGTGGGCTTCACGGCGGTGCCGGTGGTGGCGTTCCTGGCCTATCTGCTGGTGCCGCATGCGCCGCTCGGCTTCGACGGCTGGCGCTGGGTCGTGCTGATCGGCGCGCACGGCGCGATCTTCGTCTGGTGGATCCGCCGCGCGCTGCCCGAGAGCCCGCGCTGGCTCGCGCAGCAGGGGCGGCTCGCGGAGGCCGACCAGATCATGACGGCGCTCGAGGCGCGGGTCGCGGCCGAGTACGGCCGTCCGCTGCCGCCGCCCGCGCCGGCCGACGCCGCGCCCGCGCGCGGCCGTTTCGCGGACATGTGGGTGCCGCCTTACCGCAAGCGCACGCTGATGATGACGATCTTCAACGTGTTCCAGACCGTCGGTTTCTATGGTTTCGCGAACTGGGTGCCGACGCTGCTGATCAAGCAGGGCATCACGATCACGACGAGCCTCATGTATTCGAGCGTGATCGCGCTCGCCGCGCCGCTCGGCCCGCTGCTCGGCCTCATGATCGCCGATCGCTTCGAGCGCAGGAGCGTGATCGTCGCGATGGCGGGCGCCGCGCTCGTCTGCGGGCTGATGTTCAGCCAGGCGTCCGCGGCGGGGCTGCTGGTCGCGCTCGGCATCTGCCTCACGCTCGCGAACAACATCATGTCCTACAGCTTCCATGCGTATCAGGCGGAGCTGTTTCCGACCGCGATCCGTGCGCGCGCGGTCGGCTTCGTCTATTCGTGGAGCCGCTTCTCGGCGATCTTCACGTCGTTCGCGATCGCGGCCGTACTCAAGGGCTTCGGCACCACGGGCGTGTTCGTGTTCATCGCGGGCGCGATGCCGATCGTGATGGCCACGATCGGACTGATGGGGCCGCGCACCCGGGGGATCGCGCTCGAACGGATTTCCGGCTGAGGCCGGGCCGGCGCGCCGACGGCGGGCGCGCCGGCGCCGCGCTCAGGCTTCGAGCGCGAGCAGCGCGAACGAGGCGAGCCAGTGCTCGCCCATGTAGTCGCCGGCAACGTGCGCGAGCGCGGTCGACAGGTGGGTGTCGGCCGCCTCCCGCAGCACGGCGCGGCGCGGGTCGCCGTCCGGCAGCGCGCGCGCCAGCGCACGCTGGCACCACGCGCGGCTCAGGTTCAGGCCGTCGAGATGGGCGATCTTGCCGTCGCTGCGGTCGGTGACCGTCGCGGGCGTAAACAGCGTGGCCGGACGGCGCTCGGCCAGATCCGGCAGGAAGCGCGCGAACCAGCCGTCGAACTCGGCCGGCGGCAGGACCCGCCGCATCAATTCCGCCTCCATCAGCGCGGGCGACAGGAATTCGTCGCCGCTGGGCTCCCACGCCTGGCAGTGCGCGTCGCCGAGGTGCCAGCGGCGCGCGGCGTCGACGATCAGCGCCGCCAGCGCGTCGTGGCCGGTCTGCCGCGCGAAGTCGAGCGCAAGCGACAGCGCGAACGCGGTATTGAAATGCGTGCCGACCCGCAGCGGATAGGTCGCCTTCGGCAGGAACTCCGTGAAGCGCTCGACGAAGCGTTCGGTGAGCGGCGCAAGCGTGCGCGACCAGCGGCGGCCGTCCTCGTCGGGCATCGCCGCGAGCTGCGCGGCCAGCGCGAGCAGCCAGCCCCACCCATACGGACGTTCGAAGCCTCGGTTGTGCGGCAGATCCAGGTAGGCCGCCTCGCCTGCCATCTTGTCGACGGTGAAGTGCGCATCGACCACCGAGCGGATCTGCGCGGCCTCGGGCAGGTCGGGATAGCGCGCGAGCAGCCGCGTGACGAGCCAGTAGCCGTGCACGCAGGAATGCCAGTCGTAGCTGCCGTAGAACACCGGATGCAGTGCGCGCGGGCCCTGCACGTCCTGGGGGCCGTCGAGGCTGTGCGTGAGCTTGTTCGGGTATTCGCGCGTCAGGTGTTTGAGTGCGAGGGTCGCGAAGCGCGAGGCAAGGGCGGGAGTGAGCAGGTGTGAGGTCACGATGAGCAGGGCGGCGGGTGGACGGGCGCCACGCGGCGCGGCGTGACGGCTGGCGTCCATGTTACCCGGCGCGCGCGGCGGGCGTTGGCCCGTGATGCGCTCAGCGGCCGCAGCCCAGTTGCCGGTAGCGCGCATCGAGCGCGGCCCGTCGCGCGTCGGGGGCGGGCCGCGCGGCCTGCGGCCGGGAACCGGCCGGCGCGACGAGCGCATGGCCGGTCGCGGCGGCGGCCGGGCGGGCGGCCGTGGGCGGTGTCAGGCCGGCGGACATCGCGGTGCGCGCGAGCGCGTCGCGCTGCGCGGCCAGTTGCCGGCAGGCGGCCTGGCGCGCCGGCGTGCGCGCGGGGGCGGCGGCCGGCGCGGGCTCGGCGGACGCGGCGAACGGCAGCGGGGGCGGCGGCAACGGCTGGGTCGGCCGCAGGCCGAACGGCTGTTGCGGCGCCGCCTGCATCTGCGCCGGCTGCAGGCCGAACTGGGCGGCGGCGGCCGCGCCGCCGGCAAACGCGACAGCGAGGCCCGCGACGCAGAGGATCGGAAATTTCATGGGTGACGATGGAAGCGCGCGAATCACGGCGCGGCGCGCGATCTTCTCATGGTCGACCTCGCACGTCGAGCGCCGTTCGTCGCCGCATGACGCGTTTCGCACCGGCGGCGGGCGCTTCGTCGCATGCCGCTTCGGTCGCCGGCGCGCGCCGCACACACTGGGCACATCGTGATTGATTGATAGGAGGAAAATGCGATGTCGCCTTATCTGTTGACCCATCTCGTCGCCGCGGGCGTCTGTGTCATACTCGGCGCGGTTTTGGCGCTGTCCCCCAAGGGCAGCGCGCGGCACCGGCTGCTCGGCCGGATCTGGTGGGCGGTGATGGTGATCGTGGCGCTCAGCTCGTTCGGCATCCGGATCCAGAACGACGGCCGCTTGTCATGGATTCACCTGCTGTCGGTCCTGATGCTCGCGACGCTCGCGCGCGCCGCCTGGGCCATCTACCACGGCGACGTGGCCGGCCATCGCGCGGCCA
>NZ_JAAGNW010000163.1:0-1374 GCF_010645215.1 Burkholderia multivorans | reverse complement strand
ATGACCCGCGCGATGTTCGGGCTCGGGTTCGCCGGCATCGCCGCCGTCGCGGTGCCGGGCCGCATGTTGAATCTTCTGTTCATGGGGTGGATGGGATGGCCGTCGTAAATCTTCCCGCCGCGGCCGCCGCCTATGCGCACGCCGCCGGATCGCGGCGCGGGTTCCTCGTCTCGTTCGCGCGCGGCATCGTGGTGATCACCGTCGGCAATCTGCTGATCGCCACGAGCTTCGCGCTGGTCGAGGGCGGCGGCTGGCGCGCCAATCTCGTGTTCGGCGAGGCGATCGGCTTCGCGATCATGGTCCTCGTCCAGGCCGGGCGCCTCGCGTTGCAGCGTGCCGGGCTCTTCACGCTGCCGCGCTATCTGGCCTGGACGATCCTCAGCATTGCGCTCGGCTCCTGTGCGGGGATCGCCATCGCGAGCGTCCTGCTCGGGATGCCGCTCGCGCGCCTCATCACCGCACAGGAACTGGCGATCGTCGGCTGGATCGCGTTCCTGTGGACCGCGCTCGCGGTCTGGTTCGGCCTTGCGCGCGCCCGGATCGAGGTGTTGCGCGAGCAGTCGACGCAACTCGCGCTGCAACGCGAAGTCGCGGAAGGCGCGGCGACGCGCGCGCGCCTGCAGGCGCTGCAGGCGCAGATCGAACCGCATTTCCTGTTCAACACGCTCGCCACGCTCGACAGCCTGATCGCGACGGATCCGCCGCGCGCCCGGCATCTGCTCGCGCAACTGAACCGGCTGTTGCGCGGCACATTGCAGACCTCGCGCGTGGAGCGCGAGACGCTCGCGGAGCAGTTCGCGCTGATCGAGGCCTTGTTGGAGGTGCATGCGGTGCGGTTCGGCGCGCGGCTGGCCTACCGCGTCGCGTTGCCCGCCGGGTGCGCGTCGCTCGCCGTGCCGCCGATGCTGCTGCAGCCGCTCGTCGAGAACGCGATCCGGCACGGCATCGAGGTGACTGCGACGTGCAGCGCGACGCACCTGCAGTTGTCGGTCGCCGATACCGGGGCCGGCTTCGGCGCCCATCCCGCGCGCGCGGGCACCGGCATCGGGCTGGCGAACGTGCGTGCGCGGCTCGACGCGCTGTACGGCCGCGAGGCGATGCTCGCGAGCGACGAGAACCGGCCGTGCGGCGTCGTCGCGCGCATTGAGTTGCCCTTGCGCGCCTGCATGGCGGAGGGGACGGCATGAGCGACGTTCCGCTGACGGAGGCCGGTGCGCCGACCGCGCTGATCGCGGACGACGAGTCCTTGCTGATCGATGCGCTGCGCCGCGAGCTGGCGCTCGTGTGGCCGGCGCTGCGCATCGTGGCGACCGTCGGCGACGGGCCCGGCGCGATCGAGCGGATTCGCGCGCTGCAACCGGACATCGCGTTCCT
>NZ_JAAGNW010000162.1:2403-15279 GCF_010645215.1 Burkholderia multivorans | reverse complement strand
GACATCCCGCCCGGCACGCGTCGCAGCTACCGTGTCACGGCCGATGCGCTCGGCCGATGGGCCTACCACTGTCATCTGCTGTTTCACATGGAAACCGGAATGTTTCGCGAAGTGACGGTGGAGGAATGATGTCCGCCCCGAAACGACATGTTCGCGCGGGCCGCGCCCTGCTCGCCTACCTTGCCGCAGCCTCGACCGTGATGCTGGCATCGCCCGGGGCACACGCCGCCGATTCGACCGATGCAATGCCTTCGATCGACGTCATGCAGCCCGCTGCGGCCGCCCCGACCGGAATTCCGTCGCCGGTTGCGCCGCCGACCGATGCGGACCGCAAGGCCGTCTATCGCGCCGGCCATCTGCATGACATGGGCGACGCCGACATGCATTCGTTCCTCCTGCTCGACAGGCTCGAATGGCAGGACCGCCCGGCGGGTGGAACGATGCACTGGAACGGCTCGGGCTGGATCGGCGGCGACGTGAACCGGCTCTGGCTGCGCACCGAAGGCAATCGCATCGGCAACCGGCTCGACGACGCCGAGATCCAGGCGCTCTATGGCCGCGCGATTTCGCCATGGTGGGATCTCGTCGCCGGCGTACGCCAGGACTTCCGGCCGGGCGCCGCGCAAACCTGGGCCGCCTTCGGCGTGCAAGGGCTCGCCCTCTACAACTTCGAGGCACAGGCGACCGCGTTCGTCGGCCAGCGCGGTCAGGCCGCCCTCCGTTTCGAAGGCACTTACGACTTGCTGATCACGAACCGCCTGATTCTGCAGCCGTCGTTCCAGGCGAACGTGTACGCAAAGAACGACGCAACACGGGAACAAGGCACCGGACTGGCGGACACCTCCGTCGGTTTGCGGCTGCGCTACGAGGTCGATCGACAGTTCGCGCCGTATCTCGGCGTGAGCTGGGACCGGTCATACGGCAACACCGCACGTTTCGCCGAACAGGAAGGCGGCCGGCGCAATGCGCTTTCGTTCGTGGCCGGCGTACGGATGTGGTTCTGACCTGTGCCGGACCGCCTTTTCTCCCCCACCTGAACCAAGGAGTACCGACATGTCACCGAGACATCTACTGATTCGTTCCTTCACCGCCGTCACGATACTTGCGGCAGCCACGGCGGCGGCGGCACATCCCGCGCTCGTGAGTTCGACGCCGGCCGATCGTGCCGAAGGCGCCGCACCGCTGCGTGTCGAACTGCGCTTCTCCGAAGACCTGACGCCGAGCCTGTCCGGCGCCTCGCTGCTGATGACCTCGATGCCCGGCATGGCCGCTCATGCGCCGATGAAGATCCCCGCGCGGATATCCGGCACGGAGGATCCGAAGACGATGTGGATCGTCCCTGCGCAACCGCTTGCCGCGGGCGGGTACCGGGTCGACTGGCGCGCCGTCTCCGCCGATACGCATCCGATCACCGGATCGATTTCGTTCAACGTGAAATGAATGCTGTGGACAGCGTGCTGAACATCGCGATCCGCTTTGTTCTCTATCTCGATGCGGCACTGTTGCTGGGGTTGCCGCTGTTCGGGCTCTACGCATTACGGCGTGACGAACGACGGGCTCCGTGGTTCGCAGGGCCGTGTTCGCGGCTGACGACCATCGCGGCCGGGCTGTCGATCGTCGCATCGCTGCTGGGGCTCGCTGTCATGGTACGGACGATGGCGGGCACCGACGACCTCGACGCGAACCTCGGCGTACTCGACGCGCTGCTGACGGACACGGCATTCGGTGCGGCGTGGTTCGTGCGGATCGTCGCCTGCGTCGTCTCGTATGGCGCCATCCGGCTGCTCGTCCGGCGTCCTGTGTTGGCGCTTGCCGCTGCCGCTGGCGCGGGCGCCGTCGCGCTTGCGTCGCTCGCGTGGGGCGGTCATGGCGCGATGGATCGAGGCAGGATCGGTACGCTTCATTTGGCGGCCGATGTTGCGCATCTCGTAGCGGCAGCTGTGTGGAGCGGCGCGTTGGCCGGCTTCCTGCTGCAGATTTTCGCGGGTCATGTGACGCCCACCGTACGCGTCGAAACGTTGCGGCGCACACTTGCGGGTTTCGCTGCAATAGGAACGGCAACCGTCGGAACGCTGGCCGCCACCGGTATCGTGAACTACACGATGATCGTTGGCTGGCCGCCGGTCGGGCTGGGAACGACGACCTATGGCCGGCTGTTGCTGGCAAAGCTCGGCGTGTTCGCCGTCATGCTCGTGTTGGCTGCGCTGAACCGCTATCGGCTCGTTCCGCGTCTTGAAACGCAGGTGCGCACCGGTGATCATGCGAGTGCGATGGCGACACTTCGTGGCAGCCTGCTGATTGAATCAGCCTGCGCAGTCGTCATTTTGCTCGCGGTCGCTGTGCTCGGGGTGCAGAACCCGCGTTGAATGGGAGGTCGGTTGGTTGGCCATGGTTGGCGGACGGCCCGCGAGCGCCGATCCCGCCGCCCTTCGGTGAACGCGCCCGGGACGGCTTCGGTGCTGACCGCCGTGTGGATCACGAAGAGCCGCGGCCAGCCGCTCCTATCTTTTCGTTTGCAAATTCGAGGCCGTTTCGACTTGGCGAACGCTGGCGTAACTGAGCATCTGGTTCGCATACTTCGAGCGCCGACCATTCACTTGAAACCGCTCGCCCAGTGTCGTCTTTTCCTGGTCCGGTTGTGATACGCATATCTGGAATTGATCCTTCGGATTGCCCTCTTCGGACAGCCTCAGACCGTAGCAGGTACGCTTGCCGCTTGTGACGTATTTCTCCACAACTGAGTAGGTGGCAACGTACGCGGTTCCTGTGGCTTCGTTCATCAGATTGGCATACGCCATCGATGCGGTTCCAACGAGGATAGCCGCAGCGATTGCCCCGGTTGCCCAGGACTCGCCCGGTTGCATCTGCTGCTCCTGCCTTGCGTACCGTGGTTTGTACCAGGTGCCGACCAGCACTTTCTGCAAGCCCCACGCGATAAGAATTGCAGCAGGAATCGCTATAGGGGCGGCCTGACGCCAGTAGCCTTCGTTGATCCGGAAAGCCGGGCCGTCGGCCGATGCTCCCCAAGCCAGGCCAATAACTGCTAACAGAAGCAACAGGATAATCGAGTCAGTACCGCGGCTGGTGGTTCTCGTTAGTGGCTTGTTCGACAGCATTCCTCTCCTCATATCGCTTGTTCATGTGCCATATCCAAACCTCACTGCCTTGACAAGCTCTTCCGACGGTTCACGGCTACGCGTTTGCTCACGGCGCTTTTCTTCACCCACGTCTGTGCGCTCGCTTTCGTGTCCTCGTACAACGACCTGTCAAACCGACTGGCTATCCGATGTCGCAATTGACGGCTTGCGAATCGCCACGCGACCATTCCACATGGAAATTGCACCGGCTATGGAAAGGCTCCCGGTCAGTACGGGGTGCGGCCCGGGTTGTGCTACTAGCGTCAAGACAGACATGCCCAGATTGGTCACGAATGCAGCCAACGCGATTCGCCAAACCAGCGTGCTGCAGCGAGTCAGACAGCGAGCCAACAGGACATAACCGATCAGGAAGGACAGGAGGTTGACGACTGCGCTTATGGTTACTGCTGCTCGTTGCACCGACGATGCCTGCGGGACAATCCCCAACGGTATGGCACCAACCGCAGCCATCAGGGCTGCTACCGCCTGGAGTACTGCGAAGATATAAAGCGCAACCTGAGCAACCGCAAAATGGTCCTTCGGTTCACTGTTGTAAGAGCTTGATTCGTTCACTTCTTTGCTCCTTTGTCACCGTTGTCAAATTTTCAGCTCTTATCCCACGACCGTAGCTGCGTAAGCTGCCGCCGAAAATCCAGCCGAGTATGGCGAAGGATCTGTCGCCAAAGCAGCCGCAGCAGTACTAAAACCCTCGCACTCTAGCGAATGCAGTCCATTAAACCTCTTATTTCTCCGCAGCAGACGACTTCACAAATTCGTGTAGAATTTCGTAAAATTTGTCAATATCTCGCGAATTTCCATAGAGAGTCACCGGTACGCCATTAATTACAAGCCTCAACCTCCCGCTCCCTTCAAAATACTGACCAAACGTACGTACATTTCGATAAACGTAGGCCCGATCGATCATAAAACACGTAACAAGGTAGTTCTCGTACAAAGTGAAGCGATAAAAAAACCCACCTGAACGCACGATGCCATGACCGAATATTGTAAAGACGCGCACCTGAGCTAAGCGGCGCCCTCCCGCTCTATCAAGAGCGCGAGGAAATTTTGGTATAAAAACAAATAACGCAACCACCGTTACGAGCAATATCAATACCAAAATCAGCCCCACTGCAGGGCTTAAAGCATCGATATAAATTGGTTTCATTGTTTCTCTGGAGATTGATATGTTGGATCATCAGGCTTGAGTGAAACCGTCCCGCTGTTTGCTGTGTACGAGAGGTTCGGCCCAACAGCAACACCGGGGGATACTGACACGTGGAAGCCTGCTTGAACCGTCACAGTTGAGTTATTCCGCGGATCCGATCCCGAGAGTCCCGCAGCATACTCGCCAGTGTTCCATCCCGGAGAAAACGGACCATAGGAGTCAATCTTAGGCGCAGCTAGCTGATTGCTGGACGCATTCCACCTATATGGCGAATTTTCTCCGCCAGTGTTTTGTACAATCAGATCTTGCAACGCCGTTGACGGTGTGACCAACATAGACGGGTCTTGCACCAAATAGCTTCCCGTACTGTCCGTCACCAACTTCATCCCTGTCGTGTCATAGATTGCACTTGCAGGAGTGTTCGCGTTCAACGGCACAACAATACCCGTCGCGACAACCTCACCAAACTGGCTATTGTTCGCCGCTCGCATGGCACTTTCTAGCTGCATTGCCGTGATTGGCGTGCCATCGATATTGGTAACCCCTGTGCCTTCGCCGCAGCCGCAATCTGCTGCGCCTTCGTTTTCTCCTGCGGATGCAACTGCCGATTAAACCGATCAGCGCTTGAACTACACAACTTCTTGACAACTTAGCTATGACGAATTTTCGCCCAAGCAAATATTGCGAAAACCAATGATAACAGCGTTCCACGCGCTAATACGCTCTTCATGTCGATTAATCTCATTAAATTGAGAAAACTTAATTTCTCGTAGCATTCATCAATAAAAGCGCAGTTAATTACTAAACCAATAGCCCATGCAACGGCAACTGTTACCCAGCAAATCACTAAACCACATAAAAAATATACTGAAATCCTCTTCATTTCACACCTGAGTTATTCGATTTAATCGCGCCGTAGGCCTTATCAGATATCTCTTGCCCAAGGCCACCGACACCCGTTCCAAAAATAACCGGAAGATTATTTGAATTAAGTAAATTCCAACCGCTATTTGACCATATCCCCGTCGCAGACCAATTCTGGCCGTTGCTTATGGTAGGTCTTGTAATGCTATTGAGACCGGATTCACCCAACTTCCCAACCCCATAACCCAAACTCGACAGCGCACCACTACTCACTGCAGCCCCAACAACACTCTCGCTCTTGCCTTGCAGGAAGTTGTTAAGCGCCGTCGTCGTCGCCCCACCAATCGTATTCACAAAAACATTCCAAGCCAGACCAGCTCCGTTATAAGTACCCGCCATACCAGTCGCAAACGCCCCCGCCACATCAACCGGATTCACCTTGCCATCCGTGTAGTACTGCGCTCCCGCATTGATCCCCGCACTGATCGCCCCGGTACCAACCGGCGACGCCAACGTCCCCGAACCCAGCAATCCGCCCGTACTAAATATCGGCACGCCCGGCAACGCCGCAATCGGCCCTCCTACAGCGATCCCCACTGCACCAGCTGCCGCACCAAGCGTGAGCTTCCCGTACAGGTCCTGGTATGCCTGATCCCTGCCCACCGAGTTCGCAACTGCTTGGCCGTTCGGCACATTCATGCCCACGCCGTTCGGATAGTACTTCGCGTACATCTCCATCCGGCGTCGCATAGAACATATAACCCGGGCCACTGTTGCCGTCAGCCGGCAGCATGCCGTGCGCCTGACTCAAGAAGTCATACGCGCGCTGATTCCACGTACCCGGTGAACCGTTTTGCACTTGCAAGTTCGCCTGTGCTGTCAACTCGTTATGGGCCTGCTCGAGCGTCAAACCATATTTCTTCGCGTACGCCGCTTCCTTATCATTGATCCACCTCTTCTCTTCCGAGTGAAGCTGCCGATTAAACCGAACTACTTGCTTTGGCACTTTTTTATGGTGTCTCCACCATATGTCATCGCGAGTCCGTAGACTTCACGTGATCCCCCATGAGAACTATCTACTCCAGAGGCGAGAACAATTCTTGCACGCACGCCGTTCTTGCAAAGTGAGAACTCGCCGTCCTTCGAAGTACGTTGCGTCCACCCACGATTCAACAGCACAAGGCGATACCTCTCAGCCAGCCCGCGGCTCCACGAGCTTGCACTCACATTTACAAACAGTAGTGCTCCCCCGTATTTTGCATTGGAATATCTTGAATAAACCGCTCCTCCAGCCTGCAATGCAGCATCCATTTCTTGATTCATCATGCTCAAATGAATCTTCGAATCTTCCTTTGACGGATTTCCGGCCCCAAAAATTAAAGAGGCAATTATGCAAAATAAAACCCACGACCCAATCAGAATGGATTTCCAACTCAAATGCTTAGCGCTTTCCATTTCCTATCCCGGGGATCGTAAAGAGAGGATCACTATAACCCCAACTCCCATTGCCTCCTGGATTTGGCGCCCTCGTCACACCACCAACGCCAACCCCCAATTCGACGGCCGTTTTCCCTCCAACTTAATGGTTTAATCCCCCACAAACTCCGAATATGCATGTGTTTCCACCCACTGATTGGCCTTTGATAAGAATATTGATGGCTTCTGCTTTCTGATCGCTTGTTTTTCCAACGTTATCTGGAATCATGCCGACCACCACCCCGGCACCTTTTTCACGAGAAGCGGAAACTGATCCACCTACGTATACATTGCCATCATGCATATTGATGGTAATACTACCGCCAAAGCCTGCGCCACCCTGAAAGGTCACGTAGTCAATGGAGCCAGGGCGATGTGCCGCCATCACGGCCTGTGCTGCCTTCTGATCTGCATTCGCATCATTAGCGCTGTAGTGGAACAAACTGCTTGCCGGTGTCTGCTGGACCATTCCTCCGTATGTTGCCGCCGAGAATGAGCTTCCGTTATAGCTCAGTAACGGTGCCGGAATAGAAACGAATCCTTGCATTCCATCCCCAGCCAAGAAATCACTCGTTGCTTGCGTACTGTTTGAACCGATAATATATCCAACCGTACCACTTACGCCGGGCCTGAATGTGACCGAGGACGAATTAGCCATTACAACGCCTCCACCGACATAGGCAGAACTGTCGTGAAGGTTAATCGCTCCCGTTACATTTTCAGATAGCGAACCAATGTTCACGGTCGCGTAATCACCCGCTACTCCTCGACCTACCATGCCAAAACCAGCCGCATAGTCCCCCGTGTTCCACCCCGGGGCAAACGGATTCGCAGGAAGTGCAGGCGTGGAGTTTGCTTGCGCCGCTTCTGGAGATTGCACATTCCAGCTATAGGGCGAGTTCGTCCCGCCGGTATTCTGCTGAATCAGGTTCATCACCGCCTGCGACGGCGAGGCCAACATTGATGGATCTTGAACCAGATAGTTGTTACCCACGCCATCGTTGGTCAGTTTCATGCCTGTCGGATCGTATACCGCGCTCGCAGGTGTGCTTGCATCCAACGGTACGACCATTCCCGTGGCGATCGTTTCTCCGTACTGACTGTTGTTCGCCGAGCGCATCGCGTTTTCAACTTGAGTGACAGTGATCAGCGAACCGTTCGGGTTCGTTATGCCTTGAGCCTTCGCGTTCGCCGTGATCTTTTCCGCCTGCGTCTTTTCCTGCGGATGCAACTGCCGATTAAACCGTACACATCTTTGATCGGACTCGGTCTTATTTCGATTGATCTTGCTCATCATCCTTCGTCTTGTAGCTCTCGTGCGCTTTCTCGTAGCCGCTACCGAAGGGCTTGATCTTTAACATGTGTGCTTGAGCCGCATAACCACCAATAGCCGCAATGACAACTCCAACAAAGAAAATAGCTATTGCCCCACTTGACTTCAAGCCATTCCATACAGAGCTAACAACCAACACGATGCCGACAATCACCATAGCAACACGGACCCACTCTTTTAGGTTACCATCCTCAATAAATTTCACTTATTTTTCCTATTTAACTGATCTTGAATCTGACTGGAAGCAGCTGAATTTTTAAAAAGCTCAAATCCTTCATTAATAAGTGGACCATAGGGTGCAAGTCGGTCCATGAAAGGTTTCGCCGCCATGTCGGTTGCAAAACCAACAGTGAATTGACCAAGGTTTGGCCGAAGCATCTGTTCAATTGCACTTGCAACCAAGCCAACCGATGAGGCAGTTATGCTGGTAGTCGCAGCGACAAGCTGCGCCGGATTCGAGACAGATGCCATCGCTCCTGCAACTGCACTCACACGCCCCGCATTCGTTGAGATCATCGACGCCGTATCCGCTGTCGTGTTCCTCACATAGGTTGCATCCGACTGATCAAACTTCGTAAACGGCCCCGTTACCTCAAAACCAAAGCCCTTCTTTCCAGCCCCGTCATACATGATGTTCGGCACTTCATTCTGCGCTCATGCAGAATTCGTAAGAATGAAACTTTGCAATTCAGTATTCGGCTGCGCCGTAATCTGCGACAGAATCGGCTTACCGTCTTCGGTCATTCCACCATACTGCCATTTCGCTCCCGAATCAGTCGGCATCGTCCCGATCAATGTTGCCGGCGCTCCAGATTCACGATCCCCGCCGATCACCTCGCCCATGATCCGC
Organism: Burkholderia multivorans; assembly: GCF_010645215.1. Classification (GTDB taxonomy): domain Bacteria; phylum Pseudomonadota; class Gammaproteobacteria; order Burkholderiales; family Burkholderiaceae; genus Burkholderia; species Burkholderia multivorans_A. The sequence goes on along the minus strand of NZ_JAAGNW010000162.1, from coordinate 6,451 downwards.
ATCTGATCCTCGATCTGCTCCTGTGTATATTTCCCGTCGCTCTTGGCTGCCAACTGCTTCGCCAACGTCTGCTCCTTCGCCTTGCCATCCTGATGCAACTGCCGATTAAACTGATGTGAGATTTATTCGAAGGCCAAGGCAAAGGCAAAGGCATCTCCTGATAAGGATGTACTCGCATACCTTGCAAGCAATCCTTCTATAAGCCTAGATGCCACGACCACAGAACGGTCAATGTCAACTCCATCAAGATATAGCGAGAAAATACTCAGGCGACCGTCTGCACTCCACGACACGAACATATCGTCACAAGATGAGATCCAAAACTGCACATTTTTAAGTGCCCCGGACTTAATTTCGCGCAATAGATCTTCCGAGGCAGTCACGACCTGCTCACCTTCGTCAGACCAAGAAGTTATTCTTCCAGTCTCTGGATTTTGGATCACCAGACCCGCAGAATTAAGGCAAGCCATAATGAAAATGAATGCCAAATCCAAGCGTTCCGGAACCGAAACACGGAAGATACGCGTCGTCATTATTTGCTTCCTGAGAAAATTTTTACGTTCCCTTCACCAAGAATCTTGGTCGCAAGGTTGATTGCCGACCGCGGGGTTCCCTCGGCGAAGTAGACTTGTGCGGACACGCCACGTTGATCAGCTATCGCTTGATAGATTCGAAGCTCCTGCCCCAACTTTCCAAGGTTGTTCGCCTTGGCAGGACCACCCACAGCAATTAGGTTGCCGTTTGGCGCAACCACATCGATGTCCGTCGATCCCATGCCCGGGATCGCGACCTTTTCACCTGAAGTTGAACCATTGACGATCTTAGCGACCCGTTCCTCGCGCTCCTGTCCCGTCAATCGTGCCGCATCACCTGACGATTTAGATGCACTTTGTTGAACGCCGTCATCGCCGCCGTTGTTGAGTATCGCATTACTCGGCACATAACCCGCCGCCCCCGGCGCAACCACCGGCGACGTCACCACACACCCCGCCGGCCCACATACCACCACCGGCGGCGTCACCACCGCTCCGCCCGTCGCCGGCGGATTCCCTCCATTATGCGCATCGATCAGCGGATTCGGCTCTGTCGGCGGCATCAAACCGCTGCTCGCCTTCACCGTCGCAATAATCTGATCCGCCAGATTCGCCGCGCCCCGGCCCGCTCCCGCAACGCCCCAATCCCATGCCCGGCCAATCGTGTCAAGCGTTGCGTCCGTACGGCCATACGTAAACAGCCCCGTACTCGCCAGTTCCTGCTGCTCCTGCGCGTAGCCTGCTCCGCGCTGCTGCGAGTTCAACGCATCTGCTTTCCTCGGGTTGTCATCCGACAACTGCGCCGCACACTGCACTCGATAACACGCCGCATCATCCAGCCGCTGTTGTTCCTCCGCCGTCTTACCTTTCTTCAAATCCGCCAGCTTCTGTTTTTCATCCGGATGCAACTGCCGATTAAACCGCTCCACACTCCCCCCACTCAACGCCCCCGTCCCGCCCCCCACCAAAGCCCCCACCCCACCCGCCAACACATTCGACGCCAGGTTCCCCAGCAACTCATCCACATTCGCGTTACCCGTCGGCCCCGCATCCTTGATCGACTGCGCGACATCACTCAGTTGCGGCGCAATCTTCGCCGACACCCCCGCCCCCACCGCCCCACCTGCCGCGCCCAACCCACCGCCGGTCAACCCTCCCGTCAACGCCCCGCCGGCAACATGCAGTGCGGCACGGCTATCCCCGCCTTCGGCCCAATCCTTCGCTTCCTGCAGATACCGGGCCTTGAGCACCGGATCATTCGTACCCTTCGCATTCCTCTCCGCCTCATCGCGCTTCCTGTCCGCATAACTGCCAATCTGCTTCGCAATCACCTCCGACGCCGCTTGCGCCGCATTGATCAGATCCGACTGATTGCTGAGCACCTGTTGCAGATCCGGCGTCCTGCTCACCGAGCCGTTCAGGTTCGACGTATCGCGTTCCAGCGTCGCCACATCCTGTTTCTGATTCGCTTGATCCGTGATGGTGATGCTGCCGGCACTGACCGCGCTCCTCGTGCTCGCGTCGCTACTGCCGCTCTCGCTCACATAAAGCGGCAACGCACCGCCGGTATTCTTCCCGCTGGTCGCCCCATGTGTCGCGTAGTTGTTCCCGCCATTGCCCGCCCCACCACCCGCACTGATCCCGAAGCTGCTTGCGTCGTACTCCGAGTGGTTCTGAATATCCGAGAACGTCAGCGTCCCGGTAGTCAGCTGGTTTCTATCCGGCGTCGCCGTGCTGCCGATATACGCGCCCTTGAGATCCGTATTGCCCTTGACCGTGATATCGAAACCGCCCGCTCCCGCCTGGATACCCGACTGCTCGTTCACGCCCGCATAACTGCCGCTCGCACGGCCGTTCTGCATGCTGACACTGGCGCTCGCCCCGCCCATGCTCGCGTTGAACCCACCACCCGCGCTGCTCTGATGCGCGGCACTCTTGCTCGTATCCTGCACCGACGCAAGATTCAAATCACCGCCGATATCCGCGATCACCTTCTTCGCATTGACGTTCGCCCCGACGATATTCGTATCGCCGCCGCTGATGATCGTCGCGGTATTGCCTGCATTGATATGCGTGTTGTTCTGCGTCGCCGCATCCGAGTTCGCGTCCCCATGCGCCCTCGACATCGACGCCGACACCCCGAACCCGCCCGTTCCATACGAAACACCCACACTCGCGCTCTTCGACTCATTCGTGCTGCGCGTACTGTCGGCATCCGTACTACCGACGAGATTGACCTTGTTCGTCGCCTCCAGCCGCACGTCCTTCGCCGTGACGTTCGAACCCTGGATCGTCACGTTGCCCTGCCCGGCGCTCTTGTCTCCCGTCGCCACGAACTTGGCCGTACCGCCGGCCCTCACGCTACTGCCGTTATTCTGCGTACTGTCCTCGACAAACGTCGACTTGCTGCGCGACGAACCGAAGCTCAGCTCCATCTTCGCCTCGACCTTGCCACCCGGGCTATTCAGCGCGTCCGTCATGCGGCCCGTCGCCTCGACCAGGTCGGCCATGCCGCCTGCAGCCGCGATCGCATGCAATGCCGCGGCGCGCCCATCCTGGCTCCCGCCGGCTCCCTGCGCCTGCTGATTCACGTTCTGAATCGCGTCGATCACCGGCGACTTCACCGCCAGCGTGAACCCCGAACTCTTCACCTCATGGGTTTGCTCGCGATGACGCTCCGTCTGCGACGAATCGATCTTCACTTCCTTCGCGGTACCCCACACATTCTTGCCCGCGACGATATCCGAGCCCGTGACATGCAGCGTGTTACCGGCCTTCATGGTGACATCGCCGCCCGTGCTGCCGATCAAGCTGCCCTGCGATCCCCTCACCGTATCGCGGCTGGTATCGATCGTCTGGTGCGTGCCATATGAAATCCCTGCGCCTGCGCTGCCGAGGCCGGACTTCTTCACGTCCTTGTAGTGAGATTCGCTCGACGCCGTATCCGCTTTCGTGATCCTGATGTCGTGGCCGGCGACGAGTTCCACGTCACCGGTGGCGGCGATGGTCGCGGCCTTCCCCATCAGGTTGTTTCCAGCCCGCACATCGACCGTATTGCCCGACAAGGTCGTGCCGATCACATGGGTGTAGCTGCTCGAATCGACCGTGTGCGTCGATTTCGACGATAGGAAACCGTTCTCCTTCCGATAATGCTCGTCGTTCGCGCTCGCGCTCTGCTCGCCGGCATTCAGGTTGACATCGCGCCCGGCTTTCACATTGATCGCACCCTGCGCATTCGCATAAGCCGCCGTCGCGTTCACGTCGCGGCCAGCCACGATCGCCAGACCGCCTCCTGATGCGATCACCGTGCCCCTGTCGATCGACGCGGCATGTTCCGCATGGTTGCGGCTGTCCCACTTCACCGTATCCTGGCTGCTCTCGCGAAGCGCATTCAGATTGACGTCGTTGCCCGCCGCCAGCAAGGCGCCGCCCGTCGCCGCAATCGCGGCCGCGTCGGCGTTCAGATCCCGGCCGGCAACGGCCTGCAAGGCGCCGGCATTGATCGTCGACACGCG
>NZ_JAAGNW010000162.1:708-2393 GCF_010645215.1 Burkholderia multivorans | reverse complement strand
GTCCCTGCCGGCGATGATCGTGCCTTCACCGGTCACATCCGCCGCACGCGCGCGCAGATACACCTGCGGCACCAGCACCGTCTCCAGGCTGCCGTCCGGCAGCATCACGTCCTGATTCACGAGCCAGACGATATCGCTCGTCAGCGCAGCCATTTGCGCATCGGTGAGCGCCGATCCGACGTTCATCCCGAACTGCTGCGACGCCTTCACGCCGTTCGCCATCAGCGCCTGATATTCGCGCTGGTTGTCCGTGTAGTCGCCGACGAAGCGCTGCCCCGTCGCAAGAATGATTTGCTGCTGAATCAGTTGCTGCTCGTAGAAACCATCGCCGATACGCCTGAGAACCGTATTCGGATCGACCTTGAGCGCGTCGAGCATGGCATCGCTCGACAGCCATTGCCGACGATCGGTGAAACGCGGATCCGTTTCGACCAGGAAGCGGCGGCCCGGATCGGTCACCACCCGATACAGCGCGTTGTCCGGCAAGCGCGTGTTCGGCGTCACCGTTCGCACGACCACGCCGCCGACATTGGCCTTCACTGCCGAGACCGCGCCGGCGCCCACGCCCTCGACGCCCGCGCCGACCGCCACCTGAGCCCCGATGTCCTTGCCCGCCGCCGGCGTCACGCCTGCACCGGACGGCCCCTGAGCGGCCGACGTCTCGACCGCTACGCTCTTGATCGGCTTGGACGGCTTGTCCGGGGCGGTCAACATCACCGGAAGCTCGATCGTTCGCGGCGGAATGGCCGGCGAATAGTCGGTCGTGCTCGATTCGCGCTTGTCACCGCGGAACGCGCCGTTCGATTCCACCCACGTATGGATCGCCTTGCCCGAACTCGCGACCGTCGTCTCGATGCCTTCCGCGCCGACGTTGATCACACTGTGCGGACGGCCCTGGTCACCCGCTACGATCTGGCTCTTGTCGTTGACGCCCGAAGCTGTGTTGACCGTGATATGACGGCCGGTGGTGATGATGCCCGGTTCAGACGCGATAACGCCGTCACTGGTCGATTGGAAGTCGACCTTATAAACGGTATAGGTCTGCACGAGCCGGCCCGCGACGTCGTTGTTATACGCGACGGCTGCATTGTTGAGATCCTGGTAGGCGGTTACGGTCGCCTTGTACCACTGCCGGAACGGCGCGCACGCCGCATGATCCGAACTCGCGCATGACGGGCTCGGCCGCCCGAAAAGCGGCGGCTTTTCTCCGGTGACGTCGGCTACCGTCGGCGGCATGACGGCAAACCAGTCGCTGCCGACATTTCTCCGGCCGGAGAGCAAAGCCCCCACGCCGGTCATGTCGAAAGGCCCCTGTGTGATCCATGCCGGATTCACATCCGGCGGTGGGGCGACCCCGAACTTCGCCCAGATATCGGCCGGTACGGTCCGATAGGCGCCGGTATTGGCCGCCGCCCCGCTCGTCGAGAAGTAGTGGGGGGAATAACTCGTCAGATCGATCTTGCCGGCCACTCCGTTCATCGTGTATTTCGCGTACTCCTCGAACGGATATTTCTTCGACGGCAGCAAGATGAATTTCTGGTCGTCGTCCAGCCCCCACCCGTAATCGTCGCCGGGGCGGATGGCGAGGCTGTTCTTCTGATACAGGTACACAGTCGACGGATCGATCTCTGCGGTCGATCCGGGCACCTGATACCACACCCGCGTGCGTTTTTCGTAAGTGAATT
>NZ_JAAGNW010000162.1:0-698 GCF_010645215.1 Burkholderia multivorans | reverse complement strand
TGAGGTCGCGCCCGACGTCGATCTGTGCACCGCTGTTCGTCACCGTTTGCGCGACGCCCGTCGCCTGACGATTCGCATCGGGCGCACCGCCGACCCGCATATCGTTGCTCGCGTAGATCAACGCGTGGTTCAGGTTCTTGAGCGTCGGCGCGCCGATGTCGAGGTCGCCGCGCGACGCGATCACGCCGGCCGCGCCCTGCGCGTTCTGATCGTTGACGACCGTGTTTGCCCCCACCGCGACGGTGTCGCCGTAGATTCGACCGCCTGCGTTCGTGATGGTGTCGCCGGCTGTCACCGTCGTCGCGCCGCCGTCGATCAGACCTTCGTTCCTGATCGACTGGTGCGCGTGAACGTTGGCGGCGTTGCCGCCGAAAATCTCGCCGGTCGCACGGTTCAGGATGGAATCGGCCGTCACGTTCGCCACCTTGCCCGCCGACAGCGTGCCGCCGTTGTCGAGCAGGCTGCCGACCCTGGCCGTCAGGTCACGGCCCGCCAGGATCTCGCCGCTGTTGATCAGGCGGCCTTGCGTCGCCACGTCGACGTCGCCGGCCGACTGAAGCGTGCCGTCGTTGTCGAGCATCCCGGTCGCGACCGTCAGCCGCTGGCCGCCGTTGATGTCGCCCTGATGGTTGAGCACGGTATTCGCCGCAACCAAGGTAGCCGCCCCTTTCGACTGGATGCTGCCCGACGTGTTGTCG
>NZ_JAAGNW010000161.1 GCF_010645215.1 Burkholderia multivorans | reverse complement strand
AGGCCTCCCCTTGATTTCGCTGCTTTTTACCGGGGTAGCCTGACCTAGGTGCGATAAGGGTTTCCGGTCAGCCCCTCAAATAATATCCAGTAAAATCAAACGTTTTCTGTCTGGTGTTTTTCATGTTCCATCGGGTAACGACAGCGCATAGTCACAACGTCGCAAACCAGTCGGCTAGCGACATCCTGACTGTTCAAGTCGGCGCCCGTGCCCAGGTGCTTTGGATCGTGAGCACTGTTGGGGGTAGCGTCCGTGAGCCACCGCGCTTATTTGGGTTCCGTCACACGCAGCACTGGCCGGCCGCCGACGTCCTTCAGTGGGCAGTACGATCGATGTGTGGCCAAATCGACCGCGACGACATGCGCATTCGGCCCAAGGCGACCCTCTCCGATCTTGTCACCCGTACCCGCCTTGAAGCGAAATAGTGAAACGACACCATCCTCGCCCGCCACGTAGAGCGTTGATGACGTCGGGTCGAAAGCCAGCACGTCGGGATCACCCCCGACAGCAAACGACTGGATGACCCGCTTCGAGCACATATCGAAGACGAGCAGCATATCGTTGCCTTCGCACGCGATAAACGCGAGACGCTCACGCGCATCGATCAACAGGCCGTGATTGCCTTTGGCGCCCGGCAAATCGAAGCGGCCAACGACTCGGTCCGTCGCCGGATCGATTTCAACGAGCTGACGCCGCGTCTGGACGTTCACGAAGATATGGCGGGACACCGGGTCGTATTGCGTGTTGCCGGCCTCGCCGTCGAGCGGGATCGTCGCGACGCGCTGGTTGCTCCGGACATCGCTGACCGTTTCCGTTTTCCCGTATTCATCGGAGACGTACAGCTTGTGCACGGCGGGTGCGTAGGCCATCCCGTCCGGGTAATGTCCTCCGGGCATGCGCGCGACGATTTTCAGCGTCGCGGCGTCGATCGCGACGATCTCGTCCGTACCGGTTGCGGATGCGTACACGCGCGACAGTTCTGGAATGGCGAGTACGCCGTGCACCGACGAGACATCCGGGATCCGCGCGGTTACGCGCGAAGCACGCGTATCGAAAGCGATCACCTCGCTATCGCCGAGATGGGCGATAAATAGGAGGTTGCGGCCCGTATCCAGGCTCGCATAGTCGAGCCGTGTCGCGCGCCCGGGCAGTGGAACGTCCGCGACATGCTTCAACGGCAGGCTGCCGAGCGAGAGATCGTCCGCCGCCGCGTCGACCTGTTGGATAACAACGCCCGTCACCGCAAGCACGATGAACATTGCGACGAGCACGAAAAGGCGGAAGCGCCCGTTTCGGATGTGTTTCATGATTTCATCCAGTGACAACCGCCACCGCCGCACCTGCTGTGAGCCGAGTGCAGCGGCGACGCGATGCCGCAAACGTCAGTGACCGACAGCCGCCTGGGCATCCAGCGCAACCTTCACCCCCTTTGCCAGATCGACGGCTTTGCCCTTGCCCCAGAAATGCAGGAGCAGGATGCGCGGCGATTCGCCCGCCATGTGCTGATGGATCGCAACGATGTTGATCCCGGATGCGCGCATGCTCTTCAGCACGGCCTGCAGTTCGCTCTCGCGCATGGCGAAGTCCCCGTCGACGACGGCCTCATCGTCGGAGCCGGCAAATGCCGCCCAGGTGTTGACGCCCATCTCGTTGCCGATCTTGACGCCGTGCATGCTCGACGGCTTGCCGATCACGATCTTGAACATGCCATTGTTCGTCTGCCCCTTCGACCCGAAGACCGCCTCGAGCGGCGCGGCCGTGATGGTGCTCGTCTCGGCGATGTGACCGGGGAAGACGTTTTCCGGAGTCGGGTGCGCGGCTCGGATCTCCGCGATCTTGTCGTAAATCTGTTTCACGCCTTCAGCGAGCTTCGCCGGGTCGCCCGTACCGGCGCTGTGCATGAAGAAGACCTTGGGTCGGTCAAAGAAGAAATGGTTGTGCAGCGCCGTCACTTCGAGCCCGGCATTTAGCGCCGCACTCATCACGGGATTGACTTCGTCCTCGAACACCACGGTGTCGCCCATCATCATCATCGTCTGTCCATGATGCCCCGGCGTGAACGCGGCCCACGACGTTAGCCCCATGAACGGCGGCAGCGCCCACTCATCGACCTGTATGTTCACGTCGCTGCGCGGCTTTGTGACCTTGAAGACGTTTTCCTTCGCCGAATAGGTTCCCTTCATGCCGGTGATCTGTTCGATCTGCGCGGTATTTATCGCGGGATGCTGCTGCGCGCAGGCCTGACCGGCAACTGCGCCGGCAATCAATACGGCGGCCGCCGCTTGGATGAGTTTGCTTGGACGTGACATGGAGCATGCCTCCATTGACAGTAGGTAAGTGAAAAGCGCGCATTCTTGTTATGCGGTGATGCTTCGCTTCGTGTTGGCTTCCTCGCGGCGTGATCGTTGATCCCGCTATGGCTTGGCCCCTTCGTCGGGTTTGATGTGGCGGAAAGCGGCGAGCAGCGAAAGGTCATAGGCGATCTTCAGCGCGCCGCATGCGACCAGCGGTGCGCCGAGCCAGCCAAGGCTGAATAGGCCGCCCGCCAGCGTCGGCGCGACTGCGGCCGCGAGGCTGCGGGGCACGGACGTGAAGCTGGCCGCCGCCGGACGTTCCGCCGGCGTGACAACCGCCATCACGTAGGCGGTGCGGGTCGGCACGTCCATTTGCGAAAGCGCGCTTCGCATCAGCAGCAGCGTCAATGTCAGCGGCAGTGAGGGTGCGAAGGCCGCGCCGATCAGGCAGACGCTCGACGGGATATGCGTGAACACCATCGTGTTCAGCAGGCCGATCCTGCGCGACAGCGGCGCGGCCGCGAGCTGGGAGCCGGCCGACAGCAATCCCGCCCAGAAGAAGAACTGGCCGGCAGCAGCGATCGATAGCCCGAAACGCTGCATCAGCCACAGTGACAACAGCGAATTGACGACGAGGCCGCCCGCGAACGCGTCGACGCTGAACAGCATCGCGAGCCGGGTGACAATGGGCCGCGCTGGTCCGAGCGGGGGCGCTGGCCTGGACGCGTGCGCTTCCGGGCGCGGCAACCTTCGATACAACATGCAGACTGCGACGCCAGTGATTGCATAGACGACAAACATGCCGCGCATCGCAGCCGGAGGCGAAATACCGGTGCGCGCGGCAATCCACAGCGGCAGACCCGCCACCAGGGAACCGCATGCGGCCGATACGGCGCCGACCAGGCTGTAGCGCGCGAACAGCGCGGTGCGCGCATCGCCAGCGGCGGCTTCCGCCAGGCGTGATTGCTCGAGCGGCAGAAACAGGCTGACGTCGCCCGAACTCGGATTGAGCGTGCCGACGAAGGCGACGACGAGCAGCGGCCACAATGCAGACAGACTCGCGAAGCCGATGCCCGTTGCCGCCATCAGCGCCGCCGCGAGCGTCAGCATCCGGCGGTGCGTGAAGCGGCTGGTCAGCATGCCGACCGCAATTGTCGCGATCGCGGAGCCCATCAGCGTCGTGGTGCTGATAAAGCCGACGTGCAGCTGCGAAAACCCGAGCGAGAGCAGATAGGCGGGCAGCAGCACTGCAATGAATCCGTCGCAGAAGCCGCGCATGCCGCGGCTCGCCAGGATCAGCCATGCTGCGTTGTCGACGCCGGCCGGTAGCAGCCGGCCGGCGAGCGAGGCTGCGAAGCGGCTGCTAGGGACGTGCATCGCGCCGGCACCAGGCGTAGAGCGCGTCGTACATCACCATGCCATGACGCAATTGTTCGTGATCGTCCTGGAAGGTGTCGGACAATCCCGCCGAAATGGCATACAGGCCGCTTGCTTCGGGCGCGAGATCGAGCCGCCCCGTGTCGGCGCCCCGTACGATGCCGGCGAGCTTGAGCAACGCAGGATCGCGCAGCGCGTATTTCTCGAGAAATGCGTCGAAGCTGCACGACTCGCCGTGATGCCCGAGTTCCACGTTCGGCACGTCGTAGGGCGTCGCGCCGGTTTCCGCCGCGATCCGCAGCACGTCTGTGCCCGGCACGTACAGAAACTCGGAGGTCTTGTCGATGAACCGGGCGATCAGCCACGGGCAGGCGATTCGATCGATCTTCGGCCGTTCACGCGTGATCCATTTCATGAAGCACCTCCTGCTGTCGGTGTGGAAGCGGGTTGTCGTTGAGTTTGGGAGCGGGACTCAATCGAGGTATGTGTCCGTTGCGGTGCTGACGATCCGTCCACTGGGATCGATGAGCAACTGCTCCTTCTGACGCCACGACCCAAGCGTGACCACGAAGCTGACGGTGTTCCCGTTCGTTTTCCGTTCGCTGTCGCTCACGCTGCGCCCCATGGCCCGCTGAACGATCGCGGCTTTCACGGGGCCGGGCAATTGCGACATATCGGCGATCGCTTCACTCACCCGGCCGACAGGACGATCGTCACATGCCCTGAGCAGCACGCCTATGGACAAGACGAGCGTCGCTACGCCCATCAATCGGTCGGAACTCGCCATGTCGCGCTCCAGAGCGTCGATCAAACTGCGGCGTCGGTTCAGACGTTCAGCGCATGGAAACGCGCTTCCGCGCTTCGCCAGTTCACGTTCTGCATGAACGTGTCGACGTAAGCGCCAGCCTTGGCGCCGCAATCGATGTGATACGCGTGCTCGTACATGTCGAGTGCGAGAAGCGGTACGCCGTCGGCGAGCGTGTGTGCGTGGTCCGATGCCCACTGGTTCGTCAGTCGTCCGAGTCGCGGCGACCAGGTCAACAGCACCCACCCGGAGCCACCACCGAGCGCCTTGCCCATCGACACGAATTCGGCACGCCACCGATCGACGCTGCCGAAGTCGCGTTCTATTGCGCGGCCCAGCGCACCGCCGAGCGAATCGCCGCCTCCGAGGGAGTCGAAATAGATCTCGTGCAGGATCATCGAATTCGCGGCAATGAGCTCTTCGCGCTTCAGACCGTTCAGCACGAACACGGGCGCGCTCGACGGATCGATCCCGGCCAACTGTTCGGTGATCGCGTTCAGGCGTTTGACGGCTCCGCCGTAGTTGTTCTCGTAGTGGCTGCGGATCAGCCATTCGGACAGGCCCGGCAGTCCGGTCGGATTGCAGAGCAACGCTTTCATCTGGTACGTCATGTTCGTATCCCGGTGACGCGAGTCAGTGGTGGAGAAGAGGGAAAACCACGAGTCCGATGACGGCGGCGGCCGTCACAATCACCGGTTCTTGGAGCTTCTTGAAGCGCCACAGCAGCAGCACGGTCGCGACGGCCAGCAGTGCGGTCGGAATGTCGACGATCGATCGCTTCGCGATGACGAGGACCGAGCCCGTGATTGCGCCGACAGCTGCAGACGTGATTCCATCGACGAACGCCTTGACGCCCGGCCGGTGCCCATACTTCTTCACGTAAGGTGCGGGGATGACCGTGAACAGATAGCAAGGCAGGAACGTGCCGAGTGCGGCGACGAGTGCGCCCGGGAAGCCCGCCACCAGATACCCGATGAAGCCGACGGTAATCACGACCGGGCCGGGCGTGATCATCGCGACCGCCACGGCATCCACGAACTGCTTGTCGTTCAGCCAGTGATGTTCGGTGACGACGCCGCCATAAAGGAACGGCACGATCGCGAGTCCGGAGCCGAACACGAACGCGCCAGCCTTCATGAAGAACGCACCGATCTGGACGAGCTGCGGCAGGTCGATGCCACTCGATAACCCGCTGGCCGCCGGCAGGTTGGCGGCGGCAACCGCATTCAGCCCGCCCCGCTGCAGCCACTTGGGCGGGGCGCGCCACAGCCAGCCGATCAGGCCTGCAGCAACGAAAAGCCATGCGATTTCCGATTCCGTGATGAAGGTCACGGCAGCCAGAGTCAGGAAGATCGCCCAAAGGAGCTTGTCGTTGCCGACGGTCTTGGTCGTGAGCTTGTAGGCGCTCATCGCGATGATGACGACCACCGCGGCGCCGACGCCGTAGAAGACGGCCTGCATCCAGGACAGCCCGCCGAAATGTGAATACGCGAAGCCGAGCCCAACCACCATCAGGAACGACGGCAGCACGAACGCGAAGCCGACGAGCGTCGCGCCGAGAAGGCGGTAGTGGACGAAGCCGAGATAGATCGCGAGCTGGGCCGCCATCGGCCCCGGTGCGAGCTGGGCCAGCGTGAGTCCTTCCTTGTAGTCGGCCTCGGTGATCCAACCGCGTCGTTCGACCAGGTCACGGCGCATGTAGCCCGCGAGCGCGACCGGCCCGCCGAAACCAAACGTGCCGAGGCGCAGCATATAGGCGACCAGCTCGCCAAGTGAGTAGGTCGGTTCAGTGGTGGCGACGGAAGTGGTCATGATTTGGCCGCGGTTTGGTTTTTGCCGTTCGACGTGAAGTGCGCGTACAGGGAGTCGAGTACGGCGCCCATCTGCTCGAGCAACTGATCATCGTTCTCTGCCCGCTGGCGCGTGCCGGCCATCACGGCTTCGAAGCCCACCGCTTCAGGCGCGGCAGGACCGCCCACGTCGAGCGCGTGCACGATCTCGCCGAGCCGCATCAGCGCAGGGTCCTTGTCGAGTCCGAAACTGGCGAGCAGCACCTCGAACGTCACCCGCTCGGCGACATGTGTGAACGTGGCGCCCTCGAAGTCGAAGCCGAGCGCGTCGGCCGGACAATCCGCCGGCGACGCGAGCCAGATGAAGCTGGCTCGCGCATCGAGGAATCGGCGGATCAGCCACGCACTGGCGACGCGATCGACCCACATCCGCTGCCGCGTCGCCCAGGTGCGGCCTTGGTACTCGCTGATCGCCAGCGGGCGAATGGCGCGATCCGCGGCATGCGGCTCGCCCGGCGACAGCACGGTGTCGACCAGTGCGACGAGATCCTGCAGCGCAACTTCGGCGCGGGTGGCCGAATCGCCCGGGAAGTAGTCGATCGCCCGAACGGCGTCGAAATCCTTGCGCATGCGGCGCAGCAGGCGCGTCAGTTCGGTGGCCGACTGCCCCGCAAGTGTCTTGCGCGCGTCGGCAAGCGTCCTCGTGAAGGTCGCGTAATCGTCGGCCCGGTCGAACAGCGCCCGGAATTCCTCTTCCTGGGACGGGGTCAGGCTAGGCGCGCGTAACAGGTGGGCTGCGCCCCCGCTCTCGGCAATTGCGTCCGCGAGCTCGCGCAGCATCTCTTCATGCTCTGCGGTGTAGGGCAGCAGGTAAACGCCGTCGCGCAGCACCGCACAACCCTTTGCCTTGAGCGCGCGCCAGAACCGCATGCGGGCTGTCGCGTTTTCCGTCGGAAGGGTCAGAACAAGGATTGACCAAGTAGATATCGCGCTCATGTAGTTGATGCTACTCAAGTGTAATGATTTCTACAAGTTAACTTTGAAGAGCGTCTTGCGGCACTCGCGCGAATCGATTTGAGGCGTCATATCCTATCCAGGGGGATGGGATATGATTCGACCTGCGGCGTTCACATTCGGCTATCGCCCGTCGCAACGCCTGTCAGCGGGAGAGAAACAGTGACGATTCACGCATCACATCCAGACATCATCAAGCGCCTGAAGCGCGCCGCGGGACACCTCAATAGCGTCATAGCGATGCTCGAGGAGGAGCGACCGTGCGTCGAAATTGCCCAGCAACTTCAGGCTGTCGAGAGCGCCGTCGGCAACGCGAAGCAGGCCCTCGTGCGAGATCACATCGATCACTGCGTCGACCATGCGGTGCGTGAGGGCGGCCTAACCGCGGATGCCGCACTGGTCGAGTTGAAGGCCATCACCAAATACTTGTAAGAAGCTGCCATGACGGAATTTTCCACTCTCCTCCAACAGGGCGCGTCCAACGCGTGGCTGTTCATACCCAGTGCGATCCTGCTGGGCGCACTCCACGGCCTCGAGCCGGGCCACTCGAAAACGATGATGGCCGCTTTCATCGTCGCGATTCGCGGGACGGTCGGACAGGCGGTGCTGCTCGGCTTGTCCGCGACGATTTCGCACACCGCTGTCGTATGGGCCGTCGCGCTGGCCGGGATGTATTTTGGGCGCAACTGGAATGCCGAGACCAGCGAACCCTACTTCCAGGTCGCGTCGGCGGTACTGATCGTCGGCGTTGCCGCGTGGATGATCTGGCGGACCTGGCGTCAGCAGCGACTCGCACACGCTCATGATCATCACGACCATGACCACCATGATCACGGCGACGAAGCCAAGCTGATCGATACCGGGCATGGCGTCGTGCGTCTCGAAGTGTTCGAGGACGGCGTGCCGCCTCGCTTCCGTCTGTATCGGCAAGGCCGCCACAGTCACGTGTGGAGCGCCGACGAAGTCGGGATCGAAACCGAACGTCCGGACGGCAGCCGACAGGCCTTCACGTTCAGGATGGGAGATGGGTTTGTGGAGTCGGTGCAGGAGATTCCGGAGCCGCACGAGTTTGTCGCTCGATTGAGTCTCGGCCATGGCAACCACAGCCATGACTACGACGTCGAATTCGTCGAACACGATCACCATCACCACGCAGGTGCCGACCAAAACGGACTCGACGTATCGGACGCCGGCTATCAGGACGCGCACGAACGCGCCCACGCCAATGACATTCGTCGGCGGTTTGCCAACCGCGAGGTCACGACGGGTCAAATCGTGATGTTCGGGCTGACAGGCGGGCTGATTCCGTGCCCCGCGTCCATCACGGTGTTGCTGCTCTGCTTGCAACTCAAGCAGATCGCGCTCGGTGCCACGCTGGTGCTGTGCTTCAGTATCGGGCTGGCGCTGACAATGGTCGTCTCGGGGACGCTGGCCGCAATTAGCGTCAAGCACGTGTCGAAGCGCTGGAGCGGGTTCGGCGATTTCGCGCGGAAGGCGCCGTACTTCTCTGGCGCGCTGATCATGCTCGTGGGGTTGTTTGTCGGTTATCAAGGCGTCGTCGCCTTGAGTTGATTTCGGCGTAGCCGACCTCGTTCAGGCTGATCAAAGTCGGCTTTCAGTTTTCGTGCATGCCGGCACTCTCACATAGTCGCCTATCCGAAACCTGACAAGCCCGATTTCCGCGGCCGATTCGTTGGGCGGCGGCACACGACAACGCTGCGAATATGTCATATTCGGCCCGCGATTGTCCGTCGCCAAATTTCTCGCTATGCTGCACAGTCCGTTTTTCGCGCGGGAGTGCGGGCGATGGATCACTGGCGGCTGGCCTATCTCGGCATGCGGCATTTCCCGCATGAACTGACCGAGTTCGAGCTCAACACCTTCTTCACGTTCTCCACCCGTGAGCGAGCCCTGATCGATGGCCGCCGCTCGCACCTCTACCGCTTGGCGGTCGCGCTGCATCTGGGCTTCGTGCGGATGACCGGCCGCACGCTCGCTGCTTACAAACAGATTCCCAAACGGCTGTGGCAGCATCTCGGTGAGCAACTCGGCCTCGAGCCGCCCGATCTCGGCACGCTGCGCGCGCTGTACGACGACCGCACCGACACGCTCGCTGATCACCAGAAGCTTGCCTACGAAGCGCTCGGATTCCAACCCATGGCTGAGCACCAGCGCCGTTACGTCGTCCGCTGGCTCAAGGAACGCCTGTCGGGCCGGCAGGATCGCAGCACGGCGCTGTTCGATCTCAAGCAGTGGCTGTACCAGCACCGGGTCTTGATCGTTCACGACCGCGCACTGCAGCAACTGATCGTGCAGGCGGTGCAGGACGTGGAAGCCGCGTTGACCCATCGGCTCGAGGCGGTGTTCGGCGCTGCGGCGCTCGATCAATGGGGCTTGCTTTTGCCGCGACCTGAATCCGGCGGCCCCAGCCTACAGCAGTGGCTCTGGTCCGTGCCGTTACGGAACTCGACGAACCAGATGGGCGAACTGTTTCGCAAGATCGAGCGCCTGACCAAGCTCGGCGTGCATCGCGACTGGCCGGCTGAATGCAACGAAGCGGTGGTGCGGCACTACGCGCGACGCTGCGCCAACCGCCCGCCGTCCGTCAGCAAGCGCATCCGTCAACCTGTCCGTCAGCTTGAGGCCGCCTGCTTCATGCGTTACGCGCTCTGCGTCGCCACAGACCAACTGCTGTGGATGCTTGCCCGCTGGCAGCACAAGATGGTCAACGAAGCCGGCCGCAAGGTCGACGCGACGCGCCCGGACCTGAAAGCACAGCTACGTAATCTCGCAACGTCGGTCAAAGTGCTCGCGACCGACGCTACTCTCGGGCACGACGAGTTGATCGAGCGTCTTGTGCAACTGGCCGACACGACGCTTGCCCAAAGCGGACCAAGTCGTGCGAGCCTGGTCCGCGCGCAACTGCTGACCAAACAGCGCGTCGCCCGTGCATTGCTCGCGAAGTTGTTGACGCTGCCATTCGCGTCAGAAACACCGCATCCGGTCATCGACGCGCTCGACGTGCTGCGGACAATCTACGTCTGCGGCGAGCGCGAACTGCCGGTGGACGTTTCGGTACCGGTCGGGCGTGCCTGGCAACGGATCGTGGCCGGCGACGACCGCGTGCAGGCACTGCTCGCGTTCGAATGGGCGACCTTGTCTGCATTGCGTGGCGCGCTGCGCAACGGTTCGGTCTTTGTGGCGCACAGCTTTGCGTTCCGTAGCCGGGCGACGCTGCTGATTCCCGACGCCACTTGGAAAGCGCAGCGCAACCACTGTTACGGTCACCTGAAACTGTCGCAGGACCCCAAGGAGTACATCGAGCCGGTCTGCGCGCACCTAAGCGAGGGGCTCGAACGGTTGGCGCAAGCCGTGTCGCGCGGTGAGGTCCGCATCGATTCGGCTGTCCACCTCGATTCCGCCTCGGCGCAGCGGGCCGAGCCCGCCGTGGAAGCACTGCGACGTGCAATTTTCGATGCCCATCCCGATGGCCAGTTGCCGCGCATCATTCTGGAGATCGACAGCGAAACGAGATTCAGTTGGTTGCTGCTGGGCCGCGAACCCCGCGCGCGCAGCGAGTTGCTGATGGTTTATGCGGCCGTGCTTGCGCACGGCACGTCGCTGTCCGCTACGGAAGTCTCTCGGATGGTTCCGGAATTGTCGGCCGGAGCGATCCGCCAGATGATGCATCGGGTTGCCGACGAGCGGGTGCTGCGAGAGGCGGCGGATGCCGTGCTCGGCTTCATGCACCGCCATCCGATCGCCGCACACTGGGGGCGCGCGGATCTTGCGTCGTCCGACATGATGTCGCTCGAGACGACCCGCACGGTCTGGCAAGCGCGTGCCGATCCGCGCCGGCGCACGGCGTCGATCGGTGTCTACACACACGTGCGCGATCGCTGGGGTATCTTCTACGATCAGCCGATCGTGCTGAACGAGCGGCAGGCCGGCGCGGCAATCGAGGGCGCTATTCGCCAGGAAGGCACTGACGACGTCGCTCAGTTGGCCGTAGACACGCACGGTTATACGGATTTCGGAATGGCGGTGGCCCGTGGACTGGGATTCGACCTATGCCCCCGGCTGGCGCATTTACGCGACCGGCGCCTGCACGTTCCCGTCGGCATGAGCGTGCCTGAGGTGCTGACCGCCGTTGTCGATTGCGATGTCCGCCTGGAAGCTATCGAAGCGATCTGGGATGACTTCGTGCGACTGGTTGCGTCGATCCAAAGCGGCTACTGCACGGCCGTGCAAGCGCTGACGTGGTTCGGATCTGCCGCGCGAGGACTGCCGCTGTACGATGGTGGCGTCGCGCTAGGACGCCTGTTCCGATCGATCTATCTGATCGACTATTTCACGCTGCCGGCGTTCCGGGCCGAGCTGCAGCACGTGCTCAACCGCGGCGAGGCGGTACACACCGTGCAGCGTGCGATTCATCAGGGCAAGATTCCTGTCGAGCTCACGCGGCACCGCCATACGCTGATGGCGGTGTCGTCGTCGTTGAGTCTGCTCACTAAC
Source organism: Burkholderia multivorans (assembly GCF_010645215.1). Lineage (GTDB taxonomy): Bacteria > Pseudomonadota > Gammaproteobacteria > Burkholderiales > Burkholderiaceae > Burkholderia > Burkholderia multivorans_A. The sequence continues at coordinate 3,500 of NZ_JAAGNW010000161.1, read as the reverse complement.
TCCGTGCTGGCGTGGAACACCATGCATATGCAGCGAGCGGTCGAGCGCGTCGAAACCCTCGGGCAAACGCCAGTGTTGCCCGAGTATCTGCGGCGCCTCGCGCCAACGTATCTGGAGGGCATCAATTTGCGCGGTACGTTCGAATTTCCGGTGGCCGACTATGCGCATCGCCTGATGCACAGTCTTGTGATCGGCATGCCTGTAGCGGGGCGCGAGGCGCGCGGATGAAATTGGCAGGAGTCCACGCAAATGGTAGGCGCATAATATGCGGATCTTGTATTTCGCTACACCGCCATGAGTCGAAAGTCCACCCGGCGCTCGGGCCGCCAACCGTTGAGCAAGGAAATGCTGTTGCCGCTCCCGCACGCCCGGACCCGTGCGTTGTCGCTCGAACATCATCTCGCGCTGGCCACCATTGCCAGGGGGCATGCCAACGTCGACTTGATGGTTTGTCTGCTGAAGGCAGTCTATACGGCGTTCTATCTGCGCGAGGAATCGCCAGCGGACGCGGACGACCCTGAGTTCCAGCGCGCGGAGGCTGCGCTGTCACGGTGTATCGCCCGCGCTGAGCGCGGCGAGACGTGGGCCATGCTCGATCGCGACAAAGCCGACGTCGAGCGCATTCTTGTCCTCCACGACGAGCAACTTGTGGCCGTGCCGACCCATCGCTATTTGACGGCGCTCGACAAGCTGAGTCGCTTCGCGGTGGAGGGAATGCAATCGCCGATTTCCCCCTTGCCGAACGAAGCCTAATCGGTCTCGAATGCGCGATCGACGAACGCGCGCAACTGCGACAGATCCGTTTTTGCATAGCCGGCCGTAGTCTGAATCGACGCATGACCGAGCAGCGCCTGCGCGGCCGGCAGCGGCACCTGCTGGTCGACGACCAAGGTACGGGCATAGGCATGGCGCAGCCAGTGCGGCGACGCCCGCCGCAGCGTGGCGGCGCTCGCCGGATCGGTCAGGTCGAGTCGCGCGGCCGCGGCCAGGAAGATCACCTTGACCTCGTCGTAGAGCCCGGAACCCCGCAGCGTCCCGCCCTTGAGGCCATGCACCAGTGCCACGTGTTCGCTCGGTGCCGGCTGTTCAGGTAGTCCCCGCAACCGTCGATAGGCTTGCAGACTAGATACACAAGCCGCGGGCAACGGAATCGCGCGCGGCTTCTGACCTTTGCCGCATACGTTCAAGGTCCAGCGGCCGTTGGAGTCGAGGTCCAGCGCCGGTAGTTGTCGCTCGTCCGACCAGACCAGTTCGGCGAGCCGCACGCCGGCATAGCGGTACAGGCTCCAAATTGCCCGGCGTCGCGCCGCAACCAGCGGCTCGACGTCGCGATCGACAGCCTCGACTTCGGAGTCGCAGGCAGCCAACTGCGCAGACGACAGCATGCGGGTCGGGGCAAAACCGGTGTGCCGCCGTTGTCCGCGCACCAGACCCGCGCCCGGGTTCGCCGTCAGATAGCCGGTTTCGGTCCAGTACTGGAACAGACTGGCGACGATCGCGAGTGCCCGGGCCTGCGTCGACTCGGACAGGTGGCGTTCAGGTTGTCCGTCGTCGGCGACATCTCGCGAAGGGTGGGACAACATCCGCTTGTACTCGAGGAGATCGTGCCGCGTCAGGTCGGAGAGCGGCCCGAGCTCGTGCGCGATGCACCATGCCGCGAGGCGGCGGATCTCGGTCAAATAGGCGCGTGCCGTGTGCGGCGATCGGCTGGCCCGATCGCGCAGAAACAGGGCCACCGCCTGGGCGTCGTCGCCAACGCCGAGCGTGTTGGCCGCGCTCGTGACAGCGGCGAAGCGGCCCGCGCGGGTGAACCATGTCCGTAACGCAAGCGGGAGACCGCCAACCAGGGACATCGGCTCCTGTATCCTCCCAGGCCGTGCTGCCTCGCCGCACTTGAAGCGCCGCGCATGTGCACGCAGCACGCGCGCCAGCACGGCTTCGGGCGCCGGCGCATCGCCAACGGCGGCGACTCGCGCCCGGCCGCGATCCCAGTATTCGACTGCCACCGATTGGTCGAGCAACAGCCGCATCACGGTCGGCTTCGCCGCCTTCGCGTCGGCGAGCGACGCGAAACGCCGCTTGACGAGCGCCAGCGTCCAGCGCAGATAGACGACGTGGCCAAGCACAGCGCTCACATACGCGATCGCGGCAACGAGATCGGCGGGCAGGCGCTGCGGTGGCATCGCGCCGGTATCGACCCAGTTAGCGACGTTCATGGGTGGTCAGGAATCGAGCAAGCGGTGGACGGAGTCATTTTCCCTTGCGCTTCGTCGAGGCGCTACCCGTGGCACGTTTCGCCAGCGCTAGGCCGGTACGGGTAGTCGGCTTCGGCGCGATGTCGCGCAGCAGGTCGGCGAGCTGGGCGTGTTGCTGCGCATTGATTGCCTTCAGGGCCAGCGCCTCACCGACCGCCTGTTGGCGAACCTCACGCTCACGTGCCAGATCGCCGTCGAGCCGATCGCGCTCGGCTTCCAGCGCGGCGATCCGGCGCTCGGCGAATTTCAGTTGCGACGCCGCCTGCGCATGCTCCTTCTTCAGCGCCTCGCGCTGATGGGCGGTTTCCTGCAGCAGCTGTTTCGACAGGGCCTCGTACCGATGCTGCGCTGCCTCGAGCGCTGCATTGTGCGCGCGATCGCGGTCAGCCTGGTCCACCGTCAATTTGTCGAGGGCAGCCTGGCGCTCGTCAGCTTGGCCCTCAAGGGATGCACAGCGGTCCCGTAAAACCCCGTGTTGGGCGCGCAGGTCAGCCAGTTCGGCGTCGCGCGCGGCGACTGTCGCGCGCAGGGCCTTGACCTCCTGCCGCAGCAGTTCGACACGGAGCTCCGCATCAGTGCGGGCCGCGTCCGCAGCGGCGACGCCGGCCTCGGCCGCTTGTTTGAGGCGGGCGCTGTCGTCGAGCTGCACCGCGACGGCAGCGTGCCACAGCGCGCGCATCAGCTCGGCAATGTCGGGCGGCAGGTCGGGAATCGCGACCTCGACCAGGCCTGCCCGGACGACCTCCGCCTCGATCGCATTCAGCGCCCGGGCGAGCGTCGCAGGGTCGCCAGCGCCGAGCCGCGCTCGCAGCTTGCGGACCGACACGATCTGGCGAAAGCGGGTGCCACTGGCCGGCGCGGCGTCGCCGGCCTCGGCGAGCATCGCGAGCACCGTGGAGCGGATCTGTTCGACTGTGACGGCGGCAGGACGGGGCATGGCGCGTGGATCGAGTTACGTCGACTCAATTATTCCATACATATCTAACGTTAGATAACCATGTTTACAGCGATATCTCTCCATCTATTCGCGATAATTTTCATTATCGCTGCTATACAGGCCCGACTGCGCCGGCGAATAGGCGTCTACGTCCGCCGGGGCTCGGTGAAGAGATGCTGAAGAACAACGGAAAGACCAGTCAGGAAGTGTCTGATTTGATTGAATATTATTTTAGGGGCGAACCGCCAAACCTTGCCGTGCCTAGATCAGGCTACCCCGGTAAATTGCAGTGAAATCAAGGGGACCCC
>NZ_JAAGNW010000160.1:8593-15515 GCF_010645215.1 Burkholderia multivorans | reverse complement strand
CACACTCGATGGAGTCGTACCCGCGAACGAATAGGTCGTCCCGCCGATTACCGCACTCGACGTTGCAGTAGGCGCAGCGGTCACCGACCCCGAACCCAGCGCAACATCATTAGCGCTCGTGGCCGACGCGTTCGCACCAAGTGCTATCGAGCTAGCCCCAGAGGCCGTCGCCCCACTTCCCAACGCCACGGCGCTCGAACTACTTGCCGACGCGTTCAGCCCCATTTGTAGCCATGGCGTCCCGCCGACAATAAATCCGCTCGGCGCATAAAGCCGCATCAGACCAGCGGCGCCCTGCGTTCCGATATTGCCGAGGCTGATGTAGGCAGAGGTACCGTTAGCACCATTAAAACCGCTTCCTTCCGAGAGCAAAGCGCCGGACGATCCGTTGCATTGATCTTCGTATCCAGTGCCAATAGCGCTGCCGGTACCCCATGCCGCACCATTTTGGCTACCACTATATACATTCGTATTGGTACACAATATTACCGATGCAGCCCATGCCGAACCCGGCATCGCGCTCGTCATCACGATAGACAGTGCAACCGCAATCGCACATGCGACCTTCACCGTCTTCGACTTGCCCCTGGCGGAATCAAGCTCCGACGCAGCCACCCACGCGCCAAGCGACTCATTCCATATCGTCTTGTATGATTTATTCAAGATATATACCCCTAAGTATACGAATTATCAGCAGCACGACCACTGGTGTCGGCTCAAGTCTTGCTGCAAGCAACATCGTTTAAAGGCTGAACTCCTGCCGCGCGGCTTTCCAGGCCGGCTATGACGGCATAGCGCTCAAAACCGTCTCCCCCCAACTACAAAGATGCAATCATTCGCCGCGTGCGAAATAAAAGACGCACTTGTAACCGGCGACGCTCCAAAGAGATTCAAATCAATAGGGGCATATAAAATTCCGAGGTTGAATGAAGGCAGCCTCGGGTACGAAGCACGAGATCGATAGTTTGTTTTTAAATTTATCTTTAATTGAATTCGATCTCGTGATTGATAGCCTCCGTCTCATTCAGAATTTCATTGAATGATATTTATCGGAAAATCCCGCAAAGAAAACTTTTGTCACGAAAATTTATAATAAATGTAAATTCTGGCAACGGGTTCAGATTCACGCCTCGACCCTATATATGTACATATCGATTACCCGAATAAATTCAGGCTCGACAAAGGCGTACTCACCGTAAAGCCTCGTGGATATCCCGGAGGCAGCATATTGGTGTGAACTAAGCCAAGCCTGGAACCGCCATCGTGGCGGTGCGCCGCAAGATCGGGGCACGCTTGCGCCGGATGGAAAACGGTCAGTCACAGGGGCGTCTGAATCGCGTCGTTTGCGTCGGACCGGAGGAGGAGAATTAGAAACGCACGACACAAGTGACTGAAAGCCGTACGGAACCCGATACCGCGTCTCGTATTGACGCAGGCAGCGATATTCGCCAGTTTTGAGGTGAATGTTTGATGGGTTCTGAGGTGAACGTGCTTTCACGAATCTGATATCGCCCTGCATGTAGGCAGGCGAGATTCCGGCCGCTCTGGCCGATCGCTACGAAGGTCAAGTCTCTCAAGTCCGATCGCCGCGCTACTGGCCGAGCGATGTCCTTCGATACCTTGCGAGTCGAGCCTCGCGACGATGTAACGCTGCGAACGCAGCCCGACCGACCGGCGATTCGAACCACCCGGGGAGCCGCTGGTGGCCCAAATTGGGCACTCAACACCATTGCCGACAACCTGAATGCTTGGCCTGGGCGATCGGCGCAGCCTTTTCCCGGGCAGTGCCGGTCTATTGTGGCGCGTGTTTCGTTTGATCAGGGGCGAAGGCGAACCAAAATCAACCTCCACCCTCACACGATCAGAAATTGCTTATTTCAAATTGCTTTCGATCTTTGTCACGAATCCAGTCGGGCGCCCGCCCTGACCCCGACCACGTTGCGCCGCTGACCGGGTCGAAATAGCGGACCCGTCGCTTGGTCGCGCGCCGGAGAATTTCCGTAGGGAAAATGTCTTCCGGAACGAAGCCAAACTCTCGAACGCAATGTTGGATTTCCTGCAGGATTGCTTCTGCCGCGATTCGGCGCTCTTCGGCAAACTGTGACTCAAGCTTCGTTTTCTGATCTAGATATTGTCGATACGATTCCATGCTGCATGCTCGCAGTTATCTGATTTCCTATTACCAAGACAGATGCAGACACCGACATCCTGTACTTCATTGCCCCCAAAGCGCTAGGGACTTACCCTGCCCTTCATCATGCCGCATGAAGCAGCGCTTAGCGGCAATCTGTGCGAAGAGAACATGACTTCCACCATGCCTCATCGTACGAGCAAGCTCGAATGACAAGAATAGTCAATATCAAACCCTTAAATCCATGGCAACACCTTGGATCACAGACTATAGCCGCGGCAGTCGTCAATTGAAAACATTTGTCACATCGTGACAAAGGGAAAGCAATATCGCTCGCATTCAGAAATGTTGACAAATCATGTCGCTAAAAGTGCGATTCTTCGGCATATCACAAGATTACATGATTTGAAATTATTTGAAACAATTTCTCGACAAGTGCCTTACATCTTGTCGGAGGAATAAACCGAAATCTATGCAACCAGTTTTTTGCGAATCTGTGCAACTCGAAGGAAAACGGTCTCAATGAGAATCCTGTCCCTTGATGATGAGCCATCACAGGCACAACTTATCCGCGAGACGCTGCTTACCGAAGGATTCGATGTCCGGAGCGCTGTCGCCAGCGCCGAAGCCATACGGTTCCTCGAAACCGACATCTTCGATCTGGTCGTGCTCGACTGGAACCTCCCGGACATGTCCGGACTGGAGGTTCTCGCCTGGATCCGCGCCCGAGTCGGTAGAGATCTTCCGGTGCTGTTCCTGACCAACCGGGTGCGCGAGGACCAACTCGTCGTTGCGCTCGAGGCAGGCGCCGACGATTACATGGTCAAGCCGGTCCGGCGGAATGAACTGGTCGCGAGAGTTCGCGCCCTGCTGCGACGCGCCTATCCCGTCACGGCGGCACCCACGTCGCTCGAAGTTGGCCGTTATCGGCTCGATCTTTCAGGCGGTACCGTGTTCCTGGACGGCCAGCCGATCAAGCTGACCTTCCGGGAATTCGGCATTGCTGTCGCGCTATTTCAGAATTGCGGCCGTGTGATGCCGCGAGAACGCTTGATCAAGTCGATCTGGGGCCGCGATTCCGATCAAATATCGCGCACGCTCGACACACACATCTATCGTGTGCGCACCAAGCTCCACCTCGGTCCGCAAAACGGAGTCCGGCTTCGCGCTGTCTACAATCATGGATACCGGCTGGAACTGATCGATGCAAAGGAATCGGAGAACGTCGAGTAGCCACGGCAGTGAAGCCTGCCGTCCTGCAGGTTTGCTCAAGTGATCCGGCCGGATAGGCGGGAAGCTAGCGGGCGGCCACCGCCTGGATTTCCACCAGCAGATTCGGCGTGACGAGGCCGGCCACGATCACCAGGGTCGAGGCGGATGCGTGTCCGGCCAAACGCCGCTCGCGCGCCGCGCGATAGAGCGGTATCAAGTCCGGCCGGACGACGAACCCATCCACCTTGACCAGATCCGTCACGCTCATCCCCGCGCTCTCCAGCACCGCGAAGAGATTGTCCCAGGCCAGTTCGATCTGGCGTTCAGGGTCATCGGGCACCGCGCCGTCGGGCGCAGCGCCGACTTGCCCGGAGATATGCAGCCAGCGCGCGTCGGCCGGCGCCGAAGCACCGTGGCTGTAGCGGGAGAACGGCGCGGCGATGTTCGCCGGATTGTGCAGTTGAATGGTCATGAATATCCTCGAATGTCGCGAGTGCGCCCACTCCCGTCAGGAACCGGGATGGATGCCAATCCGATCAATGGCCGCAGTCGCTCACGTCGCGGCCTTGTAGGCCGGCAACTTGTCTCCCAGCCGCGCCCCCATCTCGGCGCCGAGCGCCTGCAGCGCATTCAACGGACGCACCATCACCTCGAATTCGACGATCTTGCCGTGCGCATCGAATCGAATGAAATCGACGCCCTTGAGCTTGCGTTCGCCCACCCGCGCGCTGAATTCGAGTACGACACTGAGCCCGTCGTCGCTCACCAGTTGGCGGTGGTAGGCAAAATCCTCGAGCACGCGGATAACCGTATTCAACGCAAGCATCAGCGCCGCAGCAGACTGGTAAGCCGAGAAGGCCATCGGTGAACGAAACTCCGCGCCGGGGTCGACGATCGATTCCAGTTCGCTCAAATCGCGCTGGTCGACCATCCGATGCCACAGATTCAACGAATCGACCACGGCCGGGTGAAGGTGCTTCGGTGGCTGCATGCTCATCTCCTATATAAGCCGCCTGTCAGCGGTGATTTTCATCGGATCGGATCGTGCGCGCCCATCATGCGTCCCTGCGCTGACGAGCCGGGGTCAAACCGTCCCCGGTTGTTCCATGCGCCGGGTCGCGAGTGAAATGCTCAGCGCCAATCCCACCAGCACGATCGTCGCGCCGGCAAAAATCAGCGTGGCCCGCTCGATACCGACTTTCTGCACCGCCACGCCCAGCGCGATCACCGGCAGGGAAATGGCGACATAGAGCACGACGAAGAACAAGGACGTGACTTCGGCGCGCCGGTCCGGCGGAGCGGCCGCGGCGATCTCGCCCAGGCCGGACCTCAGCGAAATGCCCTGCCCGATTCCCGCCAGCACGCTTCCGACCAGTAACGCATCCAGCGAGCTTTCCCGCACGCTGAACGCGATGGCCAGCAAGCCGCCGATCAGCCCGGCGCATCCGACCACCAAGCGCCAGCGCGCGGCGATCCGCGCCTGCGCGATCTGCCCGACGGTCGAGCACGCGAACACGAGAAACACGATCGCGCCGATCAGCACGCCGTTGCGAAGATGCAGCGAGGCGCGGATCAATTGCGGCGCGACCGCGGCGAAAAAACCGACGACGGCAAAGCCGGCGAAGCCGGCCATGGCCGCCGGAATGAAAACCGGACGAACGGTATCGGGAAGCGAAAGCCGTTGCAGGCCGAGCCTCCTGCGCGCGGGCAAGCGCGCGGTCTCGGGCACGAGGCACACGCCGATCGCCGCCACGCACACCAGCAGCAGATGGACCGCATACGGCAGGCGCATCGGTAACGGCAGCCATTCGACCAGCATGCCGCCGAGCAACGGGCCGCAGCCCAGGCCGATCATGTTGGAGGCGGTCGCCGCCAGGGTCGCATGCATGCGCCAGGCCGGCGGCGTCGCTTCGATCACGGCCACCGTGGCGGTGCCGGTGAAGAGCCCGGCAGACAGGCCCGACAGGAAACGCGCGAGCATCAGCGTCGGCACGCCGTCGCTCAGCAGGAACACGATGGACGACAAGGCCGAGGCCAGCAGCCCGGCTAGCAGCATGCGTCGCCGTCCCAGCTGATCGGACCAGTTGCCGACCGTGAGCAGCGCGCCCAGCACGCCGGCCGCATACACGGCGTAGATCGTCGTGACGAGGGTGGGCGTCAGCCCGTATTGGTGTTGATAGTGCCCGTAGATCGCGGTCGGCAACGTGGTTCCGCTCATGTTGATCGCGAATGCGGCGATCAGCATCGCGAACGCGCCCGCCGGATGCCGGGCATGAAAAGTCGAAGTCATCACTCTCTCGTCTATCGTGGAATGCGCATTCGAGGGACTGCCTGGCGATCCGCACCGCGCATCGAACCTCGCCGGGTGACGCGCGTTGACCCCGCCGCACGTGTACGGCCAGGTCTCGATGATTTTCAGCAACGGATACGGCGCATCGTTATTCTGTTTCTGCGGAGCGCAATCGGGGGGACACGCGCGGGTAAATCATCGCGCAAGCCATCACGTACCGCGTGGAGCGACAGCATGCCATATCGATTTCTTTCCGGATAGCGCGTGCGCGCCGCTCGCCTGCACCGGGCGCGGCTGCCGCCCGGGCCTTCTCGCCGTCACGTCTTTAGAGCAAGCATTCGGGTTTATCGGACGAAGTGCGCATAGGCGTCGCTGCGCGCGGCGTCGCGTCGCCGGTTCGCCGCAATATCGGCCTGATTCATGGGCGGCGACGGATACGTCTGCTTCATGTCCTGCGGCAGCCGCCCATCCAGAAATGCCTGATAAAGCTCCGCTCTCACTTGCTCTCGCGTGAGCGCGCCCTGCGTTTGCGCGTATGCGGAGGTCATCGCGCATACGGACAACATGGTCTTGATACGCATCGTTTCCTCTCGTTCGCATGACGCGGTGCGCGCCGGTTTGCAAGCCGGCGCGCACCGCGCCCTCGCTTCGCCTAACCGCTCACCGATCGGTCGCCTGTCCCGCGACATCGGCGGCCAGCAGGACCTTCACGTCCGGCGCCTCGACCAGCCAGTCCGCAACCCTGGCGCGATAGGCGCGGTAGTGCTCGCTTGCACGGTGCGCGTCGATCGCGGCCTCGTCCCGATAGGTTTCGAACAGATGAAATCCCGCTTGTCCGTCCGCCTGTCGGAACAGGTCGTAGCGAAGATTGCCCGGCTCGGCGCGGGTCGCCGTCACCATGCGCCGCAGTTCAGCCTCGACCGCAGCGGCGTGTTCCGGCTTCGGGATCAGGCTGGCGAAGAGATGGATGCTCATGAATGGGTTTCCTCATGCGGTGCGCCGGGCCTCAGACCTCGGCCACCTGGATGACGAGCTTGCCGAAGTTCTCGCCTTCGAGCAGGCCGATGAAAGCGTGCGGCGCCTGTTCGAGGTCGTCGACGACATCCTCGCGCAGCGTCACCTTGCCGGCCTCCACCCACGCGCCCATTTCCCGGAGGAATGCCGCGTAGCCGCTCGCGTAGTGGTCGCTGATGATGAAGCCCTGCATGCGGATCCGCTTCCCGAGCAGCGTGCCCGCGAGCAACGGCAAGCGGTCCGGTCCCGGCGGCAGCGCGCTGGCGTTGTAGTGC
>NZ_JAAGNW010000160.1:6920-8583 GCF_010645215.1 Burkholderia multivorans | reverse complement strand
ACGTCGATGCCGTCGGGGCATGCCTCGGCGAGTTGGCCGGCAAAGTCCGGCGCGCGGCGATCGAGGCAGGCATCGAAGCCCAGCGTCTCCGTCACGTAGCGGCACTTGTCGGCGCCGCCCGCGATGCCGATCACCCGGCACCCTTTCAGCTTGGCGATCTGTCCGACCACGGAGCCCACGGCGCCGCTCGCGGCCGCAACGACCACGGTTTCGCCCGCCTTCGGTTCGCCGATATTCAACAAGCCGTGATACGCGGTGAACCCCGGCATGCCCAGCACGCCCAGCGCGTGCGACGGATGCGCGACGTCCCGGCCGAGCGGCATCAGGTCGGCGCCCTTCGACACGGCGTAATCCTGCCATCCGCTTGCGCCGAGCACGAGATCGCCGGCCGCGAACCCCGCGTGGTTCGACGCGACGACCCGGCTGACGGTCCCGCCCACCATCACGCCACCCAGCTCGACGGGCGGCGCATATGAAGGCGCATCGCTCATGCGACCGCGCATGTACGGATCGAGCGACAGGTAGAGCGTGCGCAGCAGCACTTCACCGTCGCGCGGCGTCGGCACCTCGCCGGTTTCGAGACGGAAGTCGTGCGGCGTCGGCGCGCCGACCGGACGGGCGGCCAGCACGATGCGGCGGTTGAGGGATTCGTTTTGCGGCATACATGTCCTCTTCAATGAGACGATGGTTTGCGATGGCTTACAACGCGCCTTCCAGCACGCGTCGACTCACGTCGAGCGTGACATCCTTGTGCTCGCCCAGCTGCGTCATGCCGTGTTCGCCGAGTTGCGCGACGAGCTGGTCGATCGCTTCCGCACCAACGCCGTAATCGGTCAGGCGCGTCTTCACGTCGAGGCGCTCGAAGAACGCACGCGTCGCCTCGATCGCCGCGTCGATGCGCGCGTCTTCCGTGCCGTCGGTGAGGTTCCATACGCGCGCCGCGTACTGGAGCAGCTTCGCGCGCTTGCTGTCGCGCCGGACCTGCAGCATCGAGGGCAGCACGATCGCGAGCCGGCGCGCGTGATCGATGTCGTAGCGCGCGGTCAGCTCGTGGCCCACCATGTGCGTCGCCCAGTCCTGCGGCACGCCCGCGCCGATCAGGCCATTCAGGGCCAACGTCGCGACCCACATCAGGTTGGCCCGCACCGCGTAGTCGTGCGGCTCGGCCAGCGCTTTCGGGCCGATCTCGATCAGGGTTTGCAGCAGGCCCTCCGCGAAGCGGTCCTGCGCGAGGCCGTCGGCGGGATAGGTCAGGTATTGCTCGACGATATGCGTGAACGCGTCGACGACGCCGTTCGCGATCTGCCGCGCCGGCAATGTGTAGGTTTTCGTGGGATCGAGGATCGAAAACGCCGGGAACACGTGCTCGCTGCGAAACGCCAGCTTCGCGTGGGTCGCGCGGCGCGTGACCACGCCGCCGCTGTTCATTTCGGAGCCGGTCGCGGGCAGCGTCAGCACGCTGCCGAACGGCAGCGCGTCGCGCACGTTCGCGCCATGCGTTTCCATGATCTGCCACGGTTCGCCGTCGAACCGCGCAGCGGCGGCGACGAACTTCGTGCCGTCGATCACCGAGCCGCCGCCGCCCGCGAACAGGAACGCGATGCGCTTCGCCTTCACCTGCTCGACCGCCTTCATCAGCGTCTCGTAGGTCGGATTCGGCTCG
>NZ_JAAGNW010000160.1:0-6910 GCF_010645215.1 Burkholderia multivorans | reverse complement strand
GCTCGATGCCGCCGAACGTTTCGACCTCGCGTGCACCGAGCGCCGCGCGCACCTCGTCCAGCGTGCCGTTCTTTTGCGCGCTCGCGCCGCCATACAGCACGAGAACGCGGGCATCGCGGGGAATCAGTTCGTCGAGGCGGGCCACCGTGTTCTCGCCGAAGATGATTCGCGTGGGGTTGTAGTAGCTGAAGTTCTGCATCATCCGTTCCAATATATTAGACCAGTCGTCTAGTTTGACGATCAAAAAAAGATACGCGCGGGCGTATCGAAGTACGTGTCCTGGCCGGCGGGCCGTCGCCCTGCTCTTCCCTCAGTGCCCGGCAAGTTGCAGCATCCGCCGCGTCGTTTTCATGGCGGTCTGCAACGCCGAGCCGTCGCGACGCATCTTCTCCAGCAAGGTTGCCCCCAGCCACAGTTCGTAGAGCATCACGGCGGTTTCCCGCGGCTCGACGCCGACCGTGAGCGAACCGTCTTCGAGCGCGGCGGCCAGGCAGGCGGCAAGCCGTTCGACGATGCGGTCGGTGCCGCGCTTGAGCGCGACGCGCATGGCCTCGGACAGGTCGCACACTTCCGCGCCCAGCTTGACCGCGAGGCACTTGCCTTCGGGATCCTTGCCCTCCTGCATCGCCTGCCAGATGTGCTCGATGTAATCGGCAAAGTACGATTCGAGAATGGCTTCGCCGAACGCCTCTTTCGAGCCGAAGTAGTGATAGAACGAGCCCTTCGGCACGCCGGCGGCGGCCAGGATCTCGTTCAGACCCACGCCCGAGAACCCCTTGCAGAGCATGATGGGCTTGGCGGTATCGAGGATGTGTTGCCGCACGTCGGCGGCGGTGCTTGCACTCATGCTGCGCATGGTAGCACTGAATTAGACCAGTCGTCTAGATTCGTCGATCTGGTTCGCTTCGTGCGGTTCGCGGCGGGCTCGAATGCGAGCCCGCCGCTCCGGTCGTGACATCCGTCGTTGCCCGCGCGGGTGCGGGCGACCGGCTCAGGCCGCGACTTCCGCGATCCGCGTTTGCGCGGTATCGGCAGCCGTCTCGTTCAGGCGCCGGTATCGCGCGAGCGCCCACAGCGGGAAGTACGCGGTGTAGCCGTGGTACTTCAGATAGAAGATGCGCGGGAAGCCCGGCGCGTTGTGCGAACGGTGCCACCAGAAGCCGTCGTCCTGCTGCACCGACAGCAGATAGGCCACCCCGCGCTGCACCGACTCCGACTGGCCGTCGCCGAACGCCATCTGCGCGAGCAGCGCCCACGCGGTGCAGTTCGACGTGCTTTCGCCGCCGTTCGTGCCGGCGAGCGTCGGATCGCTATAGCTGTCGTTCGTCTCGCCCCAGCCGCCGTCGGCATGCTGCCGTGCGCGCAGCCACGCAAGCGCGCGCGCGATGTACGGTTGCGACGGATCCTCGCCGGCCAGCGCGAGCCCGGCCAGCACGCTCCAGGTGCCGTACAGGTAGTTCGTGCCCCAGCGTCCCCACCAGCTGCCGTCCGGCTGTTGCGTCCGCTTGATGTACGCGATGCAGTCGCGGATCACCGCGTGGTCGCCCGGCTGTCCCGCCACGCCCAGGCACAACAGCACGCGGCCGGAGACATCCTCGGTCGGCGGATCGAGCAGCGCGCCGTGATCGGCGAACGGAATCGCGTTCAGATAGAGCCGGTCGCAATCCGCATCGAACGCGGCGAAGCCGCCGTTGCGCGACTGCAGGCCGCGGATCCAGTCGAGCGAGCGCGCGACGCGCGCGGCGTACGGATCCGTGCCCATCACCCGCTGCTGCGCGCGGCCGCGCCGATGCAGCATCGCGGCCACGACAGCGGTGTCGTCGATGTCGGGGTAGTACGGATTCGCGTACTGGAACGCCCAGCCACCCGGCGGCGTGTCGGGTTGCGCGTTCTCGATCCAGTCGCCGTCCAGCGCGTCGACCTGGCGCGTCGCGAGCCAGTCGTACGCACGCGTGATCCGCTGACGCGTCGCGCGCACCGCTTCGGGCGTATCCGTCACCACGCAGGCCTGTTCGAGCGCCATGGTGCTCCACGCGGTATCCCACACCGGCGACAGACACGGTTGGCAGTACACGCTGCCGTCCGCACGCGTGACGAGCAGCTTTTGCAGTGCCGCCTCGCAGTCGCGCCGCAGCGGATGATCGTCCGGATAGCCGAGCACCTGCATCATCTCGTACGCATAGACGATCGGCGGGAAGATGCCGCCGAGCCCGTCCTCGCCGTTCATCCGTTCAGCGCACCACGCCTCGGCGTGGCGAATCGCACGCGCGCGCAAGCGGCGCGGGATCAGCGGCTCGACATGGCGCACCACGCGGTCGAGCGCGAGGAAGGCGCGGCGCGCGCCCCCCGCCTTCGGGAAATAGCGGCGCTCCTGGTCGGGCGGCGTCACGAACAGCTCGGCGACCGAAATGCCGCGCGGATTGCGCGCGCGGGCCTTGAGCGAGCACAGCACGAGGAGCGGCACCATGGTCGTGCGCGCCCAGTAGGCGACCTTGTACATCGAGATCGGCACCCACTTCGGGAACAGCACGAATTCGATCGGCATGAACGGCGTGGCGCGCCACGGCACCTGGCCGAAGGTGGCGAGCAGGATCCGCGTGAACACGTTCGACTTCGCCGCGCCGCCCTGCCCGAGGATCGTTTCGCGCGCGCGCACCATGTGCGGCGCATCCTCGGCATCCCCCGCCGCCTTCAGCGCGAAATACGCCTTGACGCTGCACGACACGTCGGGCGCGCCGTCGACGTACAGGGCCCACCCGCCATGCGTGTCGAGCCGCTGCGTGGCGCGCAGGTAGCGCGCCATCTTCTCCTGCAACGCATCGTCGATCTTGTCCATGAAATGCATCATCAGGATGTATTCGGCGGTGATCGTCGCGTCGGATTCCAGTTCGAAACACCAGCTGCCATCGGCTTGCTGGAGGCGGACGAGCGCGTCGCGGCCGCGCACGATCGCGGCGTCGAGTGCGGGAAGCGAGGAGATAAGGTGCGGATTCATGCGCGCATCATACCATCCGGACGGATTGTTTTAGGCTGAGGGACGGGTGCTAAGATGGCGCATGGCCAATACTCCCCGCGCCGCCCGTCGCCCTCCCGCGGCCCGGGCCGCGCCGCAACCCGCATCCCCTCCGTCGCCCCCCGCCCCGGCGTCCGGCAGCCGGCGCAAGAAGGCGCCCGCGCAAGTACGCGCAAAACTGCTGCAGGCTGCGTCCGATCTCGCGCGCGAACATGGCGCGCAGGCGGTCACGCTCGACGCGGTCGCCGAGCGCGCGGCGGTCAGCAAGGGCGGCCTGCAATATCACTTCCGCAGCAAGCAGGCCCTGCTCGACGCCTTGTTCGAGCAGACCATCGCCGGCTTCCAGCGGCGCGTCGCCGAACGCGCGGCGGCGGATCCGATGCCGGCCGGCGCCCAGGCGCGGGCCTACCTGCACGTGAGCGTGGACGACAAGGATCCGATCGCCGACGGCGACGTGCTGCGCGTGCTGGTTGCTTCGATGATGAGCGATCCCGACGTGCGCGAGCGCTGGTCGGCGCCGCTGCGCGACGGCCTGCAACCCGATCGGCTGCCGCTGGCGCAGGCCGCGACCGCGATGATCTGCCGCCTCGCGGCCGATGGCTTGTGGTTCGCCGACGTCCTCGGTTATCAGTCGCTGTCGCGCGCGCTGCGTGACGAAGTCGTGCGTCAGCTGGATCGGATGACGCGCATGCCGCCGGCGACCGGGCCCGATGCCGCCTGAAGCACGGCGGGCTTGCACTCGCGCAATACCCTGAAAAACAGCGGGCCGGACCGCGCCTCGCGATCCGGCCCGCCTTCGCGCGTGACGCGCCTAGCGCGCGAAGTCCGACGTGCTCTTGATGAACGCGTTCAGCTTGGCGATGTCGACGCTGCCGAAACCCGTCACCGGATCCCAGCCCGCCTTCGCGTTATACCCATAGCCGCCGCTGCCGTTGTTGCCGGACGTGACGTCGTGCAGCACCGCGGCGTTCGACGGGAAGTACTTGTAGATGCTCGCAGCGGGGAAACCGAGCGCATTGCCGTTCGCCGATTGCAGGCGCGCCCAGATGCCGGTGAAGATCGGCGCGGCGAGGCTCGTGCCGCCCTCGTTGTTCAGGTAGCCGGAGCCCCACAGCGTATCCGACGTCTTGCCGTTCACCACCAGGATCGCACCCGTGCGCAGGTCCGCGTCGAAGCCGATGTCCGGCAGCGCGCGGGTGGTCGAGCCGGTCAGGCTCGACGGCTGCCATGCCGGTGCGCTCTCGTACTTGCTGAAGCCCCCGCCCGTCGACCACACCGTACCCGCCTGCCAGCTCGGGTCGTTCCAGACGATCTCGCTGTTGTAGGCATTGTTCGACGTATTGGTGAACAGCGTCGTGCCGCCGACCGCGATCACGTACGGCGACGTCGCCGGCTCGCTGACCGTGTAAGTCGAACGGGACGGGGCGCCGCCCGCGCACTCGTAGGCACCGTGGTCGCCCGCCGACACCGAGAAGGTCTGCCCCTGGGCCACCGCCTGCTTGAAGATCGTGTCGTCCGTCGCCTGCGAACCGGCGCTGTGCGCGGAAGCCTCGCATACGCCGAGCGATACGTTGATCACCTTCGCGACGTTGTCGGTCACGGCCTTGTTGTACGCGGCGGTGATTGCCGTCAGCGACATCGACGGCGCGTCGTAGAACACGACCTGCTTCACGCTGCCGCCCGCCGCGCCGACGATCGACTGGCTGTCGAGGTTCCACTCGGTGGTCCCGCTCGTGTCGGTATACGAACTGCCGGCCGAGCCGGTCTTCACGACCGAGGTGCTGATCGTGCCGAGCCCGTTGTTCGCGGCGAAGATGCCGAGATCCGAGAGGGTCTGCGTGAGATCGCCTTCGGCGATGATCCCGACCGTCGTCTGCGAGGCGCTCGGCGTGCTCGCGCCGCCGTAGATCGACGAGAACTCGACCGGGTTGTGCGGCACCGCGGATGCGCCGGCCGGAATCGTCAGGTTGCTCGTATTGCCTTTCGGCTTGCTGGTCGCGCCGGTATGCATGACCTCCACGTTCTGCAGGCCGAGCACCGCGCTCACCACTGAGCCGATCGCGTTCGGCACCTGGGCGGCGTCGGTGTTCGCATAGACGCTGCGGCCGTCCTTGTTGAAGCGCTTGAGCGAGGTCCGGAATGCCGACTTGACGGTGGCGGCCGTACCCGAAGCGGATACGAGCAGCCGGTTCGGAGCAACGACGATATCGACGAAACCGGCCTTGCGCAGGTGCGCGACGACGGCGGCCACCTGCTGCTCGGTCGGCGCATAGCGCGCCGTGAACTGCTCGGGCGTCAGGTATTGACGGTACTGGGGCGACCCAGGCGTATGCAGGTCGTGCAGGAAGGTGTCGAGTTGCCCCTCGTCGCGCAGGTTGAGGCCGAGCACGACGTCGATCGACTCGCCGGGCGCCAGTTCGAGCGCGGCAGCCGCCGCGCTTGCCGCGGCGCCGCCCGCCGCCCCGCTACCCTGGTTGAGCTGGACCAGCGGCAGGAAGCCCTTGGTGCGGGTTTCCGTCCAGCCGGCGTCGGCCGCATGCGCGCCCGCCGTCGCGGCGGCCGCGAGCGCGAGGATCGATAGGTGCTTGCGTGTCTTGTTCGAAATGCGTTTCATCTGAATTACCCCCTCGGTTAACGATCACATGTCACGAACAACGTCTCGCCCGGATGCGTACTGACGCACTCCGTTGCCGCGCGGCGCCCTTCACTTCCCCTCACGTTCGCCGCGCTTGCCTCATCGGCCGGCGTGCATGCCGGCCGGGTGGGTTTCACACCCAGTTCATTCGCACTCCTTTATTTAAAAACCCGGGATGTGCGATAGCGTCCGCCAGGCAAGAAAGCATGGCGGATCCCACACCATCAATGTGGTGTCCTACATATTGAGAAAAACGGTTCGCGCGCAAAGATGGCCCCTGCGCGAACGAAATGCCTCGAAGATTGCGATTCCGCAGCGCAACAGACGGCCGGCGCGGCAGGTGGCCCTACAGGAACGAAAGGCAGCTGTTTGAATACTGATTGCTTTGTTTGCAATCCGTCAGATTGCTTGCGGCCAACAATATCAAGAACAAAATCCGCGCGTCAAACTTTTTTTGATGAGATGTAATTAATTTAAATAGCTTTAGGCGAAAGCGATTAGCAAAAATAAAATGCTTTTGTAATGTTTGGGTGTCGCCGATAGGCAATCGAGGAGCGTGCGGGCGGATCCCTGCCGGGTTGGCAAGAATGCGTCGGTCACGCTGGAATAGCGAGTCGAGGGTGGTTCAGGGCCGCTTCGAATGAGCAGCCGCGTGGCAGGTGCGAGGCGCGGCGCTCGCTTACCGCGCCCGCGCGAGTTCGTTGGCTGGCTTCATACGTCGAACGTATGGCATCGCTTCAGTTCGATCCAGATCATGCCTTCGCGCAAGCCCGCGACCATCGCATCGCGTTCGCTCGCGTCCTGGAGCCGGTGCGCGACCCGGATCCAGCACGCAAAGCGACCGTCGTCGCAACGCGACGTGGCCACTTCGACTTCCCAGTCGCCGTCATGAATTTCGCCGTGCATCGTCATCACCCGCTCCCGTCGGCGTCGGCCGCGGCGCACCGGCCGCCGCCGACGTCCTGTCGACCTACGCAGCGCGTTCGCCGCGCACCATCAGCACCGGGCACGCCGAGACGCGCAGGAAGCGCTCGGCGACGCTGCCCAGCACCGCCCGCTTCACCCCGCGCCGGCCGTGCGTGCCGAGCACCACGAGGTCCGCGCCGAGTTCCTGCGCGCCGCGTGCAATGCGTTCGGCGATTTCCTCGTCGAGCAGATCGGTTTCGAGCAGAAGGCCTTCCCCCGCGACGCCGGCCTCACGCATCGCGCGCTCGGCCTCGCCGAGCACCCGGATGCCCTCGTCGCGCCCGGCCGCGAGCAGC
>NZ_JAAGNW010000016.1:49729-56700 GCF_010645215.1 Burkholderia multivorans | reverse complement strand
ATCGCGTGACCATAGAAACGGATGATCTGCGACAACATCGGCGACGAGAACATCGGCACGCCGCCGCTCTCTTCCTCGAGAATGATCTGCAACAGGATGCTGCGCGTCAGGTCCTCGTTGCTCTTCGCGTCGATCACCTTGAAGTCTTCCTGCTCGAGCACGAGCTGCTTGACGTCCGTCAGCGTGATGTAGGTGCTTGTCTCCGTGTCGTACAGCCGGCGATTCGGATATTTCTTGATGAGCCGTTCGGCCGTCTTCTTTGTATTGGTCATGTAACGCCTTTGAGCGCCAGCGCAGCGCAGTGACGACGCGCCGCCCACTGCTCGGCGACGCGTACCCGGAACCACCCGAACCATGCACCGGCCGGCGAGCGCCGGCCGGCCGCATGGCTCAGCCCATATGCAAGCCGCCGTTCAGCGAGAAGTCGGCGCCGGTCGAGAAACCGGACTCCTCGGACGCCAGCCACGCGACGATCGAGCCGATCTCGTCGGGCGAGCCGAGCCGCCGCACCGGAATCGTCGCGACGATCTTCTCGAGCACGTCCGGGCGGATCGCCTTCACCATGTCCGTGCCGATATAGCCCGGCGACACCGTGTTGACGGTCACGCCCTTCGTCGCCACTTCCTGCGCGAGCGACATCGTGAAGCCGTGGATGCCGGCCTTCGCGGTCGAGTAGTTGGTCTGACCGAACTGACCCTTCTGGCCGTTCACCGAGGAGATGTTGATGATCCGCCCCCAGCCGCGCTCGACCATGCCGTCGATCACCTGCTTCGTGACGTTGAAGAGGCTCGTGAGGTTCGTGTCGATCACGGCCGTCCAGTCCTCGTGCGTCATCTTGCGGAACACGACGTCGCGCGTGATGCCGGCGTTGTTGACCAGCACGTCGACCTCGCCGACCTCGGCCTTGACCTTGTCGAACGCCTGCTTGGTGGAGTCCCAGTCGCCGACGTTGCCCTCGGATGCCACGAAATCGAAGCCCAGCGCTTTCTGGTCCTCGATCCACTTCGTACGCCGCGGCGAACTCGGGCCGCAGCCCGCGACCACCCTGAAGCCATCCTTGTGGAGGCGCTGGCAGATGCTGGTGCCGATGCCGCCCATCCCGCCCGTTACGTAAGCAATTCGCTGAGACATAAACGTCACTCCATTATCGTTTTGAGAAGCGCCGACCGGCAACCCTCTTTCCTCGCCTGCGTTCCGGCTGCGCCGCCTCCGTCGAGGAAACCGCGCGGCCGGCGTTCGTCACGGACGCTCGACGGCCAGCGCAACACCCATCCCGCCGCCGATGCACAGCGATGCAAGGCCCCGTTTCGCATCGCGCTTCTGCATTTCGTACAACAGCGTCACGAGAATCCGGCAACCGGATGCGCCGATCGGATGGCCAATCGCGATCGCGCCGCCGTTCACGTTGATCTTCGAGGTATCCCAGCCCATTTGCTGGTTCACCGCCAGCGCCTGCGCAGCGAACGCCTCGTTGATTTCCATCAGGTCCAGATCGCCGGGCGTCCAGCCCGCGCGCTCCAGGCAGCGCAGCGACGCCGGCACGGGGCCGATCCCCATCACGCTCGGATCGACGCCCGCGCTCGCGAACGCCTTGATCCGCGCGAGCGGCTTGAGGCCCAGCGCCTCGGCCTTCTTCGCCGACATCACGAGCACGGCGGCCGCGCCGTCGTTGAGGCCGGACGCATTCGCGGCCGTCACCGTGCCGTCCTTCGCGAACGCCGGCTTGAGGCCCGCGAGCGATTCCGCCGTCACGCCGTGGCGCACGAACTCGTCGGTCGCGAAGCGCACCGGCTCGCCCTTGCGCTGCGGAATCTCGACCGGCACGATCTCGTCGTCGAAGCGGCCCGCCTTCTGCGCGGCCTCCGCCTTGTTCTGCGACAGCGCGGCGAACGCATCCTGTTCCGCGCGGCCGATGCCGTATTCCTTCGCGACGTTTTCCGCGGTGATGCCCATGTGGTACTGGTTGTAGACGTCCCACAGGCCGTCGACGATCATGCTGTCGACGAGCTTCGCGTCGCCCATCCGGAAGCCGTCGCGCGAGCCCGGCAGCACGTGCGGCGCCGCGCTCATGTTTTCCTGGCCGCCGGCGATCACGATCTCGGCATCCCCCGAGACGATCGCGTTCGCCGCGAGCATCACGGCCTTCAGGCCGGAGCCGCACACCTTGTTGATCGTCATCGCGGGCACCGCGGTCGGCAGGCCGGCCTTGATCCCCGCCTGCCGCGCCGGGTTCTGGCCCGACGCCGCGGTCAGCACCTGGCCGAGTATCACTTCGCTGACCTGCTCCGGCTTCACGCCGCTACGTTCCAGGACCGCCCTGATCACAGCCGCGCCCAACTCGGGCGCGGCGATCTTCGCGAGGGAACCGCCGAACTTGCCGACCGCGGTGCGCGCGGCCGATACGATCACTACGTCAGTCATTTCACCACCCTCCGGGCCCGGCGCGACGCGGCGCGCCACGATTCACCCTGTTAAAAATCCCAAGCATGGACGCCATGAGCGTGCGCCCCGTTCCGCGATTCGTCAATTCCGCTGCAGTACGTACCGACCGGGCGCCGGCTCGATCACCGGGTGGCGCGCGGACCCCAATTGCGCGCGCGCCTTCACCTTGCGGCCGCCGAACGGATCGAGCCACTCGATCCAGGTGGGCCACCAGCTGCCCGGATGCTCGGCGGCGCCGTCGAACCATTCATCGGCCGTGGCCGGCAAGGCGCGCGCCTCCGCGTCGTGAGTCCAGTAGCTGCGCTTGTTCTTCGCGGGCGGGTTGATCACGCCCGCGATGTGGCCCGATGCGCCGAGCACGAACTTGAGCGGCCCCGTCAGCAGCGAGGTCGACGCGTACGCGGTCGGCCACGGCACGATGTGATCCTCGCGCGAGCCGTAGATGAAGGTCGGCACGTCGATCCGCGACAGGTCCACCGGCTCGCCGCACACCGTCAGCGCACCCGGTTCGCGCAGCTTGTTTTCCAGATAGGTATGGCGCAGGTACCACGCGTACATCGGCCCCGGCAGGCTCGTCGAGTCGCCGTTCCAGTACAGCAGGTCGAACGGCGCCGGCGTGCGCCCCTTCAGATAATTGTCGACGACGTAGTTCCAGACGAGATCGTTCGGGCGCAGGAACGAGAAGGTGTTCGCGAACTCGACCCCGAGCATCAGCCCCGGCTTGCCGCCATGCTTGCCGCCGATGGTCTGCTCGCGCATCTGCACGTGCGCCTCGTCGACGAACACGTCGAGCACGCCCGTGTCGCTGAAATCGAGCATCGCGGTCAGGAGCGTCATCGAGGCGACCGGGTGTTCGCCGCGCGCGGCGAACACCGCGAGCGCGGTCGCGAGCATCGTGCCGCCGACGCAGAAGCCGAGCGCGTTGATCTGTTCGCGGCCGCTGATCTCGCGGACCGCGTCGATCGCGGTGAGCATCCCTTCGTCGATGTAGTCGTCCCAGGTCTTGTGCGCGATCGAGGCGTCCGCGTTGCGCCACGACACCAGGAAGACCGGATGGCCGCTCGACAGCGCGTGCGCAACCAGCGAATTCTCGGGCTGCAGGTCGAGGATGTAGTACTTGTTGATGCAGGGCGGCACGATCAGGAGCGGCCGTTCGAACACGGTCGGCGTCTGCGGCTTGTACTGGATCAGCTGGATCAGGTCGTTCTCGAACACGACCGCGCCCTCGGTCGTCGCGAGATTGCGGCCGACCACGAATTGCGACTCGTCGGTCTGCGAAATCTTGCCGCGCTGCAGATCGCCGAGCAGGTTCATCATGCCGAGGCGCAGGCTCTCGCCCTGCGTATCGAGCAGGTTCTTCTGCACGTCGGGATTGAGCGCGAGGAAATTGCTCGGCGAGGTCGCGGCGGTCCATTGCTGCACCGCGAAGCGAATCCGTTCGCGCGTCTTCGCATCGGTCTCGACCGCATCGGCCAGCGCCTGCAGATAGCGCGCGTTCAGCAGATACCAGGCCGCCGCGAACGCGTGCGCAGGCGACGCCTTCCAGGCCTCCGCGCTGAACCGGCGATCCTTCAGCTCGGGCGCTTCGAGCGTCGTCGCCGTGGACTGGCGCATCAGCGCCGCGCATTCCTGTGAATAATCGGCCTGCAGCTGCTGCAGCCGCGCGGGAGGGATCGTGGCGACCGGCAGCTTGAAGGCGGCGAGCGGCGCCGCCGCGCCCGCCCAGTCGGCGGGCGCCGGCGGCGCGAACGGAAACGCGGCGGCGCCGAACGGCGACGGCCCGGCAGCGGCGCCGGATGCGGCGCGCCCGCCCTCGGCCGCGCGCGCCCAGGCGCCCAGCCACGTCTCGAAGATCTGCTGCATCTGCTGCATCGGCTGCGCCGCCGGATCGGCGGACTGCTTACCGTGGGTGCGATCGGCCTCGGGGGATGTCGACGATTTTTTCGGTGCTGTCATACCTGCATTACCGGTGATACCTGCGCGGGTTTCCTGGAAATCCTGCTCGAGCCGCGTACCGCCTCTCATCCCGCAGACGGCCGCGCCGGGCGGGCCGTCATGCTCTGGAGTATTTCCTCCAGATTCTGCCGCAGTGCGGTAGTTTTATCATTATCGTTTTCCCCATGTGACCTGCGACGTCAATCAACGATCGGCCCGCCGGTTCGAAGAACCCGTGGGAAATGGCGAACGCAAGGCCACACGAGGCTTCGCGGCACTTCATCGAAGCGGGCAGTGTAAGCGAAGCGCGCGCGAAAATCGAACTGCGCAGTGCAGCAAAAATATCGTTCGCATACCGTTGGGAATTGCAACAAACCTGACCGATTGAATCCGTTCGCGAACGCACTCAATCCGCGAGCCAGATCAGCGCCGCCATGCGGCCCGTCACGCGGTCGCGACGGTACGAGTAGAAGCGCTCGCGCGCCGTCACCGTGCAGAGATCGCCGCCGCTCACCTGCGTCACGCCGAGGCGTGCGAGGCGCAGGCGCGCGAGCGCCGCGAGATGCGCGAAATATTTGCCGTGCGCCGCGTCGTGCGCGACGAACGCGCGCACGGTGGCCGTATGCTCGGCGAGCGGCGCAGCCTCGAGAAATGCCGCGCGCACCTCCTGCCCGACCTCGAATGCCGTCGGCCCGATGGCCGGGCCGAGATAGGCATGCAGGCGCTCGGTCGGCACGCCCGCGAGCGCGGCGACGCGCTGCGCGGTGCGCTCGATCACGCCCGACACGAGCCCGCGCCAGCCCGCGTGCGCGGCGCCCACCGCCCGCCCCGTGTCGTCGCACAACAGCACCGGCATGCAATCGGCCACCATCACGACGCACACGGCGCCCGGCGTGTCGGTCACGCTCGCATCGGCGCGCAGCGGCGGCGCATCGGGCCCGGCGGCCAGCGCCGCATCAGCCTGCACGATCTCGACGCCGTGCACCTGCTCGAGCCACGCGGCGCGCGGCTGGCCGGTCAGCGCGAGAAGCCGCGCGCGGTTCGCCTCGACATGCGCGGGATCGTCGCCGGTGTGCAGGCCCAGGTTCAGGCCGCCCGGCAGCGCCACGCCATCCTGCCAGCGGCCGTACGGCGGCAGGCTCACGCCGCCGGCGCGGGTCGACACCAGCGCGCGCACGCGCGGCGGCGCCCGCCAGTCGGGCTGCAGGCAATCGGCAGGCGTCAGCGCGGGCAACATCGTCATGGTCGGTCAGTCCTCGTCGTCGGGATACGGCTCGCCGTCCGGGCGGGCCTCGTCGAAATCATCCTCATAGACCGCATCGTCGTCGCCGAATTCCGCTTCGTCGTGACCGAAACCGAGCGCCTCGACCAGCGCGGCGACGTCGTCCGGCAGCGGACAGCGCCACTGCATCGTGCGGCCGCTCACCGGATGCACGAGCCCGAGCCGCCACGCATGCAGCGCCTGCCGCGCGAATCCGTCCGGCAACGGTGTCACCGAACGCTTGCCGCGCGCGCGACCGTAGACCGGATCGCCGAGCAGCGGATGACCGACGTGCGCGCAATGCACGCGGATCTGGTGCGTCCGCCCGGTCTCCAGGTCGCACTGGATCGCCGAGATCGGCTGGCGCGACCACAGCGTCCGGTCGACGGTGCGGAAATGCGTGCGGGCGGGCTTGCCCGACGCGCCGGTCACCACCGCCATGCGGGTGCGCTCGCGCGGATCGCGGCCGATCGGCGCGTCGATCGTGCCGTCCTCCGGCATCTGCCCCCACACCAGCGCGAAATAGCGGCGCTTCACGGTGCGGGCCTGCAGTTGGCGCACGAGATCGGTCTGCGCGGCGAGCGTGCGCGCGACCACCATCAGCCCCGAGGTCTCCTTGTCGAGACGGTGCACGATGCCCGCGCGCGGCAGCCCGGCCGCCGCGTCGCCGTAGCGCTCCAGCAGCCCGTTGAGCAGCGTGCCGCTCCAGTTGCCCGCCGCCGGATGCACGACCATGCCGGCCGGCTTGTTGATGACGACGAGCGCATCGTCTTCGTAGACGATCGTGAGCGGCACCGGCTCCGGCGCGAACGCGAGCTGTTCGGGCAGCAGATCGGGCACGAGTTCGATGGTCGCGCCGAGCGGGACCGGCTGGCGAACCCGCCCGGGTTCGCCGTCGACCCGCACGCGCTGCGCATCGATCCAGCTTTGCAGCCGGCTGCGCGAAAATTCAGGGAAAAGCTGGGCGAGCGCCTTGTCGAGGCGTTCGCCGGCCAACGCCGGCGGAACCTCGACGATACGCGGCGCGGTATCGGCCGCGCCATCGGACGACGGCGCGGGACGCACCTCCAGGGCTTCGCTCGTCAGATCATCGTCGAGCGAATCACTGGAAGGAGCGTTGGACGACGAGGCGCTTGGGCTATAATCGTCGCTATTTGCCATGCCCGGCCGGGCATGCAATGAACTTGAACGGGTCATTTAGACTGGGTCACCGAGACTTAAAGCTAGGACATGCGAGCCCTATTCACCATGATGAATTCGACCAAACGCGCGGCAAAACCTGTAGCCGGCTGGATTGCGCTGGCCGCGGCCGCCGCACTCATCGCCGGCTGCC